>JBEQSW010000420.1:0-9552 GCA_040348565.1 Myxococcales bacterium | reverse complement strand
TCCAAGTTGTCGTAGATGGGCTGCATCCACGGGTTCAGCTTTTGATCGACGTCGCCGGGCAAAAAGCCCAGATCGCGGCCGAGCGGCATCACGGGACGGCTCACCAGCAAGCGAGCGTACACGCCCTCTTCGACCGTGCGACGCAGGCCCGCCGCCAATGCCAGCAAGGTCTTGCCAGTGCCGGCTTTGCCGACGAGCGTCAGCAAACGCACGTTCTCGTCCAGCAATAGATCGAGAGCGAAGGCTTGCTCGCGGTTGCGCGGCCGGACGCCAGACAAGCCCTCGCGCGGCACTTTGAGAGCCCGGATGTCGCCGGTGTCGGCGTGAAAACGCGCGAGCGCGGTGCGGGGGCGCTCTCCGTCGTCGCGCAGGACCACGCAGACGTTGGGCGGCAGCTTGTCGCCTTCGGGCGGCTTGGCGCTGCCCGAGCTGAGAAAGCGGTCGAGCTCGGCCGCCGTCACCGGCAGCTCGACGATGCCCGATTCCAGGTGCTCGAAGTCGACGGCTTGGTTCTCGTACGACTCGGTGGTGAGCCCCAGCGCGTCCCCGCGGATGCGCAGGTTCACGTCCATCGTCACGAAGATGGTCGGCGTGTCGCCATGCGAGTCGCGAATGGCGATCGCGGTCTGCAAGATGGCGTGGTCGCCGGAGCCGGGGTTCAGCGCGATGGGCAGCTCGGCCCGGGTTGCCGGCACGAACACCCGCAGTGAGCCTCCGCAGTCGAGCGACACGCCGCCCGAGAGCGGCCCCTTGGCGCTCAGCCCGTCCAGCAGGCGCGAAATGGTGCGTGCGTTACGACCGCGCTCGTTCGAGTCGCGCTTGAACTGATCCACCTCTTCGATCACGTAGATCGGCAAGAACAGATCGTTGTCCTCGAACTTGAAGATGGCGTGGGGGTCGTGCAGCAGAACGTTGGTATCGAGGACGTAGTTCTTCTTCATCTCGGGAGGGGCGCGAGGCGTGCCCTAGTCGTTACTTTCGCCCACGCGGGAGCGGCCGGATAGCCCTGTCCCCTCGCCCCGGCAAGCTTCGCCCGGTCCCGGGGCGCGCGGACCGGTCCGCGGTTCGGGCAATTGGCCAGAATCTTCGGTATATAGCCGGGGATGACCCGCGAGCTTGCCCTGTGCCTGCTGGCGCTCGCTTACGTGGCGTTTGCGGCCGCGCGGAGCGGGCCGGGCGGGGTCGTGCTCGTGGTCAGCGCCGCGACCTTTCTCGGATTCTTCATTGTTTACCGCCGCTCGCAGGTCGCGGCGGGGTCCGACCGCGTCAGCCCCACCGCGCGGAAGGCGGGCTGGCTCACCGCCTTCGGCATCGCGCTGTTCTTGGAAGCGCGCGTCGGCGGGCCGGGCCGACCGGGGCTGGACGCCGCCGCCAACTTGGGCGTCGGCATCGCGTCGGTCAGCTCGCTCGTCGCGCTCGGTCGCATCAAACCGCTCGGCGGCATGCTGGCGGCTCCGAAAGCCACCGAGGCGCTCGACGGCGCCGCCTTCAGCGGGCTGTTGTGGGCCATCGCCACCACCATTCCCGCGGCGTTCGCGCTGGTGCCGGGACGTTTTCTGCAAGACCCGTTGCTCATCGACTACGCCACCACCAGCGCCGCAACGGGCTCGCTGCTCGTGCAGTGCGCGGCGAGCTTGCGGCTGCGCAACCTGCGACGCGTCGAGCTGGGGGTCGGCGATCGCGCGTCGAGCGCGTTCGCGTTGTCGGTCACGACCTTGCTGGTCGCCGTGCTCGGCGCGTCCCTGGCGTTGGCGCCACCGGACCGCTTTCTGCCCGCGGCCATGTGCGCCGCCGCGGCGCTCGCGGCCTGGGCCGCCACCGCCGCCGAGCCGACCAGCGTGACCCGCGCGTTGCGCGGCATTTTGGCCGTCGCCATCGCCGGGGTGCCGGTGGTGGTGGCGGCCGGCACGCTCGCTCACGCTCGACCCGGCGCCAGCGGCAGCATCTTGATCGGCGCCTCTTTGGCTTGCGTTTTCGTGGGGCTGTTGGCGCACCGCATTGCCAGGCCGCTCGGCCCCGAGCAGTCGCGCTGGCTCCTGTCCATCGAAGCCGCGAGCCGCGGCGCGCTGTCTCCCGATCCGAACACCGCCCTGACCGCCGCGCTGGTGGCCCTGCAAAACACCGCTTCGTCCGGCAACGCTCGCACCGAGATCTGGCGCCAGTCGCCGAGCGAGGTGCTGACCGTCGACGTGGCGGGCTACCTCCACGTCGAACGCGCCGAAGCGCCCGAGCGCCTCTACGAGCTGGCACTGGGCGAGCCAGAGCGCACCCTGCGCCTGGACGCGCTCTCGGCGGTCGAGGTGCGCCGGCCCGAGGTACGTGGTCTCTTGGCTTGGTTCCGCGCGCGCGGCGCCTACTCGGCCACGGTCGTGTGCGACGAAGACGGGCCGCTCGGCTTCGTGCTTCTGCCCGGAGAGAGCCGAACCAGCCCGCTCACCCTCGAGGAGGCGCGGGCTCTGCGCAGCTTGTCCGATCGCATCAGCTCGCTCATCTCCGTCTCGGCGGCGCTGTCACGCGCGCGCGAACGCGAGCTTTTGGCGCAAAATCGCGCCAATTTACTGGAAACGGAGTGCGAGCGGCTGAGCCACGCCATCGGCGCCCAAACCGCGCGCCACCGCTGGCCCGCCGAGCGGCTGGCCCGCGGCGTGCGCACCACCGCTTTCAGCCCGGCGGCGCGCCTGGCTCTCGAAGGCTTGGAGCGCCTCGCGCGCCTGGATGCGCCGCTGGCGCTGTTGACCCCGCCCGGTGTGGACGCCGAAGGTTTCGCGGCTCACGCGCACCTGTGCAGCCCGCGCGCCGACGGCCCGCTCGTTACCGTCGACGCCACCGAGCGCGAAGCGCGCGACCTCGAGGTTTGGCGAGACAAGGCGCGCTCGCCCTTGGTGGCGGCGGATGGGGGCACGCTGCTGGTGCTCGGGGCCTCGGCGTTGCCGCGAGAGATTCAAGAGCACCTGTCCTTGTTTCTGGTCAATCGCCCGCTCGCGGCGCCGGCGTCGCAGGTGTTGCCGGCGGGGCTGGTGTTTGGTTTGCCCAGTCCCGTCGACGCGTTGCTTGCGGCGGGCAGGTTGCACGACGGGCTCGCTCGCGCGCTTTCCGAACGGCAGCTGCGGTTGCCCAAGCTGGCCGATCGCGCCGAGGACCTCCGGGCGCTCGTGCTCGAAGGATTGAGCCGCTTCGGCGTCGGTACCTCGGGCGAGCCGCTCGGTATCGAGCCCGCCGCGCTGGCCGCGCTCACCGAGCACGAATTCCCGGGCAACGAGCTGGAGCTCTTCGGCTTGATCGCCCGCACTGCCGCCACCGCCCGCGGCGCGCGCCTCACGCTCGCAGATTTGCTGGGCAGCGGCTTGGGCGCGGCTCGCTCGCCCACCGCCCCAGAGCTGGGCGACGATCCGAGCCTCGAACCTCCGCCATCACTCGCCGTGCGTCGGCGCTCCCTCGGGCGTGCTCACGGTCGCTGAGGCAGAGCGCGCACCGCAGCGCCTGGTGATCCAGGGCGAGGCGCTGGCATGGCTCGGTGAAAACGCCGCCGAGCCGAGGGACGCGGTCGTCACTTCCCTACCCGACGTGTCCGAGCTGCCCCAGCTGGGACCCGGCCTCGCTGGCTGGAAGAGCTGGTTCGTCGAGGCCGCAGCCCTGGTGATGCGCTGGCCCGCGCCGGGCATGCCGAGCGTGTTCTTTCAGAGCGACATCCGCTTTCAGGGCGAATGGGTCGACAAAGGCTACCTGGTGCAGCGCGCGGCGGAGCAGGTGGGGGCCAAGCTGGTCTTCCACAAGGTCGTGTGCCGCAAGCCGCCTGGCACGCTCACGCAGGGGCGCGCCAGCTATTCGCATTTGCTGGCGTTCACTTTGGGCGACGCCATTTTGCCCAAAAAGCCGAGCGCCGACGTGCTGCCCGAAGCCGGCGAAAAGCCATGGAGCCGCGCGATGGGCACCCGCGCCTGCGACGCCGCTTGCCGCTTTTTGCTCGACGAAGCCGGCGCGCGCCGCGTGGTCGACCCATTTTGCGGACGGGGCACGGTGCTGGCGGTCGCCAACGCGCTCGGGCTCGACGCGCTCGGCGTCGAGCTGTCGGCAAAGCGCTGTCGCTACGCGCGCAATCTCGAGTACGCGCCCGCGACCGATTCATTCCGTGCACGTAGCGAAGTCTAGAAACGACGACGCCCGCGGCCATGGACCGCGGGCGCCGGGCTTCTGCCGCCTTTTTACTTCGTCGTCATGATGTCGGCAGGGCTCTCGCACTTGGCCGTCGAAATGAACGGCTTGCTGTCGCTCGTCATCTGGTTGGAGATGCCCAGGTAGTTGCGGCACTGCTCGTCGCTGTCGCAACCGACGAATTTGCAGTAGCCCTTGTCGCAGACCTGGAACTGGCCGCAGGAGCCGTCGTTCTCGCACGGAATCTTGCAGGTCTTGTGATCGGGGTCGGCGTCGTTGGGCAAGCACTTGTACAAGCGCGGGTCATCGGAGCTGTTCGAGGCCGCCGCTTGGCCTTCACCGGGCACGGTCTGCACGTTGCGGGCCGCCGCTAGGATGCACTCGCGGTCGTCGTTGCAGCCGTGATAGACGCAGTCGCCCTTGCTGCACTCGTAGAACAGAGGACACTCCTCGTTCTGCTTGCACGGCTTGTGGCACACGCCTTTCTCGCAGGTCTCGTCGTTGTCTTGGTCGCAGTCGGTCTTGTCGACGCACTCCACGCAGCGGCCGCCGTCGCAGATTTGCAGGCCGAGCGCCAAGCACTCGGTGTCGGTCTTGCAAGACTTGTCTTCTAGACAGAGCGAGTCTTGGCAGCGAAGCAAGCAGATGTCTTCGCAGTCGGGATCGGTGCAGATGGGGTCCGTCGGATCGTAGACGGGGTTTTGACAATTGCACGCGCGGCTCGAGCAGCTAACGATCGAGCTGTAATACGGACAGGAGGTGTCGCTCGCGCAGGCACTACCGCTCAGCGTGCAAGTGCTCGTCGCCAGGTTGCACGTGTCCCTCGGGCAGTCTCCCGCGACGGCGCAGGCGCCAGTGCTTAGGCCACCTTGACAAATACCCATCGGACAGGTGCCGCCGCCCTGGCAGCTGGTGTCGGAGGTGCAAGAGGTAGTGACACACCCCGGCAAGAGCCGATTGGTAGGATCGCAAATCGCGTTGCGATCTCGGCACTTGGCCGGCGCTTCGGTCGCCTTGTTGCCACAGCAGTCTTCGGTGACCTCGCACTCGACGCGCGTGCACTGCTTGGCGGTCACGTCGATGTTGAACTCGTTCTTGGCGCAGATGCCCCCGATACAGGCCAGGCCGGAGTCGCAGTCATTGCGCGCCAGGCAGGTTTCACCGCGCTTACCCCGCGTGTCGGGCGCAATTTTCTGGGCGTCCTTGTTGCAGCCCTGCAGGCCGACCAACGACACCGCCACCACCGAAACCACCGCAATAAAAGAACGAAGTCCCATACCGAAGCTCCTCTCCGACGCAAAGTTTGAGGCACGATCCCACGTGCCCCACGCAAACTACCTCGATTCGCCTCGCCCGCGCGAGAAACTTGGGTCTACGCGTGGGGCCAAGGCGCGGCTCCTCGAATTTCGAGGGAGCGGAATGCACGGGCTTCCGTCCGCGCGCCCACGGGGGTACGTTGGAGGCTCTTGGAAGAGTCGACTAGCTCGGAGCGCAGGCGTCTAGGCCGCCGGTTCGTCGTCGAACGCGAGGTAGGCAGAGGTGGGGTAGGCATCGTCTATCGCGCCTTCGACCTCGTCACCGAGCGCACGGTGGCGCTCAAGGTCATCGCGGCCGATGCCGGCGTCGCGCCGGACGAAGAGCACCGCCTGATGCGTGAGGGGCAACTCCTGGCCAACCTGGACCACCCCGGCATCGTCAAGACGGTTGCCTTCGGGGTGCTGGAAGAGACCGGCTTGCCGTACGTAGCCATGGAATGGCTCGATGGCGAGGACCTGGCCCAGCGCCAGCGGCGCGAACCGCTGAGCATCCAGCAGGCCACCGACTTGGGCATCAAAGTCGCCGAAGCGCTGTCGGCGGCCCACGACGCCGGCGTATTTCACCGTGACATCAAGCCGGGCAACTTGTTCTTGTGCAAGTCGCTCGAGTCGCACGGCTCGCTCGAGAACGTTTGGCCCAAAATCGTGGATTTCGGGGTGGCCGCCAAGAGCGACATCCGCATCACGCGCTCGGGCGACGTGGTCGGCACGCCTGCCTACATGGCTCCTGAGCAAGCGCGCGGCGACGCGCCCATCGACGCTCGCTCCGACATCTACTCGCTGGGTGCCACGTTGTTCGAGCTGATCGCGGGCCGGCCGCCGCACGTCGGTCCGACCATCATCGCCACCCTGGCCCGTCTGGTGACGACCAGCGCACCGCGCTTGGCCGAGCTACGGCGCGACACTCCACCGATGATCGACGCGCTCGTCTCGCGCATGCTCGAGACCGACCCGAACGCCCGCCCCGGCAGCATGGAAGAGGTACTGGAGCTGCTGAGCGAAGCCTCGCGCGACGGCATGCGCACCAGCTGGCTCGAGCCGGTCGAGTCGGTGCGCTCTTCGCGGCTGGGGTGGAGCGGGTCGCGACTGGTGACGTCCATCGTCGCCATTCGCTTCGGCACCGGCTCCGCGCGCGAACGTTCGCTGGAGCAGCTCCGGCAACGCGGCGCGGACGCGGTCCCGCTCGGCCAAGACTCGATCGTCGCGCACCTGGGCGCGCGCCGCGCCGTGGGCAACGAGGCCGCGGTCGCGCTCGAGCTGGGCCGGCGCCTGGCGCGCAGCGGCGCCCGCGTCGGCATCGCCAGCGGACGCGCTCGTCTCGACTACGCTTCGGCCACCGGCGAAGTGCAGCCGGTGGGCGAGGTCGTCGACCGCGCCTCGGCGCTTTCGCGCGACGCCGAGCCGAGCATGGTGCTGGCCGACGCCACCACCAGTGAGCTCGGTCGCGGCCGCTACGAGTTCCGCACGCGCGACGACGGCTCGGCGGTCGTGGGCGAGCCCATCGCCGCCGCGCGCGGCGAGCGCACCGGCGGCGCACCGTTCGTCGGTCGCGATCCGGAGCTGGCTCAAGTCATGTCGGCGTTCGAGCGCTCGCGGCTCGATTCGACGCCGGTGTTGGTCTCGATCACGGGTCCGCCCGGCATCGGCAAGAGCCGCCTCCGCCGCGAGGTCATGGCGCGCATCTCCTCCCAAGCTGGAGCGCCGCACATCGTGCTGCAGCGTTCGGACGCCTACGGTCAGGGCCACGCCCTCGGTGCCGCCGCCGACGTCTTGCGCGCCATCATCAGCTTGCCCAAAGGCGCCACCAGCGCCGAGGCGGAGCGCGCCATCATCTCGCGCCTCGGTCCCTCCACGCGCGACGACCTGAGCTCGCAAAATCGCATGCTGCTGTCCCGGCTGCTGGCCAACGAGCCCCTGCCCGAAGGGCTCGACCCACGCGGCTCGCGCGACGCCCTATGGCTGTCGATGACCGATTTGGTCCTGCAGGTCACCCAAGACGAGCAGGTCGCCATCTTGATGGAAGACTTGCAATGGGCGGATCCGGAGAGCATCGGCTGGATCGACCACATGCTCGGCCGCGCCACGGGCCGCCCGCTGGTGGCCATGGCGCTGGTGCGGCCCGAGTTCTGGCAAGGGCAAACCGCTCGCTTTGCCGGGCGAGACCACGTACGGCTCGAGCTCCGCCCAGTGTCGAAGCGCGCCGCGCGCCAAATCGCTCGCGCGGTGCTGGGTGACGCCATTCCGGAGGAGGTCGTCGATCGCATCGCCGATCAGGCCGCCGGCTTGCCGCTGTTCGCCGAGGAGCTGGCGCGCTTGACCGCGTCCGGCCGCGACGCCCGCCACGCCCCCACCATTCAAGCCGCCATCCAGGTGAGCCTCGACGCGCTCGAGGGCGAATGCCGCGACGCCGTCGGTCGCTTGTCCGTCTTCGGCTTGACGTGTTGGGACGCCGCGCTCGACACCCTGGGCATGCACGGCTCCGAGGGCGTGATGAAAGCGGTGGTGGCGGCCGAGGTGCTGACGGAGCAGAACGTGTCGCGATTCACCAGCACCCGCGAGTGGCTGTTCAAGCACGCCCTGGTGCGCGACGTCGCCTACGCTTCGTTGGGCGAACGCGAGCGCAAAGAGCTGCACGCGCTGGCCGCGGCTTGGCTCGCCTCGATGGGCGAAGACTCGGCGACCGTTGCCGGCCACTACGATTTGGGCGGTGAGCACACGCGCGCCGCCGACTACTGGGCCAAGGCCGCGCAACGTGCCCTGGCCACCAACGCATTGACCGACGCCCTCAGCATGGCCGAGCGAGCGCTGGCGTTCGCCGAGGACAAGCCCAGCGGCTTTCAGCGCGCTTTGTGCCTCGACGAAGCCTGGAGCCGGCTCGATCCGCGCGCCAGCGAGCGCGAGACGGCCATCTCGGCGCTGGAAGAAAACGTGTACGACGAAGGCAGCGCCGTGCGCGCACGCGGCGCCCGTGCCCGGTTCGACGACGCGCGCGGCTCGGGCGACTCGATCAGCCAACGCTTGGCCGAAACGCGCGATCAAGCGGCCGCGCTGCACTTGTTCGACGAAGAAGCGCGCTCTTCGGCGGCGCTCGCCATGCGCTTGGCGTTCGCCGGAAAGTTCGCCGACGCCGAGAGCGAAGCCCGGCGGCTGCTCGCGCTCGGCCACGCCCAAAAGCTGAGCTCGGCGGCCGTGGACGCCTACCAAACTCAAGCCATCGTTCGCCAAACCACCGGCGCGTTGGGCGCGGCTCTGGAAGCTCGCCGCAACGCCGCCGGCGCCGCGCGGGCCGCCGGCCTGCGCGAGCGCGAGGCCATGTTGATGAGCAACCTGGGCTTCGCCCTCACCACCATCGGCGCGCGCCAAGAAGCCCGCACTGCGATCGAGACCGGGTTGGCCCTGGCTGACGCCATCGGCAGCCAAGGCGCCGTGCGCCATGCGCAAATGAACCTTTTGGGCTGGGCCGCCACCTTCGGCAACGACGTCAAGCTCGAGGCCCACTTGGCGTCGGTGCGCGAAGACGCCGACGCCGCCGCCGCCGGCGTTTGGGCTGCTCCCGATCGCTCCAACTTGGGCATGTTGTTCTATCGCGGCTGCGAGCTTTTGCGCAGCAAGAGCGACGCGCAATCGCGCCGCGCCCTCGGCCTGCTGCGCATGTCGGCTCAGGCCTATCGCTCCACCGCCAATCGCGACGTGCTGTCGGTCGCGCTCGGCATGTGGGCCGAGGCCGAAAGGCGCTGCGGCAACGCCCACGCCGCGCTCGACCTCGCCCGCGAAGCAGCGCAGCTACTGGAAGCAGGCGCGCCCAGCCTGCTCAACGAAGCGCCCGTATTTTTGGCGTACCACGACGCGGCCATGGACCTCGGCGACGCGGAGCTGGCCAAAACCGCCATCGCCCAAGCCGTCCCACTCGTGCAGCGTCGCCTGCTCGGCTTGGCCGGTACGCCGTACGCCAAGCTGTACCTGACCGAGCTGCCGCACAACACGCGCCTGCTCGCCATCGCCGAAGAGCTGGGCGTCGTCCCCGACGCCATCCACCGCGCGCTCGAAAGCGGCAACTAGCGCGCTCACAAGGATTCACCAAATC
>JBEQSW010000351.1:0-6980 GCA_040348565.1 Myxococcales bacterium | reverse complement strand
AGGCCACGGGCGCGGTGAAGCGACCCCTGCGACCTCTGCTGGCGCTGCTGCTGCTCGCGTTGCTCACCGTCGCTTGTGCGAGGCGTGAAGCGCCGCGTCAGGCCGCCGCCGACGGTTCGAGCTCGCCCGAGAAGCTCGTGCTGCGTTGCCAAGGCTTCACCGGTCAAGTCACGTTCCCGGAGCTGGCCGAAGATCTGGGGTTCTTGGCGCCAATCAAGCTGGACTACGTCGGCAACACGATCAGTGGCCCCCAGGACATCCAGACCGTGGTTACAGGTGACGTCGACTACGGCGGCGCGTTCAACGGCGCCATCATCAAGCTGATTGCGGCCAAGGCGCCGGTCAAGGGCGTCATCGGCTACTACGGCACGGACGAAAACACCTGGCTCGGGTACTACGTGTTGGAGGATAGCCCGATCAAGACCGCCCGGGATTTGATCGGTAGGAAGATCGGGGTCAACACCGTGGGGGCGCACGCCGAGTTCATCTTGCGCGAATATCTGGCTCGCAACGGCCTCAGCCGTGCGGAAGCGGACCAGGTGACGCTGGTGGTCGTGCCGCCGGTGACGAGTGAGCAGGCGCTCCGTCAGCATCAAATCGACGTGGCCGGCTTGCAGAACATCCTGCGGGACAAGGCCCTGAGCCGCGGCGGCATCCGCAAGCTGTTCTCCGACTTCGACCTGTACGGCAAGTTCACGGCCGGCAGCTACGTGTTCACGCTGTCGTTCATGCGCGACAACCCGAATACCGTCAAAAAGTTCGTCTCGGCGGTCGCTCGTGCCATCGAATGGGCGCGCAGTCACCCCCGAGAAGAGGTGATCGCGCGCTATACCGCGATCATTCAGCGGCGCCACCGTAGCGAAGACGCGAGCGCCATTCCGTATTGGCGCTCGACTGGCATCGCCGAGCCGGGCGGGGTGATTCGCAGCAGCGAATTTCAGGTTTGGCTCGACTGGCTCGTGAAGAGCGGTCAGCTCGCGCCTGGACAAGTGCGCATCACCGATCTGTACAGCAACGAGTTCAATCCTTTTCAGAGCGTACCAAGCCCCACTTAGGTGCGCCTGCGAACGCTTCGATAGCCGAGGAGAAATCAGTGACCCCCAAAATCGAGTTCGAGAAGGTCAGCAAGACCTTCGGCGTCAAAGAACGCGGGCGCGCCGCGTTGAAGCCGGCGCGCTTCACCGCGCTCGCCGAGATGAGCTTTCAGGTTCAGGCCGGCGAATTCCTGGTGATCGTCGGGCCGAGCGGTTGCGGCAAGTCCACGCTCTTGGATCTGCTCGCGGGTCTGACGAAGCCTTGCTCGGGCCGCATCTTGCTCGACGGCAAGCCGATCGGTGGCCCCGCGATGGATCGCGGCATCGTCTTTCAGCAATATGCTCTGTTTCCGTGGCGCACCGCCCTCGAGAACGTGGCCTTCGGCTTGGAAGTGAAGGGCATCGCCGACAAAGAGCGACGCGAGATCGCCCAGCGCTACTTGTCGCTGGTCGGCCTCGACGGCTTCGAGCATCGGCACCCGCACGAGCTGTCGGGAGGCATGAAGCAGCGCGTCGCGATCGCCCGCAGCCTGGCCTATGACCCCGAAGTGTTGATGATGGACGAGCCGTTCGCGGCCCTCGACGCGCAAACACGCGAGACGCTGCAGGCCGAGCTGGTGCGCATCTGGCAGGCCTCCGGCAAGACCATCATCTTCATCACGCACGGTATCGACGAAGCCGTCGCGCTCGGGCAACGCGTCGCGATCATGACCTCCGGTCCGGGGCGCATCAAAACCGTGGTCGAGGTCCCCGACGCCCTGCGCCAGAGCGACGACGTGCGCTCGCACCCGGACTTTGCCGCCGTGCGCCACGAGATCTGGTCGGTGTTGCGGGACGAGGTGAAGCGGGCCCAAGAGCAAGAGCGACGCAGCCAGCTGGGGCGCAGCTCGGTCGCGCCGGCGTCGTCGCGAGGGGTGACCGCCCATGGCTAGTCTGCCGCAGTCGCTCGAGCTTCGCGCCTCGTCGCCGCCCGTTCCCAACGTGTCAAAGCTGCTGGGGCGCTTTGGACGTGCCTTCAACCGCTCCTACGTGATCGCTATCGTGCTCGCGTTGTGGGAGCTGGTGCCGCGGACCCACCTGGTCGAGCCGGCGTTCCTGCCGCCGCTGTCGGAGGTGTTGGCCGCCGGCTGGACGCTCGCCAGCACCGGCGATCTCTGGCAACACGTGCGGGCGAGCTTGTCGCGGTCCCTGCTCGGCTTTTCGCTATCGATCCTGTCGGCGGTGCCGCTCGGCCTGTTGATGGGTTGGTACAGAGGCGTCGCCAGCACCTTGGACCCGCTGCTGGAGGCGCTACGCAACACGGCCGCGCTCGCGCTGCTGCCGGTTTTCATCTTGCTGCTCGGCATCGGCGAAACGTCCAAGATTGCCTTGATTGTCTACGCTTGCTCCTGGCCCCTGCTGCTCAACACCGTGAGCGGAGTGCGAGGGGTCGATCCGCTCCTGGTCAAGTCAGCACGCACGATGGGGCTGGGCTCGCTGCAGCTGTTCCGCAAGGTGATCCTGCCCGCGTCGGTGCCTACGATATTCGTGGGCATTCGCTTGGCAGGAGCGACGTCGCTGGTGGTGCTGGTGGCAGCCGAAATGATCGGCGCCAAAGCCGGCCTCGGCTACCTCATCATCTACGCCCAATACAATTTCCAGATTCCGCAAATGTACTTCGGCATTCTGACCATTACCGTCATCGGCGTGGCGTTCAACGGGCTGCTACGTGAGGTCGAGCGCCGCTTCACTTCGTGGAAGCCGAGCGCCAGCGAATGACTGACAAGCGTTGGTCCTGGGCCGCTGATCGACCGGGCAATCCGCTCGGGGATTGGCTTGGCCTCGCTCGTCGAGGTAGAAGCTGCGACACCCGCCCATGCGCTACCTGCACACCATGCTTCGCGTGTACGACCTCGAGCTTGCCCTAGACTTTTTCGTCACCAAGTTGGGGTTGCGCGAGCTTCGGCGCACCAACAACGAGGCCGGGCGCTTCACGCTCGTATTTCTGGATACTGGCGCCCCGGGCGACGCGGCCCAAATCGAGCTGACCCACAATTGGGACGAGCCAACGCCGTACCCGACGGGCCGATACTTCGGTCACCTAGCGTTCGAGGTCGAGGACATCTACGAGACGTGTCGCCGCCTACAGGCGGGCGGCGTACACGTTCTTCGCCCTCCGCGCGATGGCCACATGGCGTTCGTGAAATCGCCAGACGGCCATTCGGTGGAGCTGTTGCAGCGTGGCGCGGCGCTAGCGCCAGCCGAGCCTTGGCGCTCGATGCCGAACGAAGGTAGCTGGTAGTAGCGTGCGTTGCTGCTGATAACGGGCTCGCCCCGCTACGCCTTGGGCTTGCCGTCGGCGTCGTAGGCAGTCCAGTAGCCCTCCAGCTTCTGGGTCTTCAACGCTTCCTTCAAGAAGCGTGTCTCGGCCCAAGCTTCGAAGGCGCTCGTTGACGGCCGGCCCCGCCCCACGCAGGTAGCTCCACTGAACTTTGATGCCGTCGGCTTTGAATTCCTCCTCCAGCAAGCCCTGCAGGCCCACTGTCGAGGGGGGAGAGCCGCCGGTCTTGGGGCGATCACCGACGCCAACGCCGGGAACAGCGATGCGAATGACCGACGGCGACGCGCCGCGCGCGTTTCGCTCGCCCAGCACCGAAAGTACGGGGGCGGACAACATGCCTAACAAGAACGTGGAGCGTTTCGTCGTGTCTAGTATAGGGGACATAAGGTCTTGTTTCAACACCGCCAGGCGCGCGCCGAGCCAGGTTGCTGCTGTGGCAGCAGCTTCAGCGCGCGCGCGCCGGCGGCGCACGCCGACGTCGACCGTTCGCAGCATCTGCTAAACAACCCGCACGAAAATGCCGGAGACGACGAGTGCCGGGACGACGGAGCCGCGAGCCTTTGGCGCGCTGTCGGTGCGCGGCTACCGAATGTTCCTGTTCACCTTCCTGATGACGATGATGGCGGACAACGTCGAGCACGTCATCAGCTACTGGGTCGCGTTCCAGAAGTTTCATTCGGCCGCGTTGGGCGGGTTTGCGGTGGTCGCGCACTGGCTGCCCTACTTGTTGTTCTCGGTGGCGATCGGCGGCTTGAACGACCGCATCGACTCGCGCCGCTTGATCCAGATCGGCGCGGTCATGTTCATGGGCGTTTCGCTGGCCTGGGGCTACTTGTTCGTCACCGACACCCTTCAGATCTGGCACGCGATGATCTTGCTCACCCTGCATGGCTTGGCTGGCGTGTTCTGGAGCACGTCCAGCTCCGTGCTGCTCTACGACATCGTCGGCACCCAGCAGCTGCAAAGCGCGGTCAGGCTGAACGCCACTGTTCGCTACCTCGGCACGCTGGTTGGGCCCGGCATGGGCAGCTTGATCATGCTCACGCTAGGGCCGAAATTCGGCATCTTCTTGAATGCCTGTTTCTATTTGCCGATCTTGCTCTGGCTGACACGCGCGCCGTTCGGGCGGCACCTGCGCGGTCTGGCCGCGGCGCCCAAGCGCGCGGTGCGGGGGCTCGCCGACATCCTGGCCACGGCTCGTGACGTGCGTGGCTTGCCAACCACGCTCGCCATGATGGTGTTGGCCGGCGCGGCGTCGTTCTTCGTTGGCAACAGCTACCAAGCGCAGATGCCCGGCTTCGCCTCGGACCTGGGCCATGGCGATCCTGGAGTAGCCTATACGTCACTGTTGGGCGCCGACGCGGCCGGTGCTCTGCTGGGCGGCATCTTGTTGGAAAGTCGTGGCGAGTTGCTGGCCACCCACCGCGGCAATGCGCTGAGGCTTTCACTCGGTTGGGCGGCGGCATTGTTCGCCTTTGCCGTCACGCGCAGCTATTGGGTCGCGCTACCGCTGCTGTTTTTGGCAGGTTTTTTCGAGCTCTCGTTCAGCAGCATGGCGCAGACGTTGGTTCAGTTGGACGCGCCGGAAGCGGCGCGAGGGCGCGTGCTCGGCCTGTTCAGCATGGCCGCGTCCGGGCTGCGCACCTTCAGTGGCATCACCGTCGGCCTCGTCGGCAGCGTGACCAATATCCACACGTCGCTGGCGGTGGCGAGCGCTCTGTTTCTCGGCATCATGGTCCTGATGTGGATGCTCAATCGCCGCCAGACTTCGGCCGCGTAGCGGGTGGCGAGCAAGAAAGACCGTTCTGCTGCGTTTGCTTGACGGAACGGGCCAAGCTACCGTTCCGGTCGTCATGCCCAGCTCCTCCCCGCCGCTCGCCCAACGACGCCTCGCCCGGTCGAGCTGTACCGGGCTGGTGGGCTCGCTCGGTTAAGCCTCTGCGGCTGGCCGGACCGGGCTCACCAGCTCTTGCAGACAGTCGTCCTGTGTAGCGGAAGCGCGTCACGTGACAGCCGTCTCGGATTTGGAGCCCCATGTCGACGGTCACCGTTCCCTGGTTCGAAAGCTATGCTGATTCCATAGGCGCCACGCCGCTCGTTCGCTTGCGTCGTGTCGTCGACGGCGCACCCGCGCTCGTGCTGGGTAAGGTCGAGAGCCACAACCCGGCCAACTCGGTCAAATGCCGGCTCGGCTCGGCGCTGATCGTCGACGCCGAGCGCCGCGGCCGCTTGGGTCCGGGTAAGGAGATCGTCGAACCGACGAGCGGCAACACCGGCATCGCGCTGGCCTTCATGGCGGCGTCGCGCGGGTACCCGATCACGTTGGTCATGCCCGAAACCATGAGCTACGAGCGCCGCAAGCTCTTGCGCGCCTACGGGGCCAAGTTGGTGCTTACGGACGGCGGCTTGGGCATGGAGGGCGCGGTCACGGCGGCCGAGACCATCGCCAGAGCCGCCCCTGACCACTACGTGCTGCTGCAGCAGTTCAAGAACCCGGCCAACTCTGAGATTCACGAGCGCACCACGGGCCCAGAAATCTGGCGGGACACCGCGGGCGCCATCGACATCCTGGTGTGCGGTGTCGGCACTGGCGGCACCATCACCGGCGTTTCTCGCTACATCAAGCGCACTCAGGGTAAGCAGATCCAAACCGTCGCGGTCGAGCCGGCGGGCAGCCCGATCTTGACGCAACATCGCGCGGGGCTGCCGCTCCGGCCAGGGCCGCACAAGATCCAAGGCATCGGCGCCGGCTTCGTGCCCGAGGTGCTCGACCTGTCGTTGGTCGATTCCATCGAGCTTGCCGCCAACGACGAAGCGATTGAATTTGCCAAGCGGCTCACCCGTGAGGAGGGCATCCTGTCCGGCATCTCGGGCGGCGCGGCCACGGCGGTGGCGGTGAGGCTGGCCAAACGGCCCGAAAACTTCGACAAGACCATCGTGTGCGTGCTGCCGGATTCCGGGGAGCGCTACCTGACCACCGAGCTGTTCGATGGCGAGCAAGGGCGGGAGTTGGCGTCGTGACCAATAGCTTGGTTCGCAGTGATTTCGCGCCGCGGAACCTGGTCACCGACGGCTGGGATTTGAACCCCATCGTCAAGGAGCTGCGGGCCGCCAGTCGATCACTCAACAGCGCTCGAAGCGCGCTCGGGCGTCGCGAGCTCCCGTCGCACGATGCCTTGGTGGCCATCGCTCGGGGACTGCGCTCGGCGCTGTTCCCCGCCCATTTCGGGCCGTCCGATTTGACCGAAGAGGGGCTCGACTACTTCGTCGGGCACACCCTGGACGCGACGTTGTTGAGGCTGCTCGAGCAGGTGCGGCGAGCGTTGAGCTATTCGGACGACGCATCCCTCAGACACGCGCGCGCAACCGAGATCGTGCGCGCTTTCGCGGTACGGCTGCCGGACGTGCGGAACCTGCTGGAGAGCGACGCGCGCGCCGCGTTCGAAGGCGATCCGGCGGCGACCAGCATCGACGAAGCCATCTTTTGCTATCCGGGCATGGCCGCGATCACGCTGCACCGGCTGGCCCACGAGCTCTATCGCCTCGAGGTGCCGCTGATTCCTCGCATCTTGTCGGAGATTTCGCACGTGGACACCGGGGTCGACATCCATCCCGGCGCTGAGATC
>JBEQSW010000350.1:0-10489 GCA_040348565.1 Myxococcales bacterium | reverse complement strand
CCCAATCGGCACGGTCGCTGCGGGAATCGGAGCTTGGGCGGTGACGGCGCGAGTGATGATCGGCGCGCCCGCCGGAAGCGGAGGCGGCGTCGCGCGGGTTGGTTGGAGCGGCAGCGGCGGGGGCAGTGGCGGAGGCTGCGGCTTTGCTTTTGCAATTGGTGCCGGTGGAGCCGCGGGTTGAAGCTGTTGAACGACCGGTGGCGGTGCCGGCGCGACCTGCGGTTGCGCGGTGGGGCGGGGCGCCGGTGCTGGACGAGTCGCCGCGGCCGGTGACGGACGGGTCGCCGTGGCCGGCACTGGACGAGTCGCCGCGGCCGGTGTCGGCGCGGGCGCGGGCGCGGGCGCGACGTGCTGTTGTTGCGTCGGGCGCGGCGCGGGTGCTGGGCGGGCCGGGGTGGCTTGCGGCGGGCGCATGCGGATCTCGGAGCTCAGCGCCTGCCGAACGGGGGTCCGTGGGGCGGCGGGAGGGCGCGGGACGTTGGGCTTGGCTGCGGGCTCCGGCATCGATTGAAAGCCCTCACTATGACACCGCTCGCGTTCACATTCTCTGCGCCTGGTAGCGGCGATTCGAAATAAGTACGACGACCTGAGTCAGTGTCACACGCTAGACGACTCCAGTAGGCCGCTCGGCGAGCCCGGTAACATGCCGCTTCGGGCGGTTCATTACCTTGTATGAACCTTTCACCTGCTCGGGCCGTGCGACTCGCGCCGGAGACGATGGCGTTGCCCCTGCTTGCCGCCAGGCGCGCGCGCAACGTGGCCATCGCGGCGCTCGACGGCGTCCGCAACGAAGCACACCAACTCGTGCCGGTCGTGGCAGGGGGCAATGACATGCCTCTGCTCGAGGCGGCGTATGCGCTGGGCTATCGACCGATTCCGACGCGCTCGGAGCTGGGCGCCGGGTTTCTCGCTAATGGAATTGCGTGGGAGTCCAGGCAGCCCACCCTGTGCTTGGTCATCACGTCGGTGGGCGTTTATGGGCTGATGCAGGCGCTGCACGCCGCGTTCGTGAATCGGCGCCCGGTGGTGGTGATTTCGGGGGAAGTCTCGGCAATAGGCTGCGGCAGTGTTCAGGCCGGCGAGGGTTGGGATGGACCTTCGGTCACCCAGGCGACGCGCGCCTTGACGGCTTGGAGCTTCGACGCGACCACGCCCGAGCTCGTCGTGCGCGCGCTGCGACGTGGCGTCGCCTTGGCCCAGGCAAGCCAAAGACCTGTCCACATCAACATACCTTTGGCAGTGCAGAGGAGCGACGCACCATGATGCCGTCCGCGACCTTGCTCGAGCAGGCGGCGGAGCGGCTGCTCACCGCCGAGCGACCGGCGATTCTGGTGGGGCCGCAAGCCTCCGAGGCGGTGCCGGTCTTGCTGGAGCTGGCAGACTTGCTCGGCGCCCCCCTGGCCACCACCCCGGACGCGCTGTCGCTGATCGACGGACGTCGCTCGTGTGGCGTGTACAGCTTCGGCGCCTCGGCGCACGCCCGGCGCACCTTGGATCGCGCCGACCTCGTCCTGGCGGTGAGCGATCTGGGCGAGTTTACCTGCCGGCTCGGCGAAGCCTTCGCGGGACGCACGGTGATCCAAGTCGCGGACAGCACGGCCTGCCTCGGTCGCAAGCGCGACCCGGACATCGCGCTGTTCGGAGAGGTCCACATGATCCTGACGCAGGTGCGCGCGCTCGTCGCCCGAGGCCAAGCACGCCCGCGAGAGCCGTGGTTCGACCAACTGCCGCCGCGACCGCAGCGCCAGGCGTTCACCCGGCGTTCGGGCCTGATGCATCCGGAGGCCGCAGCTCTCGCCATCGAAGCGGCGCTTCCGGAGCGCGTCCGGGTCTGCCTCGACGTCACATCTGCCGCACTCTACTGCTACCAGCAGTGGCGTCTCACCCCCGCCCAGCGCGCGTTTTCGAGCATCGAGCAAAGCGCCTGTATGGGTGAGGCGGTTCTGGCTTCGCTGGGCGTGCGGCTCGCCTCCGGATTGCCGACGCTGGCGCTGGTCGGTGATTGGGGCCAGGCCATGGTTCCGTCCGAGCTCCACACCGCCGTCGAGCTCGGGCTCGATCGCTACGTGATCGTGGTGTGGGCCAATGGAGGTGGCGCGTTCATCGGGGCTGGCGTCGCGCAACAGGGCCTGCAGGTGCCGCCTGCCGCGTGGCGCTGGCAAGCGCCGCCGAGCTTCGCGCGCATCGCGGAGGGTTTCGGCGCCAAAGGCGTGGTTGCGACCGACGTCCGAGCGCTGCAGCGCGCCGTTTCCGAGGGCTTGCGCGGCTCCGGGCCGGTGGTGATCGAGGCACGCATCGATCCGACCGCGCCGATCCCAGCCGGAGATCGGTTCCTCACGCTGGGGGAGTCACGGGCATGATCGCCACCGAGCTCGTGCGTTGGATTGGGTTGTCGCATCTGCTGCAGCCTCCCCTCACCTTGCTGCTAGCCAGCTCGCGCGGGCTCGACCTGCGTCGCTCGCTGGTCACCCAATCAGCGATGGCGGCGGCGGTCGCACAGAACATGGCCTTCGCATCGGTGGCGTTGCCGACGGCGCTCGGCGTGCTGCTGGCGTTGCGCGCCGACGACGCGTTCCACGCCGGAGCGGCACGCGATCTGGCGCTGTTACTGGCGGTATTTTGGAGCTGGCGGCTGTACCGGCAGGTGCGCGCGCTGGGCCCGAGCTGGCCGCGCCCGCTGCGCTCGTTGCACGGCTTGCTGCTCGCGATCTTCCTGGCGCAGGGACCGCTGCTCGCTGCCCTGTTGTGGTGGAAGCGCTGAGCTCCGAGCGCCGTCGATTGGATCCAACAAGCGGGTGCCAGTCTCGACCGAGCGCCCGCGCGATAATCCCCAAAAACGAGCCGAGGAACCCATGAAACAAACACCATCAAAGATTGCGCGCGCCGCCGTGAGTCTCCTGCTCTTGAGCAGCACCTCGGGTTGCTCCTTCATCTTCGTCCGGACTCCCCCGAACGACGGCCGGATCGCGACCCGCGTGCGTTCCGGGGATTGCACGAGCTCCAAGTTGGCGCCCGGCTTCGATACCGCCTTCGGCGCCCTCGAGCTGGTGCGTACCGGCATGGCCGCCAGCGCATCCAACAGCGTCTACGACCGCCCCGACGCGCCGCTCAGCCGAGAAGCCGACATCGCTTTGGGAGCCAGCTTCACGGCGCTGTTCCTCGGCTCGGCGATCTACGGATTCATCAATACCAGCCGTTGCAGTCGCTTGCAGCAGGGCGACGAGCAGGATCAGGAGGACGCCTCGGCACCACCATCGAGGTGGGGCACGGCCACGCCAAGAGCGACGCCGGTCGCGGAACCACCGCCTGCCGCCGCGGCGCCACCCGCTCCAGCATCGAACAAACCGCCACCTCTCGAGCCATCCCTGGAGCAACCCTCCGAGGAGGAGCCGCCCCCCACCCCGGCTGACGGGGTCCCGTAACCCCGCTCTCGACCCAGCAAGCCAGTGCAACCGTCGCTGTTGCTCGCCCGCCGGCCGGCGGCGTAACTTGGCACCATGGTGCGGAGAAACGATGTTCGCCATTGGGGATCGACGGATCGTCCCGGCGAGCGCGTGTCGGTCGCCAAGCCTCACCGAGACATCGAGATCCTCTCGGTCGAAGGCTCCCACCGTCACTGGTGCGAGGCGCACGATGGCTTTACCGTCGCGCTGATTCATCGTGAGCAGGGTGAGCTAGTCGCCGAATGGCGCACCCGTTGCCGCTCCCTGTCGACCGAGCGCGGTGGCCTGATGCTGATCGAGCCGGGCGACGTGCACGTGACCAAACGGGTGCGCGCTCGCGTCGGCGCGGCGGACTTCGACGTCGTTCGCTTCTCGCCGAGCCTCGTCGCAGAGGCCGCGCGCGAGCTAGGGTACCGAGGGGACTTTCATTTTCGTAACCCATCGGCGCAAGATCCGCTGGTGTTCGAGGCGCTGGATCGCTTCGTCGGAGCGGTGGCCAGCGGCGGCAGCGCGCTCGCCATCGCTAGCGCCAGCACCGAGGCGCTCACGGCGCTGCTCACCCGCCTGGGTGAGAAGCCGAGCCCGCACGGCGTTTCGCTTGCCGCGGAGCGCGACTACCGCCTACGGCGCGTCAACGATTACCTCGCGTGCCACCTGGAGCGCCGTCCCACGCTGACCGAGCTCGAGCGCGTGAGCGGGCTCTCTCAGTGGCGCCTGTGCGCACGCTTCAGCCAGAGCTACGGAACCAGCATCGGCAAGTGCTGGAACGCGCTGCGCTTGCGTCAGGCCCAGCGCGAGCTCGAAAAAGGACGGTCTTTGAGCATGATCGTGGCGGAGCTCGGCTACCGCGACGAGGCTTACCTGTGCCGGGTATTCAAGGCGCACTACGGAATTACACCCGGAGCGTGGCGAGCCATGCACCGCAGCAACGATCGCAGCGGGCGGCGTGGCCAGCCCGGGCCGACGCCACCACCGCAATAGTGCGGACGCAGGTAACGGCCGACGTTTTTTGGTTCTGTACCCAATATGGCAACCAAAGCTTCGTTCAGCTCGACGCGTTGGAGCATCATCCGCAGAGCTCAGGCCGGCGGCCCCGAGGCCCGGATCGCGCTCGAGCAGCTGGTGCGCCGCTACGAGGGCTTCATCGAGGCTGGGATGCGCCGTGCTCGGCGCCCCCCCGACCTGACCGTCGAAGATGCCAAGCAGGAGTTTCTGGAGCAGCTGCTCAAAGACTTGCCGCGGGTGGTCCAAGGCCGGGGGAGATTCCGCGGCTGGCTCGGTTGCGCCCTGCACAGCTACATTTGCAACGCTCGCAAGCGCTGGTGGGCGCAGCGAAACCCCGGGCCACGTACGGAGTGCTTCGAATTCCTGGAACCGAGCACATCGCTGGACGCCGAGCACGAGCTCCTGCGCAGCTTCGCGATCGACACGCTGAAGCACGCCGCGGCGCTACAACGCAGCCGCTCTTCGAACCCCGAGCGGTTCGAGGCCCTGCGTCATTTCTTGCCAGGTCCCAACATGAACTTCGAAGAGATCGCGACGGTAGCGCGACGCTTGGGCCTGAGCGCCGTCGCCACGCGCAAGGCAATCCACGATTTACGCAGAGAATTTCGCGCCTGCCTGCATGAAGCGGTGGCGGATACGCTCGACCAGGAAGCAGTCGCGGATGACGCCGCCGCCCGCGCCGCCGTCGAGCAAGAGCTGCGGCAGCTGTGCGCGAGCCTGTTTCCGGCGCCATCGACTCAGATGGCGTTCGTCCGTTGAACGAGACGATGATGGATGGTTCACACGAGCCGGCATCAGGTCCGGTGTGTCCGCGCTGCGGCGCCGCGTTCGACGCGAGCGACGCGACCGAGTGCGCCGCCTGTTGGTTCAAGCTGGTCGACGATTCTGGCAGCCGCGTCGTCGGCAACTACCGTTTATTGGGCGAGATCGGCGAAGGCGGCTCTTCGATCGTTCATCTAGCCGAGCGCATCGACCGAGGCGATCTATTCGCGCTCAAGCTGGCCCGCCCCCAGGCGCAGCATGCCTGTCTGGCGTTTCAGAACGAGCTGAACAACGCGCGCCGGCTGCAGGGCAGCAGCGCCGGCGTGGTCGGAGTGGTGGATCACGGTCGCAGCGAACGTGGCGAGGAATTTCTCGTGCTGCAGCTGATGGAGGGCGGGAATCTGCTCGATAGCGTCGCCGCGGGCAAATACGGGCACCGGCGCGACGCACTGGCGCTAGTAGGAAGGCTTGCCAGCATGGTCGCGAGCGCTCACGCGCGCGCCGTGCTGCATTGCGACCTCAAGCCGGACAACATCCTGTTCGACGCCAAAGGCGAGCCGCACCTGGCAGATTTCGGCGTCGCTCAACAGCTGGCAGGTCCCGGCACCTCCAAAGCCATCGCGCTCGGGGGCACGCGAGGTTGGATGTCGCCCGAGCAGGCCCGCGGATTGGGCGTGAACAGCGAGCCTCCGAGCGATGGCAGCTCGGTCACGCCCCTGACGGTCGCGTCGGATGTCTTCAGCCTCGGCGTCATCTTGCATTGGCTGCTCACGCGCGAGCAGCCGTTCGGCGCCGGGCCCGACTACGAGCAACGCGTGCAGTACGAGGAGCCGCCGCCGTGCGTGCCCCAGCGACGCCTGGCTCGCGAGCTCGAAGGAGAGTGCGCGAGCATCTGCCGGCGCGCCCTGCAGAAGGATCCCGCTCTGCGCTACCAAACCGCGGCGCAGCTAGCAGAAGACGTGAGCCGTGCGCTCGCCGGGCTGCCACTGCAGAGCGAAAGCACCCGACTGCTGCGCCGGCTGGCGCTGTGGGTGAGCCGCCACAAGCTACTGGCGCTCGCAGGGCTGGAGCTGTGTCTGCTGCTGCTCTACCTGCCGTTCGTGCCTTTTTTGGTGCTCGGCCAGAGCCGGGCCGTGTTGGCGGAACAAAACGCCAACGCAGCGCTTCATCAAGCCGGTGCGGTCATGAACGAGCTGCGCGATCTTTCCGAGCGCCTGATGAATATGGCGGAGCAGCCAGAGATCCAGGCGTTGGTGCACCACTCCGACCGCTACGGCCCCACCCCGGAGCTCGGTCGCTTCGCGACCAGCGATATCGAGAACCTGCTCGTGTTCTCGACCGACGGCATCGTGAGGGCGCGCTGGCCGGCTTTGCGGGGCACCCCGCGCACCGATGACTTCTCCTTCCGCGACTATTTCAAAGGCGCGGCGCGCTTGGCCCACGAGGGCCGCCGCGAGCTGTACGTGCCGCGCGTCATCCGTTCCCAAACGACCGGTCTGCTCGACCTCTCGCTGGCGACGCCCGTATTCGATGCCAAAGGCGAATGGATCGGCGTCGCGGCCGGTGCCCACCCCGCGCGCTCGACTTTCGGCGCCGTGCAGATGAACTGCGCCGGTGGGGGAGCGTGTCTGACCGGCCTCCTGGCGTCGCGCGACCGAGACGACGCCGACGCACCGCAACCCCTCGGCATCAGCTTCGTCGCCGCGCCGGAGCTTCGCACCGGCCAGGAGGCAGCACTCGACACGGCGCTGTCGCGCAAAATCTGCGAACGCATCGGTTGCACGCCCGCGCCACGCGCTCAGTTCACGGCTCGCGCCAACGTAAAGCCGCTCGTCGAAAACTTCATCGATCCGGTCTCGGGCCGCGCGCTGCTCGGCGCGTTCGCGCCGGTTGGCGGCACCGGGCTGGTGGTGGTGGTCGCGACGCCGACCAGCGCGGTGCGCGAGCTGACTGACCGAATGCTCGAAAATGCGCGTGCGTATCTGGGCGTTCCGCTGCTCGTCGGCGCCGCCCTGTTTGCGGGCCTGCTCGCCAGCTTGCGCTTGCGAGGGGGCCGACTGATCGCCGGTCGCTGAGCGAGCTCAGCAAGCCAATGCAACTCGACAGTCGCCGAAATGCTAACGAAAGAGAGCGATGAGCCACCGTGAGCAATACTAATCGTCATTCCAATTTGGTCTTGTCGCGCGCCGGTCGAGCGTGGGTGCCGACGCTGGTGGCGGCGTGGGTGCTCGTGCTTGCCTGTGGGGCGCACACGGAGGCAGGTCCCGAGAGCAACGGCACGGACACGGCCGAAGCCGGGAACGCGGGGGCCGGGAACGCGGGGGCCGCAGGTGGCCCCGAGCAATCGCCGGCAGGTGTTGGTGGCATGGTTGGCGCGGAGGTCGGGGGCGCGCCGAATGACCAGAGCCGCGGGGGCGCGAACGGGGGCGCTTCACCGGCCGGCGCTGGGGGAGAAGCAGGAAGCGCGCCCCTGATGGAATGCGGAAACGGCGTCGTTACCGCCGACGAAGCTTGCGATGACGGCGGCATCGATGCAGGTGACGGCTGCTCGAGCAACTGTCGCTTGGAGCTCGGCTTCGGCTGTCACGGGCAACCCAGCGTGTGCGAGCCGACCGTCTGCGGAAACGGCGAGCCAGAAGGGGCGGAGACCTGTGACGACGGCAATCAGGTCCCCTTCGACGGCTGCGGCGCCACCTGTCAACGCGAACCTCAGTGCTCGCGCGACGGCTGTACGTCGGTGTGCGGCGATGGTCTCGTCATCGACGAGGAGTGCGACGACGGCAACTCGAAGGATGGAGACGGCTGCTCGGCGACTTGCCGAGTCGAGCCGGGCTCTGTCTGTGAGCCTTTGTCCGACTGCGAAAAACTGGACGGCGCTTGCGTGCTCCGGGCGTCGGCCGTCTATCGTGACTTCACGGCTCAGCACCCAGACTTCAACGTTGCTTGTCGCGGGCAGAATGTCGGGAGCCAGGCCACGCATGGCTTGGTCGAAACGCAGCTCCTGGGGGGCGTGCCGGTAACAACGGCGTCCGCCTCCGCCGCTTGCATCACCCGTTTTTCAGACTGGTATTCAGACGTTGGCGGCAAAGCCATCGTCCGCGATTTGAAGCTCTTTTCCAACGGCCAAGGCGCCTTCGTGAATCGCTACGGCCCGTCCGGCGAGCAGTGGCAAACCCAACCTATCTACACGGGGCGCTTTTGCGGCAACGGAGACACCGGCTGCGCCGCCCAGGGCGACTTTTTAGGTTGTGATTTCGATCCCGCAGTCGATTCCTGCTTCTACCCGTGTCCCGCGGCTTTGGGCAGCCCGCTGGATACTTGCGCGGGCACCGCGACACCGACCACTCACTTCGACGGAACGCCGCTCTTCTTCCCGGTCGACGATCAGCCGATGACGGAAACATGGTCGGATGCGAAAGTACCGACGGAGTACGGCTACGATTGGAACTTCGAGGACACGATTGTTCCGGTATTCGGCACGGCTCACCAAGCGGGCCGCCTTCGTCACAATTTCTTCTTCACCAGCCGCATCACGTCCTGGTTCAAATACGACGCCAGCGAGGCCCTGGAGCTCGATTTTATCGGCGACGACGATATGTGGGTCTTCATCAACGAGCGGCTCGCGGTAGATCTGGGCGGGGTACACTACGCGACCAAGGGCAGCATCCTGCTCGACGCGACGGCCGCGTCCGCGCTCGGTCTCACAACGGGCGGCGTCTATCGCATCGACGTCTTTCACGCTGAGCGCAAGCTGGAAAGCTCGAGCCTGCAGGTGACGCTGCCAGGCTTCAATTGGTCGCGAAGCGAATGCCGTAAGCTCTAGATGCCGTCGGGGAGTGCCCCCGACGCCATTCCGAGCAACGTTCAGAGCGGCTGATGGCCGACGGCGATGATGATACCGGAGGCGTCGCTGCTGACGAACAGTTGTCCGCTCTTGCCGATGCCGAGCGAGACCGGGCGATGGGGCCATTGCGCGTCCGTATCGCCGGGGGTGGCAGACTCGAGCAGCGGCACGGGGGCGCCCGCGGGCATGCCGTCGGCACCGAACGGCACACGCACGACTTTGTAGCCGGTGGCGGTGGTTCGGTTCCACGAGCCGTGGAACGTGATGAAGGCGTCGCCCACGACGTCGCTCGGGAACGCGGAGCCTGAGTAGAACTTCACGTCGAGCGGGGCGGAGTGACCCTGCATCGCCAAGATGGGGGGCAAAACGTTGGCTGTGTTCTTGCACCAGGCATCGTCGTGAGTGGTGTTGTCGGGATCGGCCCATTGGGTGCCCGCTCCTGATCCAGTGGTGGGCAGGTTGAATTCGGACCAGCAGTACGGGTAGCCGTAGAACCGACCCGCGTTCTCCTCCAGGAACAGATTGAGCTCCTCGCCGGGGTTATCCTGGTGAATATCGGTACCGAGATCTTCGCGCTGCAGGTCGTCTCGGCCATTTTCTACGCCCCAAATGCGTCCTTTGCTGTCGAGCGTGAGGCCCACTTCGTTGCGCAGCCCGTCCGCGAACAGCTCGCCCTGCGCAAACGTGGACGCGGAGCCGAGCGCGTTGGCGGCGTAGCGAATCAGGCGCGCGCGGCGCGAATCGCTGTCGAGGTTGCTGCCGGAGCCGACGCTCACGTACAGCCGACCTTGCATGTCGAATTGCAGGCTGCGAGTGACGTGCCCGCCGTTCGGGAGCCCCGTAACGACCTGCTGAGGATTACCGAGCGGCTTGCGGTCGCTGGCGTACGGCCACCGGAAGACAGTGGTCGGCGTCGAGGCATAAAGGAACCCGCCATGGAGGGCGATGCCGTGGTTCAAGCCCGCCTGCGTTCCCAGCACGACGCGCTCGTCGTCGTCGGAGACGCCGTTGCCGTTGTCGTCGTGCAACAAGACGATGCGACCGTTGTCACTGACGACCACGTCCCCGTTCGCGTCCACCAAGATGCCGCGCGGGTGATCCAAATCACTGGCCCAGGTGTAGGCGCAATAACCGGCCGGCACCGCAGCTCCGTCGAGAGCCGCCGCCGCGGGGAAGGCGCACGTGTCGGCAGAGACGCCGTCGGCCCCGCCTTCGCCGGTCGCGCCGCCACTGCTGCCGCCGCTGACATTGCTGCTTCCGCTGGCGTTGTTGCTGCCGCCGGCGTCCTCCCCAGCGTTGCTGGTGGCGCCGTTGCCGCTGGGCGCCCCGCCGCTGCCCGCGGTTGAGCCGTTTCCGCCCCCGTTGGTTGCGCTGCCGCCGCTGCCCGACCCCGGCGAGTCGCTCTTGCTGCTGCCGCAAGCGTGCAGGGCGTAAC
>JBEQSW010000173.1:0-24274 GCA_040348565.1 Myxococcales bacterium | reverse complement strand
AGTGGTCACGCGGGGCACGCGCGAACGCCTGCTGGATCTGTGCGGCGTAGGCGCAAACGCGCGCCTGAGCATCGAGCCATGGTTCATCCGCCGCGGCGGGGTGCACGTGGAGCACGGGCACGTGCACGATCCAGACAACGCGCCGGCACACCCGTTGGCGGTCTGGTCACCGGAAACCGAGCCCCTCGGCATTTCGCTCACGCGCCGCTTTCTTTCGCCGCACGACGCCTTCACGTTCGCACATGCGCACCACACCACGCCGCTGCAAGGGTTCGTCCACGCCATCAAAACCTTCCGCGGCCGCGCCCCCCTGATTGTTCTGCACTACTTCTTGATCTCGAGCCGACTGACGGCGGAGGCAGCCGTGCCCGAGCGTTTGGGCGCGGAAAAAGCTCGAGGTCGCGACGCCGTCTCCGCTTTCGCGTCGCGCAACGGCATATCGAGCGACGTAGTCGGAAGCTTGTTGGCAGCGCTGCCACGCCCCACCCACGAAGACTTCGAACAGACGTTTTTCCGGCTGTACTTCGATCGCGTGTTGGCAACCTTGGGGGTCGCGGGTGGCGCCACGCGAGTCTTGTTCGGCGGCGTGGGCGGCGTGGGCGGCGGGGCCATGGCCCTATCCAGCGCGCTGTATCTGCACCGCTCCGTGAAAAAGGGCGTCGATCGCTACTCCAGCTTGCCGGTGAAGAGGCTGTACGCGGGCGCCGAGCTGGTTCGCCAGGTGACGGATGCGCGCCTCGTCGTGTTCGGTCACACGCACTGTGAAGACGAGGCCGAGGGCTACGTGAACTCGGCCTCGTTTTCGTACACGCAGCGCCGAGGTTCGCCGTACTTGCTGATCGCACCGGACGGCACGGCCGAGAGGCGAGAAGTAGCCTAGGGGCTGTCCCTTAGCTCGGCCAGACGCGACCTAGCGCCCGCAACGTCGCGATACCGCGAAGCCCCCGCCGAGGCTCGGGCGGGGTAAGGCTCTGACACTCCTGCTCATTTTCCAGCATTTTCTTGGATTTCGAGCCGGCTGCTATACTGCCGGCTCTTGCCTGGGTCGCCGGCGTCGTTGGCGATTCAGCTTCTTTGCCGAGGAGAATTGCCGTGAGCTTCTTGAAGCCCAAGTTCGTGTTGCTGGCGTTGGCCGGCACCCTGCTACCCGCGTTTTGGACGAGCGGCTGTAGCGGCGGCGCCTTTACCGCCGACGACGCGGCGGCGGCCGGCACCTCCAGCTCGGGCGGCAAGGGTAGCAGCGGCGCGAACAGCGGCGGCGCCAGCGACGGTGGTGATGCGGCCGTGCAGGCTTGCGACGGCCCCGAAGACTGCGACGACAAGAACGTCTGCACGACCGACCGCTGCAACGCGGACGGTACGTGCGACGCCTCCCCCAAGTGCCCCGGAGCCGACAAGTGTTGCAACGGCGACTGCGCCGAGTGCTGCGAGAACACCGACTGCGAAGACGGCTTGGATTGCACGACCAACACCTGCTTTTCCGGGCAGTGCATGTTCGTGCCCAACGACGCCAAGTGCGACAGTTCCGAGTATTGCGCCGCGAACGACGGGTGCGTGGTGCGCAAAGCTTGTACCGGCCTGCCCGGCGAAGCCGCCACCGTGTGCGACGACAACGCCGCTTGCACCGTCGACTCGTGCGAAGGCAACTTCTGCCACCACAGCCAGTGCCCGGATCCGAGTGCCAAGCTGTGCTGCGAAGGCAAGGGCTGCGCTGAATGCTGCAACGACTCGCAGTGCGACGATCACAAAGATCCATGCATGGTCGGCTCTTGTCAGGACGGCAAATGCAGCAAGGTGCCGCGGTGCGGCAAAGATCAGCAATGTTGCCCTAGCGCGGACGGTCAGACCGCAACCTGCGGCAAATGCTGCAGCGCCAACGAGTGCGACGACAAGGTGGGCTGCACCGTCGACAAGTGCGGCGGTGGCCAGTGCAGCAACACTCCGCAAGCCGAGCAGTGTGGCGCTGGCTTTTTGTGTGATCCCAGCAAGGGCTGCGTCAAGGCGCCCGTGTGCACGACTGGCAGTGACTGCCGCCCCGCAACCTGCCAAAGCAACCCCCGCTGCGACGGGGGCGCGTGCTTCTTCGATGGCTGCGCGGCGGGCACGCACTGCTGCGCCAACGGTTGCGCCGCTTGCTGCAGCGCCGAGGAATGCAACGACAACATTCCGTGCACCAAAGACGGCTGCGGCGCCATGGGCTGCACCCACACCCCCGACGACAGCGTGTGCGGCGCCGGCCACCTCTGCAACGTCTCGCAGGGCTGCGTCGCCGGTTGCAAGGCAGACGACGACTGCCAGGTCAGGGTGGTGACGGCGGCGGTGCCGATCGGCACCAATCCCTGCGTCACGTCGAAATGCGTGAAAGGCCAGTGCCAAGACACCACCATCGACTGCGGCGACTTTCAGACGTGCTGCAACGGCGCCTGCACGTTGCCAAATCAGTGCCTCCAAACCCAGTAGCGCTGGCGGCAACGTCGAGCGCGCGAAAACCTTCCCTGTAAGTTCCCGAGAACTTTCGGCGTTGACGGGCGTCTGTCCTTCGCCAGTCAGTTTTTTGGAGGTTTCACATGGTTGCCGTGGCGACGCCGTCGAGCTGTATTTTCTCGTGTTTTCGTAGGTCCGTCGTGGGTTTGGTGGCGCTGTCGCTCTTGGGCGGCTGCTCGCACACACCCAGCGCCGGCACGGCCGAGCATTCGGAAACGCCGAAGCCGGCTGCCTCGGCCGTACGCGCCGACCAAGCCGTCGCCGCACCCCCGCCAGCCGCCATCCGCGACGAAAGCTCGAGCAAGGAGGCAGGTCCCGTCGCCGATGCCCCCGCCACGTCGGCACCCGCCGAGAAGAAGAAGGAAGCCCTGGGTAGCGCGTCCCCCACGACGCCGGCACCAACGCCGATGCGAATGCCGGCTGCGGGCGGGCTGAGCCTGAAGGGCAGCGGCGTCGGCGGAGGCGGGCAGGGGCTGGCCGGTTTGGGGCGTCTCGGGGGCACTCACGCCTTCAAGGCCGCGCCTGGCAGGCCGAACGTGTTGGCTCCGCCGCCAGCACCGACCAGCGCGCCCATCGAGCGCGACCGCGAGATGAACACCGAGAACTACGCCCACGTCACCGAGAACCCGTTCTTGTCGGTGCAGAACCAGCCGCTGAGCACGTTCTCGGTCGACGTCGACACGGCTTCGTACTCCAACTCGCGGCGATTTTTGGCGGAGGGCACGCTGCCGCCGAAGGACGCCATCCGCATCGAAGAGTGGGTGAACTATTTTGCCTACGACTACGCGCAGCCCACCGGCAACGCGCCGTTCGCGGTGAGCACCGAGGTGACGTCTTGTCCCTGGAACAGCGCCCACCAGCTGGTTCGCATCGGCATCAAGGGCAAGGAAATGCGCGAAGAAAACCTGCCCCCGCGCAATCTCGTTTTCTTGCTCGACGTTTCGGGCTCCATGATGTCGCCCGACAAGCTGCCGCTCGTGAAGCGCGGCCTGTCGTTGATGACGGACTCGCTGCGCCCGCAGGATTCGCTCGCCATCGTGGTTTACGCTGGCAACTCCGGCTTGGTGTTGCCGGCCACCTCGGGCCGCGAGCGCGGCAAGATCTTGAAGGCGCTCGACAGCCTGGAAGCGGGCGGGTCCACCAACGGCGGCGCCGGTATTCAGCTCGCGTATTCGGTCGCGCAACAGCAGTTCAAGAAAGGCGGCATCAACCGCGTGATCTTGGCGACTGACGGGGACTTCAACGTCGGCACCACCAGCGACGGCGAGCTGGTGCGACTGATCGAGGACAAACGGAAGAGCGGCGTGTTCTTGACCGTGCTCGGCTTCGGCACCGGCAACACCAAGGATTCGACCATGGAAATGCTGGCCGACAAGGGCAACGGCAACTACGCCTACGTCGACACTTTGGCCGAGGCCCGCAAGGTCTTGGTGCGCGAGGCCGGCTCCACGCTGGTGACCATTGCCAAGGACGTGAAGCTGCAAGTCGAGATGAACCCGCTCAAAGTCTCGAGCTACAAGCTCATCGGCTACGAAAACCGCTTGCTTGCCAAAGAAGATTTCAACGACGACCAGAAAGACGCGGGCGAAATCGGGGCCGGCCACACCGTGACGGCCTTGTACGAAATCGTGCCCAAAGGCGTCCCTTCACCGGTCACCACCAGCGTCGATCCGTTGAAGTACCAGGCGCCGGGCACCGTCACACCCTCCGCCGCGAGCGGCGAGCTGATGACAATCAGCGTGCGCTATAAGCCCCCGCAAGGCGACGTCAGCACCAAGCTCAGCGTGGTCGTGCCCGACCAGAGCAAGCCCATCGCCCAAGCCTCCGACGACTACCGCTTCGGCGTTGCGGTCGCCAACGTGGCGCTCTTGCTGCGCGGATCCCCGGACGTGAAGCAAAGCTCGCTGGAAAGCGCGCGCGGGTTGGCGGCCGGTGCACTAGGCCAAGACTTGCACGGTGATCGCCGTGAATTCTTGGCGATGTTGGACGAAGCCAGGCGCCTGCGCGGCGGCGCTCAAACTGCTTTGAAGACGGTGGCGCGGTAGTGCGAAAGCTCGGCGATGGAGTTCTTGATGTCGACCAGCGCGTCGTGCTCGCCCTTGACTGGCTTTTCGTACACGGCTTCCTCACCGTACCAAGTCTTGGCCAGGAGCTTGATCGACGTCACGTCGACGGTGCGGTAGCTCAAATAGCCTGAAAGTCCAGGCATCCACTGGTCCACGAAGCGCTTGTCCTGCCCGATGGTGTTGCCGCACAGCACGGCCGGATAAGCGCACCAGCCGGCGACGCGCTCCAGCAGCTTGCGCTCCGCGACCAGCAAGTCGACGCGCGATTTGCGCACCCGCTCGGTGAGCCCGGTCGTTTCGTGCATGTCTTTCACGAACGGCACCATGCGCGCGAGCAGAGCGTCCGGCTGCCACACGTCACACACGAACTCTTCCAGCACGTTGAGCTGCGCGTCGGTGATGATCAGCGCCGCCTGCAAGATGACGTCCTGCTGCGGATCGAGCCCGGTCATCTCGAGATCGAGCCAGGCCAGATTGGTTGCAGACTGCTGTCGCGCGACGCGCTCGGGGGTCGGTTTCTTCGCCACGTCCGTCACCCTACTCCAGGTCCTCGTCGTCGTCTGCGAAGTCCGCGTCGTCGTCGTCGTCGTCGTCATCCAGGTCGAGGTGCTCTCCGGGCACGTGGCGCGGCGGCTTGGCGGCCTCGGCCTTGCCCGGCTTGATCCGTGGCAGCACGATTTTGGGGTCCTTCTCGCGGCGGCGGTACAACACCACCGTGTGCCCGATGATCTGAGCCACCTGGCTGTGCGTGCCCTGTTCCAGCGCGGGCGCGATTTCGACCACGTCCGTCTCGGACTCGCCCGAGACCTTCACCTTGATCAGCTCGTGGCGTTCCAGGGCGATCTCGACCGCCGAAAGCACGCCTTCGGTCGCCCCCTGATGACCGACTTGCACCACCGGCTTCAACTTGTGGGCGAGCGAGCGCAGAAAGCTCTTTTGCTTGCCCGTGAGCGGGGTCAGGGGTGTGCTCGCTTTGCGTTTTTTCGCCACAGCGCTCGTTAGCCAAGGTTCGACGGCTCCGCAAGCTGAGGTAGGCTCTGGCCGGTTTGACCGACCCTGATGTCGTGGTGATTGGCTCGGGCCCCAACGGCCTGACCGCAGCCTGCGCGCTGGCAAAACGCGGCCACCGCGTGCTGGTGCTGGAAGCCAATCCGCGCCGGCCTGGCGGCGCCCTGGGCAGCGAAGAGTGGACGCGGCCCGGTTTCGTGCACGACGTCGGCGCCGGGTTCTTCCCTTTCGGCCGCAGCAGCCCGGCGTTCCAGGCGCTCGACCTGGAGGCGGCGGGGCTGGTTTGGCAAAACGCCGAGCTCGAAAGCTGCCACCCGGCGCTGGACGGCAGCTACGCCTGCATCGCGCGGGACGCCGAGGTCGCGGCGCGCCATTTCGGCAGCGACCGCGACGGCGACGCCTGGCAAAAGCTGGCCTTGTTTCACCGCTCGATCGAGCCGCAGCTGCTAGCGGCGCTGATGGAGCCCTTCCCGGCGCTGGCGCCCGCGCTGCGCTTGGGCGTGCTGAACCTGCTGCGCGTGGCGAGCATGTTTTCCAAGAGCGGGCGGCGGCTCGCCCGCAGCTTGTTCGAGAGCGAAGCGGCGCGCCGGGTGCTGCCCAGCCTAGCTCTGCACGTCGACGTCGGACCCGACGACTGGTTCGGCGCCGGCCTCGGCTACATGCTCGGCCTTACCGCGTCGACCGGCGGCTATGCGGTACCGCGCGGCGGTGCGCAGAGTATCACCAACGCCTTGGTCACTTTGCTCGAACGCAATGGCGGTCGCTTGCGGCTAGGCTCACGCGTCACGCGCGTCGTCACGCGCGGTCGGCGCGCCACGGGCGTGGTGCTGGAGAGCGGCGAGGAAGTGCGGGCGACACGGGCGGTGCTGGCCGACACTTCCGCGCCCAGCCTGCTGCTCGACCTGTTGGACGCCGAGCACGTGCCGAGCGGGCTCAAGCGCAAGATGCGCAAATTTCCCCTCGGTTTTGGCACTTTCAAGCTCGACTTTGCGCTCAGCGCCGCCGTACCGTGGACGGTCCCCGAAGCGCGCAGGAGCGCGGTGGTGCACGCGGGTGAAAGCTTGGACGACCTGTCGCGCTTCGTGCGCGAGATCCGCGCCGGCAAGCTGCCCGAACGCCCGTACTTGGTCGTCGGTCAACAAAGCCTCGTCGATCGCACCCGCGCGCCTCTGGGCGGCCACACCCTCTACGTCTACTCGCGCGTCCCCTCCCATCTGCCCGAAGGTTGGGACGCCGCGCGCGAACGCTTCGCCGACACCATCGTGGAGCGCATCGAAGGTCTGGCGCCTGGTTTCCGTACGCACATCCTGGCGCGCCGCGCTCACGCGCCCAATGATCTGGAGCGGATGAACGCCAACCTGCTCGGCGGCGACCTGGGCGGTGGCTCGAACGCCTGGAACCGCCAGCTGCTCTTTCGCCCGGCGTTTCCCTACTTCCGCTACCGCATGCCGGTAGAACGCTTGTATCTGTGCTCGAGCTACGCTCACCCGGGCGCGGGTGTCCACGGCATGTGCGGCTACAACGCCGCGCGCATTGCGGCGCGCGACATCGAATAACACCGGCCGGGACGTGCCTCACCGGGACCGGCAAGTCGGGGTCCAGCTGTTGCGCGAGCCCGCGGAAAGCTCGCGTTGACTAGACGTGCGCCGCCAACCGCTCGCGGAAAGCGCGCAAACAGGGTTGGCCCTGGCTGCGATCGAACACCGCGAATACCACGTGCTCGAAGCGATCTTTGAAAGACGTCTCGAGCGCTTCGGCGAACAGCCCTGCGATGAGCGTTGGATCATTGCGGAACACGCCGCAACCCCAGGCGCCCAGCACGAGCGCCCGATGTCCGGAGCCGAGGGCAAGACCGAGCACGCGCGCGACGCGTCGGCGCATGACTGCCGCTATTTCAGCGGCTCGCTCGGGCTCACGCTCGCGCACCACGCCGGCGTTGACGGCGGGTGCAGTGATGAAGGCCGCCAGATGGGGCCGCGGCAACAGCGCGCCGTCGTCGTCGCGAAAAATCGGTACGCCCGGGCTATAGATCATGTGCTCGGTATAGAAGGCAGTGCGTGAGGCGCGGTTGGCGTCGTAGTAGCCACGCTGGCTGACGAGCGAGCCGTACAGGCCCGACGCACGCGCCAAGCTCTCCTCCTGGGCTTCGGCCCCGCCCAAAAAGCCGCCACCGGCGTTCTTGGCGGAAGCGAAGTTGAGGCACAGGGTATCCAGGCTCCGCTCCACCACCAGGCGCCGAATGGCCGCCACGCTCGTCTCCTCCGTGACCTCGAGCTTCGTCGGGCCGGTCGTGGGCGTCGACGATTGCTCGCGCACCAGTGCTTCCAGCTGCTCGGCCGAATACAATCGGCTGCCGTCGATGCAGCGAGTCAGCTCGGCGCGCAAGTCGACGAGCGAGCCGTCCGGGGCCTGATAAGTGCCCTGTTGGATGATGTCGAGGGTCTGCTGCGCGACGGTCGCGCGATGGGTGCGTTTCATGTCGACGTCCTACTTGCCCGGCTCGGCGCCTCCGCCGCAAAACTCGGGCCTTTCTGATAGTGTTCTCTTGACACGAAGCTAAGTGTAGCTATTACACTAACAAACACAAGGCCGAAGTTTCCGCCCCATCCGCGTTCGCCCCAGAGAGAGTCCTTTGCCCCACAGCTATGAATATGCCCGCGCCGCCCTGACCGTCGACTGCGTCGTGTTCGGCGTGGACGAGGAAGAGCTGAAGCTCTTGCTGATTCAGCGGGGCAACGCGCCTTTTCGCGGCCGCTGGGCGTTGCCGGGCGGCTTCGTCCACGTCGACGAATCCCTGGAAGCGGCCGCCGCGCGCGAGCTGCAAGAAGAGGCCGGCATCGCGCCGCCGTTCTTGGAACAGTTGTTCACGTTCGGCGCGGTCGAGCGCGATCCACGCGAGCGTGTCGTTTCGGTCGCTTACTACACCCTGGTCAAGCTCAGCGACCACGAAGTGCGCGCGGCCACCGACGCCGCCGACGCCGCCTGGTTCGGCGTCAACGACCTACCGTCGTTGGCGTTCGACCACGAAGAGATCGCGCAGACCGCGCTCGAGCGGCTGAAGGGCAAGGTGCGCTACCAGCCCATCGGCTTCGAGCTCTTGCCGCACAAGTTCACGCTCTCGCAGCTGCAACGCTTGTACGAAATCGTGCTCGAGCGCTCGCTGGACAAGCGCAACTTCCGCAAGAAGGTCCTGGGCATGGACATCTTGCTCGAAACCGACGAGCTGGAGCGCGACGTGGCTCATCGCGCGGCGCGCCTCTATCGGTTCGATGAGCGCAAGTACAAACGGCTGCTCAAGTCGGGATTCAACTTCGAGATCTAGCGATGACCGACCTTCCTCTGTCTCGTAGCGACCTGGAAACGGCCTCCCGCCGCGGCGAGCGCTTCAACTACTTGTGCTTTTGGGGGCACCGCCGGCGCGCCGATGGGCGTCTCACCGAAACTTGCTTCAGCCAATGGTATCCAACCGGCTTCGAGGTGGCTGGCGTGCGCTATGCCACTGCCGAGCACTACATGATGGCGGAGAAGGCGCGGCTGTTCGGGGACGAAGCCGCGCTCGAGCGCATCTTGCAGGCTCCGTCTCCGGGCGCGGCCAAGAGTCTTGGACGAACCGTTCAGGGCTTCGATGAGCAACGTTGGAATGCCCAGCGCTTCGAGATCGTGGTCGCCGGCAATCTGGCGAAGTTTAGCCAACATCGAGACTTGGGCGCGTTTCTGCGGGCGACCAAGCAGCGCGTTTTGGTCGAAGCCAGCCCGGTGGATCGCATCTGGGGCATTGGGCTTTCGCGTGATGATCCGCGCGCCGAGCGCCCTGAGCAATGGCGCGGCCTGAATCTGCTCGGCTTCGCGCTGATGGTGGTTCGTCGAGGATTACAGGAGGCGTAAGCAACCTTGCCTACCGCGACGGGACTTTCGGCTATGCTGCGCGGCGTGGAGCCCAGGGTACTCGAGTGTCCGCGCTGCGGAGCGCCGTTGCCGCGCCGCGCGGCGCTGGTGCGCGTGACTTGCGAATACTGTAAATCGGAGGTCATTTTCGAGCGCTTGCCGGTCCAAGCCAGCGACTACCGGCGCATGCTCGAAGCTTACGAGAGCCGTGAGCGCGCCGATGTCACGCTCGCCGGCTTTCGCCTGCGACTGCTCGGGCGTCTGGCGGTCGGGCACAGCAGTGACGTCTTCCTGGCGACGCGAGCGACGCGCATCACGGAACGGCTGCTGGTGAAGGTGCTCCGAGCCGCGGAGGACGAGGCATTGCTGCGCAACGAGCAAAGCGTGCTCGGCAAGCTCGAAGCCAGCGCCGAGCGCGGCACGCCGTATTTCACGAGCTTGGTGCCGCAGCGCGCCTTCTCGGGCTTGCTGGAAGGATCTGGATTTTCGCGCCCTTTCGCGGCCGCGTTCCGCCAGCCTCCTGGTTTTGCGCACACGCTCGCAGAGCTGCGTCAGCGCTTCCCAGGCGGCATGGATCCGCGCCACGGGATTTGGATTTGGCGGCGCGCGCTCGAGCTGCTCGATTGGCTGCATCGCAGCGGCATCATTCACGGCGCGATTTTGCCGGAGCACATCCTGCTCGACGCGCGCGAGCATTCCGTAGGCCTGGTGGGGTTCTCGTGCGCGGGCGCGGCCGGCACGCCGCTCGCGGCTCTGGACCCACGCCAGAGCGATTTCTATCCAGCGGGCAACGTGCCGAAGCAGACGCTCGTCCCCGCCGCCGATTTGGCCATGTTGGCGCGCTGCATCGTTCACGCCCTAGGCGGCGAGCCGGCGCGCGTGCCGAGCCATGTGCCCGCGCCGTTGGCTCGCCTGCTGGCGGAGCACGTGACCGGCAACGCCACGGTCGCTCCGCTGGAGCTTTCACGCAATGTTTCGGAAGTTGCGCGAGAGTGCTTTGGGCCGCCCAAGTTCGTGAAGCTCGATTTGCTCTGACATAGGGAAGGTAAAGCCATGGGACACGGAAATTACAGCCACGCCGCGCACGAAGCCCTGCTCAAAGGCAGAGCCAACGTCCCCCGCGAGCAAGTATTCAAACAGAATCGCTGTCACGCGCTGATGGACCCGAAGGGCGTCAAAGCCCGCGAGAGCCGCGACAGCGCCGATCACCCCAACGCCTTGCCGATCGTGTTCGCGCTCGACGTCACTGGCTCGATGGGTAAGATCCCCGAAGCGCTGGCGCGTCAGGAGCTGCCGCATTTCATGAAGCTGCTGACCGATACGGGCGTCCGAGATCCGCAGCTTTTGTTCATGGCCGTCGGGGACGCCACGTGCGACTCGGCTTCGCTCCAGGTCGGGCAATTCGAGTCGACGGCCGAGCTGATGGATCAGTGGCTGACCTGGAGCTTCTTGGAGGGGGGCGGCGGCGGTCAGAACACCGAATCCTACGAGCTTGCGCTGTATTTCCTGGCCGAGCACACCGATACCGATCACTGGGTGAAGCGCAAAAAGCGCGGATACTTGTTGATGACGGGCGACGAGCTGCCGTATCCGGCCGTCTCCAAACACCAGGTGGAAGCGTTGATCGGAGACGCCCTCGACGCGGACATTCCGACCGAAGCGGTGGTGGCGGCCCTGCAAGAGAAGTTCGAGCCCTTCTTCTTGATTCCAGATCTCGGTCGTCGCGAGCGCTGTGAGCGTCGCTGGCGCGACCTATTGGGGGACCACGTCATTTGCCTCGAGCAGTCAGCGGACACCTGCTGGGCTTCGGCCGGGCTGATCGCGCTCACGGAAGGCGCGGTCACGGATCTGCCAGCGTTCGCGGAGCGGCTCCTCGAGCTCGGGCTGGAGCGGCCGCGGGTCGGCGCTTTGGTGCGGGCATTGGCCCCGTACGCAGCCAGCATCGGTCGCGCCGGTGCCGCTGATCCGGCGCACGAAGCTGCCGCCAAGCCGTCGGACAAGCCATCCTTTTGGAAGAAGCTGCTCGGGTGAAAGCGTTCGTCGTCGTCGATCTCGGCTTCGGCGACGCCGGCAAGGGCTTGATGACCGACTACCTCGTGCGCCGGCACGAGGCCGAGCTGGTCGTGCGCTTCAACGGCGGCGCACAGGCAGGGCACAACGTGGTGGATCCGAGCGGGCGCGAGCACACGTTTTCGCAGTTCGGCTCCGGCACGTTCGTGCCCGGGGTAGGAACACATTTGGCAAGCCCGGTCGTGGTGCATCCCACCGCTTTGCGGGTCGAGGCGGCGCGCCTGGACGCCGTCGGCGAGCCCGACGCGCTCCGTCGCGTTTCCGTCGACCCGCGCTGCTTGGTGACGACACCTTTTCAACAGGCGGCGAATCGCCTGCGCGAACGGCTTCGCGGTGGTGCTCGCCATGGCAGCTGTGGCGTCGGCGTCGGCGAAACCGTTGCCGATGCCCTAGCGACGCCGGAGCTCGCGGTGCGCTTCGGCGAGCTGCTACGTCCCGAACGTCTACGAGACCGCCTGGAAGCCGTGCGCGAGCACAAGTCCGCCGAGTTTTCGGCGAGGGCGGGCAGCGCACCCGACCCCGACGCCGCACGGGAGCTGGCGCTGCTAAGCGACCCGGAAGTGAGCGAGCGTTGGCTCGAGCTGGCCACGGACGTGGCACGTACGGTTCGGATTGTGGGCGACGAAGCCGTGACCGAAACTCGCGGCCCCGTGGTCTTCGAAGGCGCGCAAGGGGTGCTGCTCGACCAAGATTTTGGCTTCCACCCGTTCACGACCTGGAGCCGCTGCACGCCCGCCGGCGCACGCGAGTTGCTGTCGCGCATCGGCTGGGCGCATCCCGTCGAGACCATCGGCGTGCTGCGCGCCTACGCGGTGAGACACGGACCGGGTCCCCTGCCGACCGAAGATGCGCTGGTGGTCGCGAAGACCACGGAACGACACAATCACACCGGTCCCTGGCAGGGCCCCGTTCGCAAAGGCTGGCTCGATCTGGCGCTGTTGAGCTACGCGATCCGAGCCTGCGGCGGCGTGGATGCACTGGCCGTCACCCACCTCGACGCCGTCGCCGCGCTCGCGCCGTATCGCTGGTGCGAACGCTACGCCTCGCGGCCCATGCTCGAGCTGCCCGGCAGCCTCGACGAACAAGCCGCGCTCACGCAGCAGTTGTTCGCGGCCGAGCCTCACTACGCAGCCGTGAGCGACGCAACCCCGGAGGCTCTGTGCCAAAAGCTCGCTGAGCGCGCCGCCGTGCCGGTGAAGTACGGCTCCTCTGGTCCGAGCAGCGGCGCGATCAGGGAAGCAGGCGCGTCCTAGGGCCGGCAACGGCGCCGGGCGACGACTATGGAAAAGTGAGCGACACCGCGCGCGTCTCGCAGACGTCGTCTTGGCTGAGCACGTAGCTAGTACAAGCCCGGAAGGTGAAGTCGCTCACGCCAGCCACGTCACGCCCGCCGTTCGTCTCCCCGCATTTCACGATCGTTCCCGTGCGCGTGCAGGTGATGCTCGAGTCATCGGCGCTGTTGGGCGCGCCCGCGGTCGTCGCAACATCGAACAGCCGCCGCGAGTCTCGTTCGGCCCCATCGTCCAGCCCGTCCTCGGTGCCGAGGAACAACCCCATCTCGGTGACATAACCAACCTTGGTGGTGTGCGACACCTTCCACGCCACCTCGAACGACTCGCCATCTGCAACGCTCGTCGGTGTGGCCGAGAGCGAAACGATGCTGAGGCTGGCGTCGTCGCCACCCGCGTCGGGAGAGCTGATGGAGAAGCACCCGGAAAGCCCCAAACCCAACGCCAGCGGCGCCGCCCAGCCCATTCGGTTCATGACCGCAGGTTAAACGTCGCTGCCGCGGCTCGCAAACCCCCAACAGTTGCCGGCACTTACCGGGCGCCAGGCCGATTTGAGCGCCTTCACCCACGCAAGTAGACGTTTCCCTTGACGCGCGTGAGGGTGCGGCTACCTTCCCGCTCCTTCCGCAAAGTGCCTGGAGAGGTGACCGAGTGGCCGAAGGTACCCGCTTGCTAAGCGGACGTAGGAGAAATCCTACCGAGGGTTCGAATCCCTCCCTCTCCGCAAAATCGTAAAGCAACGCCCGGCTTGGAAAACAACCGGGCGTTTTCTTATTGGAGGGATTCGAACCTTCACGACCCAACGGTAGATCCAGACGCCCGGCAAGCTGCACCTCCGGAGGGTTCGACCTTCCGCGCGTCGCTTGCTCGTCCCCGAACCCGCTCTTGCCGTTGATTCGCGCATCGTTTCGCCGGTTCCGAGGAGCGCAGCCGCCGAAGGCGGCGAGCACCGCAAGGAATCCCTCCCTCTCCGCAAATGATGCCCCAACTCGCAGGTGCTCGCCCCTGCGGGGGCTGCGCGCCTGCGGTCTTCCCCAAAGCCGTGCTCGCCCGCGCCCGGGTGACGTCGGCCGCTAAAGGACTGACACTGGTGCCGTGGGGCGCGCGCTGCGCGCGGCAGGGGAAGACCCGCGTTGGGCGTCACCGGCAAGCCTACGTGCGGTCGAGCTCATGATTTGATGTGACAGCGCCTCCAGCGCCGGCATCGGGCCAGGGCTTCGCGAGAGGGCGCACGCTGCGCGCCGCGCCTGGTGATTCACGGAGACAAGCGTTGGGAGCGCGTCACGCAGCCTGCGCCTGGGGACTTGATCGCTGTGACCCTGAAGGCATGCCGGCGTTTGCGGAATCATCTCGAGCACTTCGACGCGATCCCGACGCTCGGCAAGCTGCACGTCCGGAGGGTTCGACCTTGCGCGAGTCGCTACTCGTCCCTCAACCCGGCCTTGCCGAAGATTCACCTATCGTTTCGCCGGTTCCGAGGAGCACAGCCGCTCCGCAGGAGCGGCGAGCACCGCAAGGAATCCCGACCGGTTGTGGCAGATCCATCGAACATCCAACGCCGCGCCGCCCACCGCCAAAGTTGCACACCGACCGCGTCCGTGAGCGCGCTCGGCGCCAGATGCATGTACCTGAGCGTCATAATGAGCGTGCTGTGGCCGACCATCCTGCGCCGTGCGCGGAGCCATGGTCTGAGGTTGCTGAGTGGGGGATGGTCATTTCACAGCAAGCGGGTTCAATTTGGGGGCCTGCGGTCTGATAGCGTCGCGCGCATGTCGGTATGCCGGGGTACTCGAACGTGGCTGGCCCAATCGATCGGTCTTGCTGTTTCGGTGCTCGTGGCGTGCGGGGAGGGTGACAACAGGACTCCGGGCAGAGGGGACGCGGAAAGCGCGAGCACGAGTGGGCGAGGCGGCAGCGCCGGCACGGCGGGCACTGGTGGCAGCGAGAGTCGGATGGGCGGCGCGAGCTCGTTGGGAGGGGGTGTGCCGGGGGGCGAGAGTGCAATTCCGTCCCTGGAGGCTGGTGGCGCCGTCGGTGGAGCGTTCACGGCCGGTGCGGGGGGCTCCGACACAGCGGGTGAAGGCGGCGTGGCCGGCGCGGGCGAAGGGGGGGCGGACTCTGATCCTGACAAGAACCGCGACCAGGTAGCGGATGATCTGGGCAACCTCGTCGATACCAACCAGGACGCTGTGGCCGACCCCATCGACATCAACCGTGACGGTAAGCTTGACGGGGTCGGTATCGATACCAACGGGGATGGTGTAGCGGACGCGCTCGCGCTCGACCCCGACTGCGATGGTTTCTACGAGGCGAGCGACACAGACGGCGACGGCAAACCGAACTTTTGGTCGACCCTAAAGCCGGTGGGAGACACGACGAACTGCACGCTACCGGACCTTCGCTGGTAAAACGCCTGCTTGTCGTCATCAGCGCGCGGTTCACCCTCCGCCTCGCTAGGCGGTGACCAGCCGCATCACCGATGATTTGGCCATTTAGTCGAAAACGAGAGCCGCCGAAGTGGACAATCAACGTCCACCCTTCCGTCGCCGGCAACCTCACAGTCGCCGCGGCGTGGACGACCTATGCAGGGGTCAAGGTGTTCTACCGAACGGGCCAATACTTCGAGACCAATCCCGAAGCGCGGGACCATCAGTCTCCGTTCGAGGAGGAATGCTGCGCCCGCGATGCCTTGGCGGAGTTCTGGGCGGAGCAGAAGAGCGGAACGCAAGAGTCCGACGCCTACCTCGACCTTTTGGTGAACGTTCGCAGGGCCGGGTTCATCCGCGAATACGTTTGGCGATACTTGCGGCAGGCTGGCATGGCGACACCGAGGCGGCTGAACCTTCGAGGCTTCGATGCATGGGTCAGCGAACGTGACCTGGCGTTTCACCAGCCGCTCACCTTGGCGTTCCCTTCACGCTAGGATCGCTCCAATCCGATGCGACGTCACGCGAGCGAGATCGAGCAGGGCTGGACTTAGGGTGTTGACCTTCGAACACTTGCCATTCGGCATGAGTGAGTACGACGTCTCGCCGGGCAGTGCCCCGCTGTTTCTCGTCGGGGAGCTTTGGGCGGCTCTGCACGGACGATCCCTGCAATTGCGTTCGCTGAAGCGGGACGACTTCCGGATTAGCCCGGCCGGGGTCGCCTACCTGGCACCGCAGGCTAAGCCGGCTCCGATCCCCTCGTTAGAGCCCGCCGAGTGCGCCGCGGATTTGGCCGGCGCCCTCCGCGGCTATTCAGCCGACGACGCGGGGGCGCTCTTGGCTGGGTATTCGCGGCTCAGTGTCGAGCTCCTCGAGCGCAGCCGCCCGGGCTTCAGCAAGGCGGTGCTCGAGCACCTGCGGGCGCCAAAGCCGTGGCCATCTTTGCCTCTCGCGCCGTTTGGCTTTGGAGCGCTCATGCGCGGCCTAGGGGTGGAATTGCGCGTCGTGGGGAGTGTGCCCACGCTAGTCGTCACCGCCAACCGCAGCTTGCCCAGCCTCTGGCAGGAAGGCGAGCAGGCCGCCTTCCTTTTCATATTGGCCTTGCTCGTCGCGGGCGTGGATTGTCGAGCCTTGTTCCAGCGCGACTGCGAGCCCTCTCGCGCGCGCTCGGCCTCACCTCTGTACAAGCTGCTGTGGCCCAACCCCGAGCCGCTCGCCAACCCAGAGCTCGAACGACTGACAGAGCGCGGAGCTGAAATACAGCTGGCAATGGCCCTTGCTCTATCCCTCCGCACTCAACGGTTGCCCGAACCTTTCGTGTTCAACGATGTGCTCTTTTGGGTGCGAAAGGTCTTGGTCGTCGATGCGGACCAGGCCACGCTCCTCGGTGACGCGCTGAGCCATGTCGCCCGGCATTGTGCGAGCCTCGTCGCGGCTGAGGGCGGCGCGCCCTGCGAGGCCGAATCTTACCTGCAAAATGCAATCATTTTGCTCGAGTACACCACACGGGGACAGCCCAGCGACGAAGGACGCCTCATTGCCTTAACCCGTTGCTTGTATGACCTTCCCGGGTACCCCAGGCCGCTCGAGCATTGCCCGACCTCGCTGCATTTCGGCGTGTGGAATTCGCTACTCCTCACGTATCGCGCGCTCGCCAAAAACTCGGCCCTCTACCGAACGCAGCGGCTCACGGGGCTGCTCAGGTCGACCATGACCCGTGGTTTGCACGCCGCGCGCCGCCAGTTGCGACTCACCTACGAGGCATCAACCAGTCGCGACCCCGAGCAAGCACTCGGCGGGCATGCCCTGCTACGAGTGACCGTCAAGAACTACGCCCTGTTGCTGGCAAGCTTGTGGGAGTCGGCGGAAGATGAATTCCAGGCTACGGGAGCGAGCGGCTGGCGACCATTCTTCGGCACGCCGCAAAACCCAGGGCACCTCGCGCTCGAAGCGCATTGGATTGGCACTTTCTTCGAGGCTGCCGCCGCCGTCGACGGATTCTCGCTAGACGTTTCACGAGCCTTCATGAACGCAGGCGCGCCGTTCGTCGGAGAGGGACTCTAGAGCGACAAACGGCTACGCCGCCTTGAGCCAGGTGATTGCAGCCGTCGTGACTAAGGAGACCAAACGCTACCCGGGCGCGAAGGCCCCTGCCCGCCGCCGACCGCACAACCGCGGGCTGCCAGGCTGACGATACCCACCCAACGCATTGAGCTCCGCATAAGCGGTCACCTTAGCAGCGGAGCGGCGCGCGTTCTCACGCATGCTCTCGCACCACGTCCGCCCAGAAGCGATCGCCGCGGAATTCGCTCATTTTTCCGAGCTTCTTTCCCGCCTTGAACAGCAAGAAGTGTGGGATACCGTGGACCGCAAAGCGCGTCGCCACCTCCGGGTGCGTGTACACATCGAGCGCGTAGAGCTCGAATGCCACGTCCGACAAGGACTCCAGGATCGTCGGTAGTCGACGCTTGAAGATCACGCAGTTGGGGCAGTCGGGGCCCCACAGGTACAGCACCACCAGCTTGCCGCCTGCGGCCTCGAGCACCGCGTCGAGCTGAGCCGCGCTAATCGGTATCGGCTCCGTCATGCGCTCCACCAAGCTTAATTCCGCCGGAGGGCCAAGTCACTCCGGCCCTTGAAAATACGTGAGGCTCGCGAACCGAAGGGACGAGCGGACGAAAAACGACGATCACGGCCACGGCGCCGCGCACGCCGAAGGCCACGATAGGCCCGCGAGCACCCTTTACTGCGTGCGAAATTGGCGCAGCAGCGTACCGTTCGCGTAGGCGGTCGTAGCCAGTGGTTCGAGCTGAATGGCTTCTTTCAAGTTCAAAAACAACGGCTTCCCGCTGCCGTAGGCCACCGGCTGCGTGACGATTACGTATTCGTCGATCAAGTGAGCTCGTGATAACGCCTGGGCAAACCCAGCGCCGCCCCAAGCGATGATCTCGCCACCGGGCTGCTTCCGTAAAGCCATGATTTCATCCGCGAGGTCGCCACTGGCGATCGACGATTGCGGCCAATTGGCCTCCTTCAGCGTCTTCGAAAACACCACTTTGGGGATGTCGTTCATGGGAGCCGCGTAGTCATCCTTGGACTCTGGCCAGGTCTTGGCCATCCCACCGTAAGTCACGCGCCCCATGATGTGCGTCCCGGCACGGCGGATTCGCTCGAGCTTCCAACGCTTGAGCTCGGCCGGCTCGTGGAGCCCGCCGGCGGGTGTGCCGTCGGGCGCCTCGACGTAGCCATCCAATGACGCCGTCATGATCAACACCACCTTGCGCATATCTCTCTCCTCAGTGCTTGGTTTCCGTCACTGAATCCCGGCACAGATTGCAATCGGGATGCCACTCGCCACGGCCAGAAGTGGCCGGTCTTTTCAGAAGAGACTGCGTCGAATTCGCCCCATTGAGTCAAAGGTGATGAAGGACCGGTGACGGAGTCGGAGGTGCGGCTTTGGGAAGCGCTGCGAAGCCGGACAAGCCGGATGGGCGCTATCAGCGGCTGAGTAGGGCCGCGTAGCGGCGGACCTCTTCTTTGAATGATGGATCGGCGTCGGCGCGGCGCGCGTAGGCTTCGGCGTAAATGCGGAACTCCTCTCGCACGAACGGATGAAGCCCTTCGGCCGGCTGCTGCATCAGCCCACGCAGCAACTGGCTGAGGAGCGGAGTGGGCGTCAGAACGACTCTTTGGCGCAGGGCAGCCAGTGCGGCTTCGGGAGTTCCGGCCTGGGGCGCCTCGGAGGCAGCGGCAGGTTGCACCGAGGGAGTACCCACCCGCACGAAGGAGAACGGCAGCGCGAGGGCAACGATGCCTGCTATCAAAGCCGCCCGCATCCAGGGACGGGGCAGCATATCGACCTGAATGCGCCAGCCCGCTCCGGTCACGATGCGCTGCAGCGGTCCCCAAATTTCCTCCGAGTCGTAGCGGAGTTTCTCGATCGAGAAATGGAGTCGCCCGTCCGGCAATACTTCGATGGCCGGGCTCAGCTGAACGCGCCATTCGACCGAGTAGCCCTGCATGTAAGCAAAGGAGAAGTCGAGACCGCGCTCACTAGCCGACCACTCGACGTCTTTCTCCTTGACGAGCACGCGCGCAACCGCGTGTCGCTGGTCGAGCGCGAGCACATAGACGCGCTTGGTCGATGCGCCACCAGGCCAGGCCCCCAGAATGCGCGGCTGGTGCGCAGCCCAGCAAACGCTCAAGGTGTCGCCTTGCTCGAAGAGCTCGAACGCCTCGTGCAACTCCGGTGCTGCGTACACGCGCCGGATCGCGCTCAGCAGCTCTTGCTGGCTGAGCGGCACGACCGAAGCGTCTGCCGCCAGGAAAAGCAAGCGATCTTGCAGGAAGAAGAACGAGTAGCCCGCGAAACCCACGTACAGCGGGATGCCCCACAATACCCATTGAGCGAGGTGTTCCTCGTTGGGAACCGTTGCCGCCAAAAAGCCGACCACGACGAAGGGGGCCACCATCACCCCGATGTAGGCGGCGACGAATTTGAGTAGGGCCCCTTGCCCCATCACGACCCCGTCAGTCGAAAGCGCCCGACTTTCTGGCCGCGCCGGAGCTCGGCCTCGATGTCTGAGAGCTGGGGGGCTCGTGTCCGGAGAAAGCGGTCCAGGCGCATCGGTTGCCGTCCTTGCGAGCTCATACGGCCGGCTTCGCTCTAGAAGCGGCCCCCGACGGAGCAGGCGGTGCGTATCGGTGGCAAGGTCAACGCCCCCGTGGTGCTCGCGGGTGCGGAGGTGTTCGTGTGGTCCGGAGAGTGGAAGATGAGCGGGACCCCCACGCCCACGATGCTGCCGATGGCCACGGCGGTGATGACGTCGGAAAAGTAGTGTTTGTCAGCGGCGATCCGCAGGTAAGCAACCGTCGAGGCAAGCGTGAGGCCGCTGGCCCAAACCGCAGGGGCCAGATGATAGCCGCGCATGCTGGCGACCGTGCCGGAAGCGGTTGCGACCGTGAACGCCAGCGTCGTGTGGCCGGAGTAAAACGAGAGGTTGTCGTCGGACGGGCTGGCGGTCAGGGCGCGCACGGCGTTGGGGGCGCGCGGCAAGTAGTGAACGAACGGGCGTTCACGCGCGAAGGCGAACTTCACGACCTGGTTGAGCACACCGGCCACCACCGTGGATTCGGTGATGATCAAGGCGTCGAGCGGAAAACCCGAGAGCGCGTGCTCGTTGCCGGCCGCTAGCGCGGTCAGGCCCAGTTGCGACATAGGCTCGATCACGCCCACGAGCACGGTGCTGGCCACGTCGGCGGTCCGGGTATCTTTCCAGAGCAACCGTTGGCGCACCCAACCGTCGTACGGATTGAGCAAGTCTCCGCCGTCGTCGGCTCGGTAGCACCAACGGCACTTCTCCGGCACCAGCGAGCCCTTGAGCAGCTCGGACATCAAGTACCAAGTTGCCCCCATCGCGGTCACGCCCACGTCGACTCGCGTGTCGTAACGCAGCGCTCGAGGCTCTTCGGCTCGCGCCGGGCACGAACCGGCGACCAGCAATGCAGACGTACTCAAGGCTCGCCAGCAACGCATCGAGATCGACTATACGTGAACCCTACGCGCATGCAGCTACGAAGCTTTTTGCCCGGCGCGGTCGTCCTCTTCTGCGTCGTGGCGTCACGCCCCGGTACGGCCCAGGCCGCCGGCTTCGCGCTCAACCGCTTCGAACCGTCGGAGCGAGGCAGCGACTGGTTCGTCAACGACTCGCTCGATCTTCGGGGCTGGGCCAATCTCGCGGCAGGGGTGGTCTTCGACTGGTCCTACAAACCACTCGTGTTGCACGAGGGCGGCGGAACGGAGGGTCCGGCCTTGGGCAACGTCGTCACCGACGCCGTGTTCGCCCATTCCGGGGTCTCGTTCACGTGGCGCGATCGCTTTCGTTTCGCGTTCAATCTGCCGGTTGCCCTGTACCAAGCCGGGGACGACCTGACCGCGCTCGCGCCGGCTACGACGCCGCCGCAGGGGGCTAGTATCGGCGATCTGCGCCTTGCCGCCGATCTGCGCGTGATTGGACTCTACGGGGACGTCTTTACGGCCGCGTTTGGCCTGCAGCTGCACGCTCCAACCGGCCGGCGCTCGCAACTGACGAGCGACGGAACGTTTCGTCTCACGCCGCAACTGCTGATGGCAGGCGACGGCGAAGGCTTGCTCTACGCGGCCAAGTTGGGCTTCAGCTACCGTCCGCTCGCGGACTCCGTCGCCGGGCGCAGGCTCGGCAGTGAAGCCGTGTTCAGCATTGCCGGCGGCGTGCGAGTGAACGATTTGTTCGTTTTCGGCCCCGAGTTGTATGGCAGCACCGTCGTCACCGGGGGCGCGGCGTTCAGCGGACGCGCCACGCCGCTCGAGCTGCTGCTCGGGCTTCACGTGACGCTCGCCAAACACTGGCAATTCGGCTCCGGCATCGGCCCCGGCTTCACGCGCGGCGACGGCACCCCGTCCATGCGGGCCACGTTTTCGATCGAATATGCGCCGGACGTCTGTGTCGACCCCGACGGCGACGGCATTTGCGCGCCCTCGGACGCGTGCCCCGAGGTGGATGGCGTCCGCACGGGCGAGCGCAGGACCAACGGTTGCCCGCGTGGCCCGGAACCAGAGTCGCCCAAAGCGGTCCAACCCGACTGATGGTCGGCCGGCAAAGCTTACGAGAGAAAGTCTCCGACCTTCGATGCGATGAGCGCACCACCAGACGTCGGCTCACCGATCGACGATGCTCTCCAGATCCGGCCGGGCAAGTAAGTCACGCACCCGCGAGTGAACGAGCTCGATTTCGCCCGGGGTGAGCCCAATCCGCAGGTGGTCGCCGGCCCACGCCAGCGCTTTTCCGTCGCTCGCGGAGGTTACGGGCGTTGGAGCTACCGAAACCAAGTCGGCTCCTCGACGTTCGAGCTCGACCACGATCGCGAGCCGCGCGAAATCCTCGTCGGTAAGGGCTTGCAGGCGCTCGACGGTGCGCCGCGGCAAGAGCGGAACGCGAACCTTGGACCAATCTTCGCGAAACAGCAGCATCGGGTTCTTGATGCTCCTGAACGCAATGCTGTTGTCGACCACGTACGTTCTCACGCCCCGGGTGGTCTGCTCCAACACGAACTGTTCGTTGTGCGCGTCGCCGTGGTTGATCAGGTAGGTGAGTAGGTTGGTGTGCGAAATCGAGCGCCGATACAGGCGGTCACTTTCGAAAAGATTGGGATCCCAGGCGCCTACGCCGGCCGCCAATAGCCCATCCTCACGCGCAGATTTCGCAGTCTTTACTGACTCCAGCCAGTACGAAGCGAAGCCAAACACGCAGTCGCTGCCGTCGAACGTCGCGCTCGCTTCAGGAACGAAATTTCGGTACTCCATCAGAGGAAAGCAGTGGGCGACCGTCGGCGGAATCACGAGCTCCGCATCGTCCAGGAACAGCTTCTGGACGGCATAGGCGGCCAGCTCTTTGCGTGGCTCGTTGATGATGTCGGCGCTGCTTTGCGGCCGCCATTTCTCACGAAAAACGATCGAACCCCGACCCACCTTCGTTTGCAGGGTGAGGATCTTGGCGCCCTGCGTGCCGCCGGGCGTCGGGGCGACACCCAATAGCTCGGTCGGGCCCGACATCGATCGTTCCAGCTGACCGGCGCTCCGGCACGCCGGCGGAGCCTCGTCGGTGGAGCACAACCGGGTCGGTGGGGTCAAAGGGACCGCCGGGTCGGCCAGCGGCGCATGCTTGGCGCAACCGCTGAGCCCGAGGACGACCGCGAGCCATCCGGCAAAAATTCGAGCTCGCGCGGCGCCGATTCGGTGAAGGGTGCGAGCGAGCGCCTCCGCGGCGGCGTCAGCCATTTGCCGAAGCCTAGACCGCGAAGGACGCCCAAGCGAGGCCGCTTGCCCGCGGCCGGCGGGACAGGCGGCCACTTCCCACGCTCGGCAGCTGGTGGGCACAGCGCCAGCCATCGTGCGCGATCGCGTTCGCGGGCGCGCGTTGGCTCCGTCGAGCAGGATCCTGCTCAAGGGCCAGAGAAGCCAATTGCAGGGCTAGGACCGCGCGGGATTCGGGCGTTGGCAGGTGGCAGAGATTGGTAGCCTGAGGCGGGTGGATTCAGCCGTTTTTTGCGATGGGGGCTGGCACGGACGCTGCTGGACGAGGGCATGGCAGTGGGAAGAGCGATGGCTTGCATGGTGGGGATACTCGGGGTTGAGCGTCAGCGCATCGAGCGTCGCGAATTGTGATCCGCGGGGGCTACGCCGCATCACCCACTAGATGCCATGTTAGGACGGCGTGGACGCGCGCGCGCGCGCTGGAGCACCGTGCTCCTTTGCCTATGGGGCGTGGGTGCCTGCGGCCGCGCCGCGCACGACGAGCAGCCCATGCGCGCAACGAGCGGCTCCAGCGGAAGCGGAGGAAACAGTCCCATGGATCGCGGCTCGGCGGGCTCCCCGCCCGTCGCGCAAGGCGGCACGGGCGGTAGCACGACCGAGGGTGGCGCCACGGACCAAGGGCTCGCCGGTGGAAATGCAGGCGAATTGGTCGACGGCGGAGCCGGCGGAGCCAGCGGCGCAGGGCCGGCGCCGGTCGTGCCGACTTTTGAGGTACCGACGGTCGCGGCCTCGCCCGTCGACCCGATCATCAACATCACCGGCTACGCTTGGGCAATCGCGGTCGGTGACACCAACGCCGATGGGCACCTCGATTTGGTTTCGGGTCGGGACTTCGACGGAGCGGCGGTCGCTCTTGGTAAAGGTGACGGAACGTTCCATTTCGTTGGTGACCAACCGGGTACCAAGCAGCCCGGACAGAAGACCGTTTTTGGGCTGTCTTTGGCGGATTTCGATCGCGATGGCGATCTCGATTTGGCGATTGCCAGCTCGTTTCCCGGTCAGAGCATTGCCCCCCGCATCGGCTTGCTGAGCAACGACGGCAGCGGTGCTTTCGGAGAAGCCAAGGAATTCCTGCTGAAGGGGCAAGCCGAGCTCGGCTTCGGGCACATCGCGTCTGCGGACTTCAACGCGGATGGTTGGCTCGACATCGCCGCTGGCTCGGGCGCGTCGCTGAACGTGCTGCTCAACGACCAT
>JBEQSW010000316.1:0-3958 GCA_040348565.1 Myxococcales bacterium | reverse complement strand
CTTGAAGTCACCCCACGGGGTGACGGTGATGGCGATCACGTCCGTTCCGCGCGCCTTCAAGTCGGCGTAGATGCGGCTGAGATCGGCCTGGATGCGCTCGAGCGTGCGGTTGGCGGTCTGATCGCTGTACAGGTCGTTGACGCCGCCGAACACGATGGCGTGAGAATAGCTGCGGTTCTCGGGCAGGATTTCGGTTTCGAGCCGCTTTCGGATCTGGTTGACCATGAACCCGCCCTTGGCGCGATTGTCGAACGTCGTCTTGGGACAGCGCTCGCGCAGGATGCGCACGAAGCCTCCACCGCCGACTTTTTCGTCGCTCAGCGAATCACCCAGGATGAGCACGTTCGTGAAGGGGCGGTTCGGCGAGGGGGCGGAGGAGGCTGCGACGGGCGGGGTGGGGGGCGGCAATGCGCTGGGGGTGACGGGCTCGTCGAGCACGTGAGCGGCGACGGTCGTCGAGGGCTCAGCCTTCGCGGCGGCCAGCGCGGGGGCGGCCGGGTCGGCGCGTTGGCAGCCCCACCAGCCCAAAATACAGGCCAAAGCCAGCCGGGAAACACGTGTAGGGTAGGGCAAGACCATGGGCGCTCGCGAAGTCTACCAAAGGACCAAGAAGGTCCCCGATTTGTTCTGGAACCGCTACGTGTGCCGCCCGGTGGCGGCGGTGCTGGTCAACGCGATCAAGGACACGCAGGTGACGCCCAATCAGGTTACGTTGGCCTCGTTCGTGGTCGGCGTGGCGTCGGCCGGCCTGCTCTTGGCGCTCCCGGGGCGCACCGGCTTGCTGGTTGCCGTGCTGGTCTATCAGGCGTCGTACGTCCTCGATTGCGCGGACGGCATGCTGGCGCGCTGGCGCGGCCTGGCTTCGCCGGCCGGGCACCTGCTCGATTTTCTGATGGATGAGCTGAAGGCTTTTGCCATCTTGGCGGCGGCGGCGGTTCGTCTGCAAATGGAGCATCCGGAGCAGCCGTTTGCGCTTCTGGGCATCGGCGGCTTGGTGTCGCTGGCCTCGGGCATCGCGCTCACGTCGTTTCAGCGCCACCCGGAAATTGCCCCGCCCAAGGGCGCGACGCCGCCGGCGCAGAGCCTGGTCGCGCGCGCGGTGCGGCTGGTCGAAGGCGTCGCCAAGTTTCTGATCCACTACCCGTCGTACATTTTGTACGTGGCCTTCACCGGCCGGCTCGAGCTGTTTTTGTACCCTTACGTGGCCGTGAACGCCCTGTACGCCGCGCGCGCGTGGCTGGGTGTGGCGTTGCGCTTCGGTCGAGCGAGCGCCTGACGTCGTCGTCGCAACGGTCTCAGCGGCGGCTGCGGCGGTCGCGCTCGAGATCGGCAAGCCGAGACAGCACGCCCCGCGCCACTATCAACAGCACGTGGTCGATGACCTTGCGCGGGTCTTTGGCGTCGCCGCCGAACTCGATCTTGCTGCGCGCGGTCTTGCCCTTCGGCAAGCGACCGAGCGCGGTACAACGCACCTTGAGCACGCCGCGCTCCACGCTCACATCCAGCTGCTCGAGATAGAAACGGTACTCGATGCGATTGGCACGCCCCGCCCCCCACTGAAAGCGATGCGCCTCGTGCTTGAGCGCCTTTTCGAGCACCTTGCTGACGCGCTGGTGCTCCGGCACCGTCACTGGCACCACCAGTTGATCCAGCACGATGTGGGGGCGCCCGTCGGGTCCGTCGTCCGGGCCGATCAGCGCTGGCTCGGCCGCGTTCGCGACCCGCGAAAACGCGGTCCCGAGCGTCAGGCTGGCCAGAAGAAGGACGATCGAACGCACGGCGTGACGAGCTAGCTCCCAATAGTCTCCGAGGCCAAATTTGTGGCGGTCTTCGGGGGAGGGGCGTGGTACCGAATGAGAGCGAATGCCACGGTCCGCGTCCCCCTTGCTCGAGCGAGACCCTCGAGGCCTGGAGCTCGAACGGGACGTGATTGTCATCGGTGGCGGGGTGAACGGTGTGGGCGTGTTGCGCGACGCCACGTTGCGAGGTTTCAAGGTCTCGCTCTTCGAGCGCAATGACCTGGCGTTCGGAGCCAGCGGCAACTCCAGCGGTATGATCCACGGTGGCCCGCGCTACCTGTCGTACGACCCGGACGTGACCTATTCGTCGTGCCTCGACTCGGGGCACATTCAGCGCGTCGCGCCGCACCTGTTGTTTCGCATTCCTTTCTTGATGCCGGTGTTCGAGGAAGCCGGCGTCAAGGCGTCGGCCACGCTGGCCGCGTACGACGGCTTTTTCACCCTGTACGACAAGTACCAGCCGTTGAAAGCGGGGAAGCCGCACGCGCGCCTGTCCAAGAGCGACGTTCAGACGCTGGAGCCGGGCCTCGTGCCCTCGCAGGGCGGCGTCTCTTTCGACGAATGGGGCATCGACGGCGCGCGCTTGTGCGTGGCCAACGCGCGTGACGCGCTGGAGCGCGGCGCGGAGGTGCGGGTCCACACCACCGTGCTCGAGGTGCTGCGGCGCGAGGACGGCAGCGCCTACGGCGTGCGCTATCGCGACCGTAAGACGGGCGAAGTCGGCGTGCGCACGGCTCGGCTGGTCGTCAACGCCACCGGCGCTTGGGCACCGCTCACCGCCTCGCTCGGCGGCCTGAAGCCCGAAGCCGCGCGCTTGCGCCCCGGCAAGGGCATCCACGTCTTCCTCGATCGGCGCGTGACCAACTACGCGATTGCGACGAAGGCCATCGACGGTCGCCAAGTCTTCTTGATGCCTTGGCAGAACATGAGCGTGCTCGGCACCACCGACGACGACTACTACGGTGACTTGGACGACGTGCTCGCCACCGGCGACGAGGTCCGCTACTTGTTCCAAGCCGTCGAGCGCGTGTTTCCCAGCATCCGCGAGGCCCGCGCTATCGGCACGTGGGGCGGCGTCAGGCCCACGTTGTGGGGCTGGGGTATGAACGAAGACCGCCTGTCGCGCGAGCACGAAATCCTGGACCATACCCAAGACGGCGCGCCCGGCCTGTACTCGATGGTCGGCGGCAAGCTGGCCAGCTATCGGCTTTTTTCCGAAGAAATGACCGACGTCATCGCGCAGCGGCTCGGGCGCGGCGGGCCCTGCCAATCGCACACGCTGGCCCTACCGGGTGGCGACGAAGCGGTCGACCCGATGCAGTTGGTGATTGCGGGCGGAATGGAAGCCGTCACCGCCACCCGTCTCGAATACCGCCACGGCAGCCGGAGCCTGCGCATCCTCGAGCGCATGCAGCGGGATCCGCGGGAGGCGGCGGTCGCGTGCGTGTGCGAGCCCGTCACGGTGGCCGAAATTCGCTACGTCGTAGACCAAGAGCTGGCCACCAGCGTGGAAGACGTCTCACGGCGCACACGGCTCGGCTTGGGCGCCTGCGGCGGCATGCGTTGCGCGGCGCGCTGTGGGCGCATCGTGGCGGACGCCACCGGCCAGAGTCCAGCGCAGGGCCTGGCCATGGCCATGCGCTTCTTGCGCAAGAGCGCGCGTCGTCGCAGCGCCGCCATCGGACCCGCGCAAGCGCGTTCGGAGGCCTTGGCGCTGGCATCGCTGCGGGCAGAGCTCGGCGCCGTCGCCGATGCGCCGGACGAAGCGTCGTCCGATCCGTCGGGGGACGACACGTGAAGGTGCTGGTGCTGGGCGCCGGCTTTGCCGGTGTCGCGGCGGCCTTGGCGGCGCGCCGTGCCGGCGCTTCGGTCAGCGTGGTGCACGCCGCGGCGGGGGCCAGCAGCCTGTACGCCGGCAGCGTCGATGGGCCCGCGCTATCCGGGCTCGAGCCGTCGGCCCCACTGAAAGAGCTGGCGGTCGGGCTCGGGCTGCGGCTGAGCCCGCACGCTGTCGTGGCCACGCGCGAGGGCGTGATCCGTATCTCCAACGGTTCCGACGCCGCGCTGTTGGACTTGGCGCCCCTGGCCGGCAAACGCATTGCGCTGGTCGACGTGCCGCGCGACGACTGGGACGCGCCGCTCTTGGCGCGTTGCTTCGC
>JBEQSW010000283.1:0-6945 GCA_040348565.1 Myxococcales bacterium | reverse complement strand
GTTCGGGTCGTGGACATCGTTGCTCTAACGATGCTGTTGGTCGGCGTCGAGCCGCTTGGGCTGCGCCGCCGACAGCAGCGCTTCCCCCAGCCTGGCTTGGTCGGCGAGCGGCAGCTTGGTTTGCTCGAGCGCGTCGTAGGCCAAACCGCGCAGAATGCAGCGCCAGCGGCTCGCGGGTTGCCACCCGACGCACACGCCCTGGGCGGTTGCTTGCGCCCCGTGTGGCGCGGCCTCGCCTGCGCTGCTCGTGAAGCGCGCCATGTCGGCGGCATGGCGGTCCACCCAGGGCTGCGCCGCGCCCTGGCAAAGCTGGGGCGCCAGCTGCTCGACTTCGCTCGCAATCCGCTTTTGATCGAGGCACCCCTGCGGGGCGCTCTTGCCGCCGCTGGCCTTCAGACAGTCGATCAGCGCCTTCAGCTCGACGTACTCGTGCACGCGCTGGTCGCAGGTGCTGGTCGCGCTCTCGAACGGGGCGCGCCCCTTCAAGTCGCCGGCTTTCAGCAAATCTTGCGAGCTGAAGTGGTCGCCGTCGAACACCACATAGGACTTGTTGTCGATGAGTGAAGGCACGCGCACGATTGGGTTTTGGCCGAGCGCGGCGCAGGTCGGGTCATCGTGCAGCCGGGGCGGGCACGGGCCGCGTCCGCACGTCTGCGTCCAACACTCGGGCCGCTCGATCACCCCTTCTTTGAAGTTTTGGTGAACGTGCGCATAAATGTAGGTAGCCCCCTGCAACGCGCTCATCAGGCGTGCACCCAGGCAATGGGTACCGAAGGTGGCGTCGCAGCTGTCGAGCCCATTCACGTCTTGAAAGGGCAAGTAGTGGGAGAGCACGAACTGAGGCACGCTGGGCGCGAGCGGTCGTTCCTCCAACCAGGTCACCTGCTCGTCCGAAACGGCGCCGCCGAGACCGATTTGGACCACTCGCGACGCAACCGATTCGGCGACCTTGGTGGTGCTGCACAAGACCGGGCGCCCGCCGAAATCGGTGGTGTCGAGGGACGTGAACACCGTGGGCTGCTGCTTGCCCGCCAGGTCGAAGTGGGTGAAGCGCTGATAGAGGTGGCTCTGGCGGTGAGCTTCGCGGCCTTCTTCGAAAGAGAGCTCGACGTCGAACTCGAGCTGCCAGCCCGCGGCGTTCATCACGACCCCGGAAGCTCTCTGCCCCGGCTGCAGGCCCTTGCCGTCCAAGGCCGACTTGAAGTCGAATTTCCAAACCTCGCTGTAGTAGTCGAAGATTTGCCGAATGAAGCCGGGTTTGGTGAGCGGCCCGCCTTCGGGCCCGCAAACGCTGCGCCAAAGATCGAACGAGTACAGGTCCCAGTCGGTCGCGTTCGCGGTCGAGCTGGCGGCAGTGTCGAAGCTGCCATGCAGGGTGGCATCGTGATTGCCGATCGTGATGATGAAAGGCAGGCTCGGGTGCGCCTTCAGCACCCGAAACATGCGCTCGGCCTCGCGCTTGCACGAAAATTCGGCCATGTCGCCGCCGAACAGGCCAAGGTGGAAAATCGCTTCCGACCGCGTCAACACCGAGTCGAGGGCGAGCGGCACACCGAAGTGCGACTCCGCGTTGCGGTAAAAGCTCTTGGAAGCCATCGTGGACAGCACCGGCGGCAGCACGATGCGCTGTTTGCCGAGCTGATAGACCAGATCGTAGTCGGTGAACGGAACCGCGTATTGCGTATCAGAGATGATCAGAAAGGGCGCAACCGGTGAGCGCCAGTTGCCTTTGCGTGACACCGGCTCGCTGGCGAACTTGATGGTGTAGAGTGACTTGGTCGAGCAAGCGAGCGTCGCCAGCAGCGCCAGCATCAGGAGCAATGGGAACGGGCGCTTCATGGTACGTATTGCACCCCCGCGCTCAGCTCGACCGCCTGCCACATCAGCTGCGAAGTGTTCATGTGGTTGTTCCTCGTATCGGCGTTGCCGAACACCGTGGAATAGGTGAACAAGCGCCGGCCGTCGTCGGTCTTGCCGACCTCGTAGGGGGCGGCCAGGCGCATGCCTGCCGAAACCACGAGCGCGGTGTTCTTGGTCAGCCACGGCAGCGCCAGCAATCCCGAGACCCGCGGCACGACCGCGGTGAGCCAAGCCGTGTTGTATTCGTTGTGATAGGCGAGCTCGCGCTTGCGTGACACGGCTTCCGTGAACGGAGCGAGCCCGTCGAGGGCCGATAACGCGAGGCCCAAGTAGGCGGCAGAGCCATTGGGGGTGACACGCCAGCGCAGCGTGGGCCAGTCGATGGTCGGGCTGTAGCGGATGCCGTTGCCGCGCACGTCGACTTGCTGGTAGCTGCCGCTCCAAGCGGCGCGCAAGGTGCCCGTCGGAATCAACAACGAATGGATGCTGGCCGTCTTGCGGTCGACGCCGCCGCGCTTTCCAATCTCGCGAATCACGTCGATAGCCGCGGATTTGAAGGCCGCGCGCGCGGCGATGGATTGGTCCTCGTCGTTGCGCGGCATCAGCACGTAGGACACGACGGTCTTGGCGAGGCGCCCGTAAAGCACGGCGATGTCGCGGCAGCTGGCCTGTTTACCGCAGCACATGGCCTCGATGGCCGGCGCGGAGAAGACGCTATTGGTGACCTGCACTGCTACCCGGCGGTAGTCGTGGTCCAGCGCTGAGCCCAAGATAGGCAGCAGTAGATTCTGGGGATCGGCGATGGCGACGGCTTGACGCATCAGCGCGCACAAAGTCACGTGCATGACGGGGCCGCCCGGCGCTGGCGTCGCCGCGCCCGCGGGTAGTGGCGGGCAAAAACCCTGGTTCTTGTTGGGGCGAACGAAAGCGTCGAGCAGCGTCAGTAAATCGATGCGGCCGTCGGCCTTGCGAGGGATGGCCTTGAGCGCTTCCGCGGTCTCTTCGACGCTCTGCACCAGGCCGACGATGGTTTGCAGCAGCACCTTGACGATCAAATACTGACGCGAGCTCGGCTCGAGGCCGACCGCGTCCAGCAGCTGCTCGAGGTTCAGCGCGGTCTTGAACATGGCCTCGATTTCCGCCAGCCGCGCGAGCCCGGGACCAGTCAGGGCGAGCGGCCGGGTCTTGTTGCCCCCGGTAAGATCCACGCCGTCGTCCGTCTCCGAAACGACGTAGCTACCGAACGGAGCCGCGCCGGCATGAGCCAACAGCGAGCGCGCCAGGGTCTCGCCCGGAAGGTCGCCGGGCTTCGGCGGAGACATGCCGACCACCAGCAATTTCAGCGTCGGCAGCAGGTTCTTCACCGAAGCGTGGTCGACGTTGATGCGCAGAGGCGCTTCCGACGCCAGCAGCAGGCGCAGCGCTCCGGCGTACAGCCTGGTGCGCGGCGAGGGCGCGTCGAAAATGAGCTTGAATTTCTCGTCCTTGATTTCGGTCTTGGTGGCGGAGGCTTTCAGAGCCTTGATGGTGTCGAGCAGCTCGATCGCCTTGGTGAAGTCCTGAGCGTTCACTTTCGCTAGCAGTCCGGCCGCGTCGTAGTGGCCGGTCGTGAGGCGGGACAGCAGCTCCTCGAAGACGACCGCGTGGACGCGCTCGCTGTCGACCTGGACTTGGGCCTGGAGCGCCACCCCTGGCTGGGCGAGCCGCAAGCCTTCGCTCAAGTCGGCGGACCATGCCTTGAAACCAATCGATGCTGCGGCTTCGGCGAAGGCAAGCAAGCCTTCCTTCGGATTCTCGGCGGTAGCACCGCGGAGCGCGGCCACGAACGGACAAAGGGCCTCTACCTCGCGCGACTTCGGTTGCGTGCTTTCGCACAGATCGATCGGCCGATAGGCGACCTCGCGTTTGACGTGAGCCGCCTCGACCCGGGCCGCGTATTCGGCGGGCCCGCCGGCGTCCCTCACTTCTTCTCGACACTTATTGGTCGTCGCGTCGTTGGGGTCGAAGCCAGAGACGGGCAGAAACTGACCGAGTGGGATGGAGCGCTTTTGTCGAAAGCAGTCGAACGCGTAGTTGGCGACGAAGTTGACCGTATCCCGCTCGAGCTGCGTCTTGATCGCCCCCATGTTGCGGTCGAACACGGCCTGCAGCGTGTTCGGAAAGTACTTGAGCAAGCCGTCGGGCGAGTAGCAGGCTAGGTCCGAGGCGACGCTCTCGGCGACGTCGCGCTCGATCAGCTCGGTGATGATGTCCTTGGCGTCCGAATAGACGTCTTGGCTCACGTCTGCGCGAGCACTCGGCGCTAGGCACAGCAGCACCGCCAGCAGCAAAAGCCCGCGCAACATTCGTCTCATGCTGCTGCAGTGCTAGCCGCTCGTGGCAGCAACCGCGCATAGTCAATTTTTTCGCGCTGTCGAGAGCCGCGATCACCAGTCGTTCACGTAGCCGGGGGCAGCACCGCACCGGCCATGCTCTGTGCCAAGCGCTCGAACTCGGTGGCTTCCTTCGGCGCACCCAGCTTCTGCAGGGCGCGTGACGCGTAGGCAAACGGCATTTCGTAGCCCGGCGCCAATTGGGCGGCGGCCAAGAAGCGTTCGAGCGCCGGCTGGAACTGGGCGCGCTCCAGATAGTGCGAGCCAAGCGCCAGCAAGGCCTGCACGGAGCGCGGATTCTTGGCCAGGGCCGCCCGCAATTCCTTCTCGGCGTCGAGCTGCACGCCCAAAAATAGCTCGGGCAGCGCTTGCATGGGCTCGAGCGCCGCGGCTTCCAGCAACAGACGGACGCCGCTTTCGCGCTCACGCTCTCCGCTGTTTTGGAGCAGCACCAAGCCGTCGTGGAGGCGAGACTCGTACGCCGTGTGCGAGAGCACGACGTGGCGCCCCGCGACCTCGGCGCCTTCGAGCGCCGCCAGCTCCTGAAACAGGCCGGCCGCGTCCGTGCTCGCGGCCGGCTCGGGCATCCCTTCCAGGTAAAATGCCAAGCGCTCGGCGGCGTGCTGCGCTTGCAAGCGCTCACGCTGCACGTAGGCGTGCGCCTGCCCGCGCACCCGTTGCCGCTCGGCCGCGTCGCCGACCAAGCGTTCCAGCAAGCTGATGAGGCCGGCGGTGCTGTCGAACAAAAAGCCGTTCTCCCCGTGTCGAACGCTGCCCAGATACGGCGCCAGCCGTTGCACCACCGGTACTGCACCCCACCCCGCGTACTCCAAGAACTTCACGTCCGAGCGCGCGCGGTTGAAGCCGGCGTCGCGGTTGGGCGCAATGCCGATGTCGAGCTCCGCGACGAAGCGGTAGTAATCCTCGATGGACCCGGTGGGCGTGCGGCGCTTGCGCTCGCTGGGCAAAGCGTCGAACAAGCTCCAGATCTTGTCCGAGCACATCAGGCACAAAGTCACGCTGGGCTTCGCGGCCACAAACGCCATCAGCGCGGGGGCGACCTCGGCCATGTCTTCGAGGTGCCCGGCCGAGCCACCCCAGCCGATGTTGACTCCGCCGCCAGCGTTTGCGACGCGCAGCGGTGGCGGCGCCACGACCTGGTTCAAGAACACACGCCCGCGCGGGTTGAGCCAGCCGTACAGCCGCTCCAGCTCGGGCACGCTGTATTGCACCGCGTCCGAGCTCAGCGCCAAGCGCCGAAATAGCCGTAGGTTGTCGGGCTGGGCGAAAAAGCCCGCCAGGGGATTGGAGGGCTGAATCTGCTGAACGTCGTCGTTGATCTCGAACACGCTCAGGCGCTTGCTTTGCCGGCGTTCTTGCAGCACCGGCAGCAAATCGACCGAGCAAACGCCATTCATGACCAACACGTCGGCCTGCTGCAAAATCTTCGACAGCTGGCGGTGGGCTTGGTCCACGTTCACGACGTGGACGCCGTCGAGCGCGGCCAGGGCCCGCCCCGGCGCAAACGTGCGGTAGTACCAGTCGCCGCCCCGACTCCGATGCATCGCATCCAGTTGCGCGATGAGCCATGGGCGTGCCGCCATGGCGATTCACGCTACCACCCCCGCCCGGGTTCCGCGACGAAAGGCCCGGGGACGAGAGGGTGAAACGAGTCAAAGGGCAATTTTTCATGCTGTTCCTGACGCGGGGCGCCATCGAACAACCTCCACGAAACCCAAAGGTTGCGCGCCCTGACCGCCCGCTTAGCCGACAACGGCGCGCCGATGGGGCTCTCGGGGGAAGGATTGGCGCTCAGACTGCCATTCAAAATGGAGTCGCGGCGTGTGCACACGCCACGAGAAGTGACACAATGAGGCTCACGGGCGGGGGCTCGCGTCGCGAATTGGCATGAAATCTGGGGGCCGCACGGCATTTTTTCATTTCAGGAGGCACGATGGCTACCGAATCGAAGAAGGCGTGGTGGCAGGACCCGAGCGTTGGGCTCGATTTGATCCGCATTTACCTAGGCGTCGGCTTGATGGTGCGCGGCGCGCTCTTCATCAGCCGGCCCGAGGTGCTGCTCGATTTCTTGAAGCGCTCGCACAGTTGGTTCGTGCCGTTGGCGTTGTCGCAGTACGTGGTCGCGGCCCACCTTTGCGGCGGAATCTTGCTGGCTTTGGGCCTCGGTACGCGGTTGGCGGCGGCAGTGCAAATTCCGCCGCTGCTCGGCGCGGTGTTGTTCGTGCACATCGGTGAAGGGCTGCTCACGGCCGGACAATCGCTGGAATTCGCGGCGTTGGTGCTGGCCATGTTGGGCGCGTTCTCGGTGTTCGGCTCGGGCCGGCTCTCGCTCGACTCGTGGCTTGCCAAACGCAACGCCGAGCTGCAACCCGACTCAGAAGTCGAGCTTCCCGAGGGCGCCGTCGCCCAAACAGACGAAGAGCACGCTCACGCTCACCCCTAGGGTTCGAGCGTCGGCGTGGGGTAGCGCGGCCGCCGAGCGAACACGCTCGTGGCGGCCGCGCGCTTATTTGAGGGAGTGCTTGGGCTGGGCCCGCCGCAAACCTCCGACCAAGAGGCGTCCGCGAAAATTTTTCGCCCGCCCACGCTTTGGGTGACAAACGCGGCAGCCAGCCGGCATGGCCTCCGAGAATAACGAGCACGCCGACTCCGAGGCCATCACGTCCTGGCCCTCGAGCACGCCGGCACACTC
>JBEQSW010000170.1:0-3841 GCA_040348565.1 Myxococcales bacterium | reverse complement strand
TCGAAATGCCAGTAGGGCCCGCTCGCGCTCCGGGCGACCAATTTCGCACGTGATCGGCATGATCAGATGCTCGCGGGCAATCGCGTAGGCGGCGGCGTTGTCTGCGGTGAACACGAGGACCTTGGTGTCCCGGTGACGGGCGAGCAGCGCCCGGACCGCAGCTGCCTTCGCGCGCGTGAAGCTCACCAGCTGTCGTGACCGTCGCCACGCGCGCAGCGCTGCACGACCATCTGCCGATTGGGACGCTGCCGCGACCAACTCCTGCCAGGTACCAGCCGGGTGCAGGGACCGAAACTGGCGGTTGAGCTCAGCGAAGAGGCGATGGTCGGCCTCGTAGCGAGCACGCTCCTCGCGGTCTAGCCCAACTCGGAGCACGACCAAATCGAAGTCGGCAAGCCATTTGCCGGCCAAATCGCCGACGCCGAGTTGATACACCACCGGGCCCAACAGCTCCTCGAGTCGAACGAGTGCCGGACCGTTGGGCGGTGTGGCGGATAGGCCGAGTCGTCGGCTGGCTACGCACATCTCCAGGGCTTCGTCGCGCACACCGCAGCCGAAATGGTGCGCCTCATCAACCACCAACAGCTCAAACCGGTTTCCGATCCGCGGCATCCAGCGAAACGCGGACTCGAACGTCGCGACCGTGATCTGGTGGATATCCTGCCGCCCATCCCCCAGGCAACCGATGGGCCCTGAACATAGCTTCGACAATTCCGCGAGCCATTGATTGAGCAGTGCTCGGGTCGGCACCAGACAAAGCGTCGGTGCATTGGTCGCCGCCATCGCAGCCGCGGCGACGCGGGTCTTTCCGCTGCCGGTGGGCAGAACGACGAGCCCTCGCTCGTCAGCCAACCGCCAAGCCAGGATTGCGGCCTGCTGATAGGGGCGGAGCTCGACGATCTGCCAGCGTTGCGTGAGGTCTGGATTGCGGCGCCGCACCTCATCCGCGAAAGGCACTCGCAGGGAGCCGAGCGCTTCCCTGACTTCTGCGTAGCGATGTGCAGGTGCCCGGTAAAGCTCGACCCGGGGATCCCAAAGAAGGCCGGGAATGGCCTTGCGGCTAAGATCCGGGGCTTCAGCCAGCACCAGCGTTCCGTGGTCGAAGAGCAGCTTCATCTGGAGGCTCCCTCCCTTTCGGTCCGTGCTGCCTCCAGTTGCGCGAAAAGCCCTCGGGCATTTTCTTGGCGACGGCGACCGCCGCCCCATTCTTGCAGTCAATGCTGCCGCGGGTAAAAGGTAGTGAAAACTAACGCGTTCGCGTGCTGATCGCGCTCGCGGACGATGACCTTGAGCTTCGTCCCGAGCAGCAAGCCGAAGCATGGCGCGAGTGGGTTACAGATGGGCCCCAGGGCCCCATCGACGATGATGGTGAGCCGGAGTTTCCGTGATTCGCCGTGGCGAGATCCGGTGGTTCCGCGTCAGCGCAACCAACAAGAAGCGCCCGGTGCTCGTGCTCGGCCGAGGTGGGCTCGCGAGGCGGAGACGCGCTCAGTGCAACGCCGGCGGCGGCGCTGGGATCTGGCAGGTCGTGCCGACGAGGGAGCAGGGCAGGTGGGGTGGAAGCAGCTGTGGTGCTCGAGGTGGCGCACGGTGACGCGGTTTGGCAGTGCAACTCAGGGAACTGCCTGACCCAGGCCACGGTCAAGTCGTCACCGCCGCAACGGGCCTCGATTTGCCCAGTAACCGGGGCGTCGTCGCGGGTGCATGAACGCGAGAATATGAAGGGCGTCGCCAAACGGCATGTAGACGATGAGGTGCGGAAACCGCCCAACGGCGTGAGCGCAGCGCACGTCCGCGACGCCACCGAAGACCGGATAACGAAGCGGAGCTTCCGCAATCCCGAGTGTGCGCTCTCGCATCTCGAGCAGGAACTCAAGGCCAAGGCCCGGCACGCTCTCCTCGTATCGATCGCCGGCCTCCTCGAGCTCGGCCTCCGCCTCGGGCTCGATAATCAGCTCAGCCATCACCGCGCTTTGAGTCGAGCCTCGAGTCTGTCGAACACCTCAGCAGCAGGCTTGCCTGCGGATTGCCCTGTGCGTACCCGCTCGGCCCGTCGCGCGATCTCTGCTTCCCACTCGGCGGCGAGCCCGGCCACGGACTCCTGTGGGGCGATGGCATCGACGACGACGCGCCGTTCCTCTTCGGAAAGCTCGGCCGCGAGGGCGATAACCTGACGGACTGCAGCGCTCGACATGACCCTGTTAGGGTAGCTCGAAACGTCGACGTCGTCTCCCTAGGCCGGAAGAGGACCCGGGCTAAAAACGCTCGATTCCACTTAGAAGACGTTGCGAGGTCAGGGAGCTCCCTGACCAGAAAACAAGAAAACCCGACTTTCATCGGGCTTTCCGGTGGAGGCGCCGGGAATTGCGCGCGGCGGCGACGCCGGAGGCGGAGACGTACAGCCTAAGATCCGGTGGCCCACAAAACAGCAAAGCCCACCGAGGTGGGCTTGTGCTGTTTGTGGAGGCGCCGGGAATTGAACCCGTTTGTGATCCAAGGAGAAACCCTTTGCGAGACGCGACCTTGACCGACATCTCCTTGGAATCGCAAGCGAAAGACTCTTCCGAAGGCTTCCACCCTGTTCCGTCTAGTTCCGCCGTTTGGTGCAAAGTCGCGGCAACCTGACGGCAACGGCTTCGTGGGACGGTCGGACCCGCCCGGCTGGGATGGCTGCAACGCGAGGTTGAGGTGCGCGTCTGGCTGCCCTGGACCGCTGGATTTAGCGGCGAATTGGCCACCGCCTAAATTGCGGCCGCCACCGGCCGTGTTGCTCGTTCAGGCCCGCCAATTGCGAGCAGTCGCCCGTCCTGGTCGGGAAGCCGAAGCGCACGCCCGACCATCCTTCGCCTCGCTGCAGACGCGTCCCGCCGGCAACGATGAAAACGCCCGAGACTCCACCGAACGAAGTTGGGCGCCTCGAATCGCTCGCCGACTATGCGGTGCTCGACACGGCGAGTGAACCAGCGTTCGACGGGCTCACGCAGTTAGCCGCAAGCATTTTGGATGTTCCGATCGCCCTCATCTCGCTCGTCGATGTCGACCGCCAGTGGTTCAAGTCGCGCTACGGGCTCGACGCGAGCCAGACTCCACGAGACGTCTCGTTTTGTGGCCACGTGGTGGCGAGCGACAAGTATCTCGTCGTGCCCGACGCCTTCCTCGACGATCGGTTCGCAGACAACCCGCTCGTGACCGGCGCTCCTCACGTTCGCTTCTACGCCGGCATGCCGCTAAGGACTCCCGACGGTTTCGTCCTCGGCACGCTCTGCGCGATTGACCATCGAGAAAGGAGGGTGAGCGAAGGACAGCTACGCTCCCTGGAACTGCTGGCCGATCAGGTCGTGGCGCTGCTGGAGCTTCGTCGGCGGTCCCGTCTGCTCCGTGAGTTCAAGGGGACCCTCGACAGTACGCAGGACGGAATCTTCATCTTTGAGCCAGACACGCTGCGCTTCCGCTACGCCAACCGCGGGGCGGAGGCTCAGACCGGCTACACCCAGCACGAGCTGTTGCGCATGACGCCGCTGGATCTCAAGCGCGGCTTGGACGCCGCGAGCTTTCGTAGCCGGCTGGAGCCTCTGCTCACGGGCGAAGAGAGCGTGATTCTGTTCGAGGCCGTGCATTGGCACAGACAGGGGCACCAGATCCCAGTCGAGGTGATCGTGCAGTACGTCGCGCACGACGGGGAGCGCCCACATTTCATCAACATTGCGCGCGACATTAGTGAGCGCCAGCGGCTTGATCGGCTCAAGGACCAGTTCGTGGCGACGGTCAGTCACGAGCTCAGGACGCCATTGACGTCGATCCGAGGCTCGCTTGGGCTGGTTGCAGGCGGTGTGACCGGTGA
>JBEQSW010000163.1:0-3969 GCA_040348565.1 Myxococcales bacterium | reverse complement strand
TGTCGACCAGGTCCACGGCCGGCTGTTGCTGCAGCGCTCGGTACGCGGCGCCGCCGTCGGGGCCACCGCCGTTCCAGCTCAAGTCGAGCGATACCAGCTGATTGGGCGCCACGCCGTGGAGCAGCTGCCCCATCTCGCTCACGAAGCCTGGCAGCGCCGTGCCGTCGGTGCCGTCCCCCAAACCTTGGATGAGCACGTAACCGAGGACTGTCGGCTCGTCGCGGTAGCGTTGGGCGAGCGCCTGGGCGAAGTCGCGGTAGGAGAGGGCATAGCCGTTGTCCGGGCTTTGATAGCCGCCGGCGTACCAGGCGTTTTCGCGCTGTCCCCCCTTGGAGCAATTTCCGGTGGCGTGCTCGATGATGAAGATCAACCGCACGCCGGCGCGCCGCGCGTACCGGACCGAGGAGTCGAACAGGGTAAAGTCGTTGCCGCTCGGGCCCGCGCTGCTCTGGAACGCGAAGAAGCGGGCGACCTTGCTGCGCGACGGCACCAGCTCGTCGTAGGCGCGCTGCATCCAAGCCTCGCGGTCTTCGGGCTTACCGGTGGTGCATTGGCTGCCTTCCAAGAGCGCCCAGCTGGACACGCCGACGAAGCGGAAGGGCTCGCCGTTCAAGAAGAAGCTGCGCTCGACGCGGCGAACGAACGGATCTCCATTGCGACACATACCGGGTTGGCAGCTCGGGTCGCTGCTCAGGCAACCTTCGGCGTTGGGCTGGAACGAGCAGCCGAGCGCAGCGTTCGCGTCGCACTCGCCTTCGCTCTGAAAGGTCTGGCACGGATCGTCGCTGCCGGTGCCGACCAGTAGGTCGAGCTCCTGTCGGCCACAGCCCACGAGGCCGAGGCCCAGCAGCAAGGCGCCGAAGCGGGCCGCGCGGCTCATAGCTCGACCTCCAAGCCCGTCGCGCATTGCAGCCAGGGACGACCCCAGATCTTCACGTCTCGAGCGTTGGCGCGCAGCGACAGCTCACTGAAGGCGAAACCGACCGACGGTTTGAGCGCCCACCACAGCTGCTTGTGCAGACGGATCTTCGAGTCGATGCCCAACGTCGCCGCGGAGGCCCAGACCAGGCGCGTTTGCCCGCGGTGGCTCGCGTCCGCCGCGAAGCCGGAAGCCGACAATCCCAAGAGTGTCAGCTGAGCTTCGACGCCGAGCGCGACCTGGCCGCTTTCGCTGCGCGGCAGCAGCAGCAATTTGGGTCCCAGGCCGAGCCAGCGCGCGGTCGCTTCGATGCGCCCGTCGGTTACGGCGCGGCCGCCAGCCGTGAGCTGGCTGCCCAACGTCACGCCCAGCTCCAGCCGCTGCCAAGCTCGTACCCCCAACGCCGCTTGCAACAGCGGAGCGGGCGAGAGGCCCGGCGCGACCAGCACTCCAGTCTCGGCGCCCAAACGCAGGCGCCGCTCGGGCCTGCGAATCGTCTCCGGCGCGACCGCGACGCGGGCGACTACGGGCGTGGCCGGCAGCTCCCCGCGCGGGGGGTGGGGCGCTTCGATCTCCATCAAGCTCGCTCGCAGCAGCTCGGAGGCGCGCAACGCGACGAGCTCGCGCGTCGTCGGGTCGGTCAAAGAGCGGCCCAAGATTTCGCGCCGCACCGTCTTACCCGTCACGCGGTCCAGCACCGTGATTTCGACGTTGCCCTCCGCGGTGGGGCCGATACCGATGGCCGCGAACGCACCCGCGCGTCGCGCTTCGCTGGCCAGCTCGGCAGGCTTGGGTTCGCGAGTCTGAGTCTGCACGGAAAATCCTAGGGCTTCGAGCTCGGCGGCCACGCGCGTCGCCAGCGCCACGGCCCGGTCGTCCACCACCAGCAGGATGGTACCCGCCGCTGGCGTCTCGGCGCGGGCCGGGAAGGTGACGAGCAAAAGCAGAAGCGAGAGCAGCTGGAGCAGCCGCGCGCCGCCGCTCATCTTTGGGTGAGGCTGCGGGCGAGCGCGGCGTGCGGACCGGTCGGGTAGCGCTTCAGGTAGCTCTCGGCGGCTTCCCGCGCGCGAGCGGTGTCGCCCGTTTGTCGCAGCAGCTCGAGCAGTCGCCCGGCCGCTTCGCGCGCCAAGGGTCCGCTCGGTTGCTCGGTGAGGTAGCGATTGAACCAACTGATGGCATCGCTGGCATGCCCGGTATCGGACGCCAAGCGACCCAGCGAAAACGCGGAGATGCCGGCCTCCGCGCTGTTCGGAAAGCGGCGGCGCGCAGCCAGGTAGGCTTCGCGAGCTCGTTCCGCGCTGCCGGCTAGACGAGCCGTCGATCCCAAAGTGAGCAAGTCGCGCACGCCTAGGCTTTTGCAGGAGGCCGCGAAGCCCTGCTGCTCGATGGCCTGCAAAGCCTCGCGGTAGTGACCGGCGGTGGACAGCTCGCGAAAGTCGGGCTTGCGCTCGGCCGCTTTTCGCGCGCGCAGCTCGTCTTCGTCGCGGGCGCCGGGCTCACCGTTGCTCGGGCCGGCGGAGGGCACGTTGGGCGCCGCGCTTGCGCTGGGCTCGCTGGGCAAGAGCGCGCTCTGCAAGCCCACCGCGGCGTTCGCCGAAAGCTCCAGCACCGAGCCGGCGGTGAGCTCATGCTTGGGGCGGCCGTCACCGGTGACCTCGACCTTGCCCTCCGTGACCTTCACCGCAAGCTTTTCGGTTTGCGGATCCCAGGTGACGCGGAAACGCGTGCCGGTGACGTGCACCACGAACGGACCGGCCGCGACTTGCCAGCGCGAAGCGTCCCGGTGCACCACGTGCGCGTCGATGTGCCCGCGCTCCAGCGTGAGATGCGCCCCATCCGGGCCGATCTGCATCACGCGCGTGGTGGTATGCGGCCCAGCCACGATGCTCGAGCCGTCGGAGAAGCGCAGGCTCTGCTCGGCGTCGCGCGCCGTGACCCACTCGTCGACGTGACCGGTGCGGTCTTCGATCCAGAACCGCAGCGGCTCGTGTTGCACCCCGGGCGCGGCCCAGAAAAACAGGGCTGCTGCCGCGGCCAGCACGCCGGCCGCCAAAAGACCGTACGACCAGCGCGGGCGAGGCGCCTTGGCCCCGGCGACGCGCGCTAGCAGCTGGCGTCGAATTCGCGCTTCGCTCACTCGATCGACGTCTTCGTGGCGTGCCAAGTCGTCGCGCAGCTGCGCGCCCAGGGCCTGCAAGCGGTGGCTCTTCATGATTCTCCCCCAGCGGCCCAGCCGCTAAGCGCGTCGTCTCTTTGAGCCTCGGCGTGAAAGCGCCGCTCGGCTCGAGCCAGACGCCGTTTCAACGTGGATAGCGACGTCTCGCACACCTCGGCCATCTCGGCGAGATCGAGACCCGACACGTACCGTAGTGAAAACACCAGGCGGTCTTCCGTCTCCATGTTCTTCAAAATGCGAAACGTCGCCTGCACGGCGTCCGACGCGTTCTCTTCGAGCATGGCGGCGGGCTGCGACTCCAGCTCGTCGCCCTCGGGCCAGAGCTTGAGCCACCATTTGCGGGAGCTGCCGCGCAGGTGCTTGCGCGCGGTGCGCACCGTTACTTGGAACAGCCAGCTGCGCAGGGCGCCGGCCTCGCGCAGCGAACGCACCGAGGTGAGCACGTTGATGAACACGTCCTGCACCAGGTCCGCGAGGTCCAGCCGTGGGCCCAACGTGTGCAGCAAGATGCGCCGCACGTCACCCACGTAGCGGTCGTAAAGGGCGGCCATGGCCAGGGCGTTGCCGGCTCTTACCCCGGCGAGTAGGGCCCCGTCGTCGCCCAAGAACGTGACGCCCCGCGAATCCTCGAGCCGGCGGCTCTCGGAGGTCTCGGAGGCGGAGCGCGGGGACATCAGCGAATAGGTTCCCAGACCCCACGGCTTTGGTCCAACGGGCCAAAACGCCCGCAGTCTTCCTGCTATGTTGGGGGCCGTGGACCTGGACGCGCTCAAAGCCCGGCTTTCGGAGACCTCGGCGCTGAGGCCGGTGGGGCGGGTCGTGGGCGTCACCGGGCTTTTGCTGCGGGGGCTGTTGCCGGGGGCGCGCATTTCGG
>JBEQSW010000180.1:0-11430 GCA_040348565.1 Myxococcales bacterium | reverse complement strand
GGTACCCGCTACGCGCTCGTGATTCGCGCGTCGTCGGCGGGCATGGGCGAGCTCAGCTCCGACGAGCTACTCGCGCGCGTCTCGCAGCTGGTCGACGAGTTGCGACCGGCAAGCTTCAACCCGCGCGCCGAGGTGGGCTTCACCGGCGACATTCCCAACGCCGCCGCCGAGAAAAAGTCGTTGATCGCCGATATTGCGCTGGTCTCGGGGTTGGCGCTCGGCCTCATCCTGACGGTGATTCTGGGCTATTTCCGCTCGGCATCGTCGCTCGTGCACATCTTTGCCTCCGCGGCCGTGGGCTGTGGTTTCGCGTTCGCAGTGGCCAAGCTGTCGTTCGGTCACTTGAACATGGCCAGCGGCTTCTTGGGCTCGATCATCGCAGGCAACGGCATCAACATCCCGATGATCTACCTTTCTCGCTACCGCGAGCTGCGCGGTCAAGGGCTCGAGCAACTGCCCGCGCTGGTGCAAGCGGCGCTCGACTGTCGCCGGGGCACGTGGCTCGGCGCGGTGGCGGCGGCCGGCGCCTACCTGTCTTTGGGCGTGACGAGCTTCCGCGGTTTCAGCGAGTTCGGGCTGATCGGCGGAGTGGGCTCGCTCGGCTGCTGGGTTTCGGCGTTCGGATTGTTGCCGGCGTCGATCGCCGCGCTGGAGCGTCTTCGCGGCCAAAAGCGCCGCGCGCCTGCGTCCAAGTCGCGCAATTTCGGGCCGACGCGCGCGCTCGGTTGGCTGGCCACGCGGCGCCCACGCTTGTTGTTGCTGGTGGTGGCGGTGTTCGCGGTGTCCGTCGCCCGGCCGATTACGCGCTACGTTTCCAACCCCTGGGAGTATGACTTCGGCAAGCTGCGCAGCCGCAGCAGCTCGCACCGCGGTCCCGGCCATTTTAGCGTCAAGGCCGACGAAATCTTCGGTACCCGCGGCGCGCCCGATCTGCTGCTGGCGCGCGACTTGCCCAACGCCGCCGCCATCGCCGACGAAGTCGTGGCGCGTGATCGCGCTTTGTCCGGCGGCAAGCTGGTGCAGCGGGTCACGACCGCTTACGACTACCTCGGCGGGCGGCCGGCGGTGGTGGCGCGCAAGCTCGAGCTGCTGCGTGACATTCGTCGTGAGCTGGACCGCGCCCTGCCCCACCTACACGGCCCGGATGCCGAATTTGCGCGTGATTTCCGGCCGCCCGAGAGCCTGCGCCCGTTGACCGCCGCCGATCTTCCGCCGCTCTTGCGTGAGCGCTTCACGGAAACCAACGGCCGCTTCGGCACGGCCGTGTTCGTCGAAATCGATCCCAAGCTTTCGCGCAGCCGCGGTGAGCAGCTGCTGAAGATAGCCGACTTGCTCGAAGGTGTGCGCGAGCCCGACGGCGAGGTGGTGCCGAACGCCAGTCGTGCCAGCGTGTTCGCGGAAATGATCCGCTCCATGACGCGCGACGCGCCTCGCACCATCGCGGTCGCGTTCACGGTGGTGGTCGTGGTGGCGACGCTGGCCACCGGCTCGCTCGGGCCGGTGCTGGCGGTGCTGTCGTCGTTGCTGCTGGCGGTTTGGCTCACGCTGGGCGTCGCGGCGGTGTGCGACGTGCGGCTCAATTTCTTGAACTTCGTCGCGTTGCCGCTCACGTTCGGCATCGGCGTCGAGTACGCCATCAACCTGTACGACCGCGTGCGTACCCTGGGCGACGTTCGAGCGAGCCTGCAGTCGGTGGGCGGGGCGATCGCGGCGTGCAGCCTGACCACGATGCTCGGCTACGGCACTTTGTTGTTCGGAGACAACCTGGCCCTGCAATCCTTCGGCAAGTATGCCGTGGTCGGCGAGCTGTCGTGCCTGTTGACGGCGCTGCTCGTGCTGCCGGCAGGGCTCACGCTACTCGGTCGTGGCTTTGCGCGGCGCGGGCGGCACGCCGAGACAGCTCGCGCAAAATGACGCCTTCGCGTAGCCCGCGCGGGGAAACTCGCAGCTCTCGCAGGCCAAGCCCGGCCAGCAACCCCGAAATCACCGCCGCGCCTGCGCCCAGCACCGGCGCGCGGGGGCGCTCGACGCCACGCGCCAGCAAGGCGTCGGTGGACGACGCCGTGAGCGCTGCACACAACGCTTGAACCTGCGCGGTGCTGGCGCTGGCGATACCTCCGCCCAGCAGCTTGCCGATGGCGCGAGCGGTGCCGCCCGAGAGCAGGAGCGTATCGAAGCGCCCGAGCCGCCAGCGCGCTTTCTCACACTCCAGCTGCACGTAGCGCCGCAGGCGCGTGGCTCCGCCTAGCTCTTTGAGGGGGAACGCGTGCGCCAAGCGCAGGAAGCCCAGCTGCAGGCTTTGTACGCTTTCACAGTTGGCGCCTTCACCGACTGCCAGCTCGACCGAGCCGCCGCCCACGTCCGCGACCAGCACCCGCCCGGTCGTGAGCGGGAGCGCGCTCTGAGCTCCGCGATAGGCGAGCCGCGCTTCGTCGTCACCGCTGAGCAGCTCGATGTGCACGCCGTGGTCCGCCGAGCAGTCGGCGCAAAAGTGCGCGCCGTTGCGGGCGTCGCGCAGCGCGCTGGTACCGACCGCCAGCAGCTTCACCGCGCCGAGGTCGCGCGCGATGGTTGCCATGCGGCCGACGACGTCCAGCGCTCTGCCGTAGGCGACGTCGCTCAGTCGGCCGTACTCCTGGACGACGCTGCCCAAGCCCAGCACCTCCTTGTCGGAGCCGATCTTCGTGAGGCCCTGGTTGCCGTCGGTCTCGACGACGAGCAGGTGAAAAGAATTCGAGCCGAGGTCGAGAGCTGCGAGCTTCATGCTTCGAAGTTGCCGGACCGACGTGACGGCCCGAGGCCGCTTTCGTGACAGGCGCGTGCCAGCCGCAATGCCGTCGACTGCCGTCAGCCAGCGGTCGTTTCGCTAGGCGGGGCCGCCAATCCGCCGATACATCACGGAAATGCCGCGACCGCCCAACGCTGAGCAGACGCGCAGTCAGGCTCCGACCGGTTCCGGTTACACTGCGCGCCCCCCGGGAGGAAATGCCATGGAGCTCGAACGATCTGTAGGCCTGCGCACGGACGGCACGGTAGCGATGTTGGAACGGCGCACTGCGATCCGCGCCATCGCGCTCAAGCTCGCGGCGCTCGGCCACGCCGTGCCCGACAGCGTCGGCGACCAAGAGGTGCTCGACTTGGCGCGCGATCTGTTCGCCCGCTACCGCGAGCAGACCCGCTTGCTCAGTGATCACCTGTGTCCGGCGGATCAGCGCATTCAGGCATTTCTGGATCAGCAACTAGGCGGCTTGGGCTTGACCAAGCCGGTGCGCCTGCCGGGCGTTACCTTCATTCTCGATCGCTACGGGCTGGCCCGCGAGCTGTCGCTGCCGATCGACGCCGACGTCTGGCACAACGATCTGGTGTCGAGCTACCGGCTCGACAACGGCGTGCTGCACAACCCCATCAACGATCGCAGGACCACGCAGGGGGTGTTTCACGTTGCCGACACGGGCCTGCCGGTGCCGGCCGACAAGCTGGCGGTGCCTCCCGTTGCCTACGCCCACATGCTGAGGGAGGCCCTGAATCCACCCGCAACCATGAAGCGCTTGCCCTTCACCGCCAACTGGGACGAGCCGGTCGAGACCATGGTTTCGCTGCTCCTACGCCCGCTGGTGTGCCCCGCGGTGCCGCGACACTCCGCCGAAAAGCGCATGGAAATTCGCTTTTTTGCGCCCGGCGGCTTGGTCTCCAACCTGGATTTCGTCGAGAACATCTTCGGCAACGCCGGAGATCCGTTCTTGCCCGAGCACGACGCGGGACTCGACGTCGATCACTGGACCGGCCACACCGGCTGCGTGATTTTGGCGCCGCACCTCACGCGCTTGAAGAAGAAGGACCTGGGTCTTCCTCACGTGTCTCAAGCCAACGAGCGGCAGCGCGCAGCCGGCATGTGCTGGGCCAAGGACGACGAGCTGTACAACAACGGCAGCGCCTTCAAGGTCACGTTGCGCTCGATTGACGGCTTGATGGTCACCATCTTGGCCGACAACTACTTTGGCTACTGCAAGAAGGAAGTAAAGACGCAGATCAGCTTCAGCGCCAACCTGTTCGGTTTGGCCGAAGAAGAGCACGCCGGCGGCGCCCTGGCGTTTTCTACCTACAGCCTCGGCGATCAGTTCCTGGGCGATGCACGACGTGAGTCGTCCGAGCACCGCTTCTCGGAGGTGGTGGAGCTGTTGGGCGACGCCATCGACGTGCACGAGACGGGCTACGCCACCGACAAGGAATACCCGGACATCCACTACGTGCCCGAGGACGCCGAAATCGACCTCAAGAAGCAGGATTTGAAGTGGATGGCCAAGGACGAAGAGCAACACCTGAAGGTGTTGCCTGGCCACCAGTACATCTTGCCCAACGGCTACAAAGTCCGCATGGCCAAGCACCCGGCCGCGCCCAGCTGGCGCCTGATCGGCACCGCGCCCGAAGGCACGTTCTGTCACAAGCCGTGCACGGTTTCAGGCGGCGGCAAGTCCGAAATCAGCAAGAGCTTGATCGACGCCGTGCTGTACGGCCCCGTCTACACCGGCAACTTCGAAGAGGACATGAGCCTGGTCGAGCAAATCTTCAAAAAAGATTTCAAAGACGCGCTCTTGCCCGAGCTCCGCCAGAGTACTGGTCGCGCTCGGCCCATCTTGTCGGCGGAGCGCTCGCTCGGCTCGGTGATCAAGCTGCTCACGCCTAGCGAAGAGTTCACCGCCGAGCACAACGCTTGGTTGGCCAGCATTCCCAACTACGTGCGCGCGCTGGTGTTCGTGATCAAGCGCTTTCACCGCGCCGACAATGGCCATTGGCGCAGCCATTTCTCCGTCGACATCATCAACGGGGCGCCCGGTCACGAGCTGAAGCACGACGGTCGCAAATTGGTGGGCAGCTACTTGCGCGTTGGCTTCGAGCCCAACGGCGCTTGGCGTACTTACAAGCTGCGCCAAGACTTCGTCGCCGCCGACAAGGTGCAGATGGAAGACGACATCTCGGCCTCGGTGGTGGTGCCGGCCAGCAGCTTGCTCGGCCTGCCGCGCGAATACGAAGGCCACCCCAGCTTGAAGTTGGTGCAAAACTGCGAGTGGCGGCTGTTTCAGCGCCCCGACGACGCCATCCACCCCGGCTTCGACAAACAAACGGAAGACGACATGTCGCGCGGCGGCTTGTTCTGCTCCAACTTCCAGCCGCTGGACGGAAGCGACGCGCGCGAGATGGTGCAAGACGTCGCCTTGCACGACGCCTTCACCGAGCCCATGCGCAAGCACGTGGAGCGCAACGCCGAGCGTGGTGACGACGGCAACTTCATCTGTTCGGCCAAGCCGCGCATCGTCGGCGGCAAGCCCAGCAAGAACCCGCGTTATCTGCAGGTGCGCCCGGACGTGACGCGCAAGCGCGAGAAATACATCGCTTATATGGGCGCCCGCCTGTATCGCCGTTTGCCCATCGAAGAGTCGCTCATCTTCCCGGTGATCAGCGTGCTCAGCGGGCGTCGCAACAACCCGCCCGACGACGGCATCCGCCCGCTGTGCGTGTACGGCCCCATCCACTACCAAGAGCTGCCGGAGCTGTTCATGGACTACGTGTGCTCCCTGACCGGCAAATCACCGAGCACCACCGGCGCCGGGTCGGAGGGCGCGCTGACCAAGGGGCCGTTCAACGCCATCTGTGCCACCGCCGATCTTAACAATGCCCTGGTGTCGATGCTGCTCACCGGTTACGCCGGCTTCAGCTCCGCGGCGGGCTACATCGGTCCGAACGGGCGCGTCGACCACGACGTCAGCCTGCTGATCCCGGAAATTTGGTGCCGCATGTTCCCAGCCGAGCGCGACCCCGCGCGCATGATCGAGGTCGGCCAGCTCGAGAAGCTGACCGACTACGACTTCGATGGTCGCCGGGTGTTGGCCAGCCGCTTGGGCTACCGCATCACCTCCAAGTTCGTGCACACGTTCTTCGGGCGCGTGTTCGACAACCCGGTGTCGGTGTTCTCGGAAGGCATCTTGAAGCCCGAGACCCAAGACGCAGCGGTCTTCGCCGACGGCGTCTGCAACATCGTCGAAGCACAAGAGCGCGTGGCGCGCGCCTACTTCGAGGACGGCAGCATCGACGACGCTTGCCCGCCCCTTCGTGCGCTGCTGCACGTCATGGCCTACGGCAACTGGGACGGCAAAGACGCCAACCACCCCGACTTCCGCAAGCTGTTCACGCGCGAAGCTCTGCTCGAAAGCGAGTGGTACAAAGAGCGCCTGCGCGTCAAACAATCGCGCGACGTCGCGCTCTGGCAACGCCACGTGCAGCGCCTGACCGAGTTCTTGGCGTTGCCCAGCCACCTCGACGAAGCCCGTCGCCTCGGCATCCACGACCGCCTCAACCGTGCCAAGGCCGAGCTCGAGCGCGTCAGCTCCGACGACTATCTGGACGCCCTCCAAGGCACCATCGGCGCTGACCCCATCCACGGCGGCCTGGAAGCCACCCGCGTCCTCCGCGCCCCCGGCGGCCAACAACAAGTCGCCGCGTTCACGAACTGATCGGGTGGGCTGCCACCCTGCCGCCGCTAGGGATTCCACGCATCTTGGGCTGCCAATCCGCAGCCTGAATCGCAGAAGCTTCTGTAGCGGCGTAAGGCCACCTCGTACGATCGAGATTTTTCACAGGGAGGACGGGAGGACGGGAGGACGAGACAGAGGCGAGAATTTTTGGGCTCGCGCTGCCGCCAGCGAGTCGGTAGGGTGGTCGCGGGCTCGGCTGCTCCGGCTTTCTCTCGAGGGAAATATTTTTGGTTTTGGTCCTCCAAAAAGTTGGCACATCCCATCCTAAAAAGCGGGTCGGGCCGAGGCCGGGGCGGAGGGTTGTTCGTTGGCTGAGAGGGGGAATGCGTCGAGCACCCCAAGGTCTCGGCAGTTGGCACCGCCCGCAAACCAAAACGCGCTGGCGAACGGGACCTTCACCATCAAATGGCTCTGTTGGGTGGCGTTCACGGACACCCGCAGATGCCGAAGCGGTAGGGGAAGTCGGCCGGCCATGACCAGCTCTCCCGTCGACCGCAACGGTTGGGCGGGCGTGCTCGGGTCCGCGCACTCGAAGAGGACCTGGAGCGGAGTGGTGAGAGGGCCTTCGAGCTCGAGCTCGAGCTTACCGTCGGTGCCGTTCGGTTCGATGTGCGCGCTACGTACGCAGGCCGGCGACGCGCAGTGAGCGAGCAACGGCCAGCGCTGAGTCCGTGCAGCCGCGGTGCTGCGAAGATCACCTCGCGAACGCAGCAGAATCCGCTTGCCGGGAACGACGTGCAGATCGAAATGCGACAGAATGTCGAGGCCCAGGAGCGGGATCGAGCCGGCTCTCAGCGCGGCGAAGTATTGACGCGAGACCTTGAGCGAACCGAGCTCGAGATCAGCCGTGAACACCCGCTCGACGCTGACCGCGCCTCCAGCGCTGCCCATTGAAGAGGGGGCAATTGAATGGCTCGGTAGACCGAGGGAAGCCGCCAGATCTTCTGGGATGGCAGACAGAGCTGCGCCCGTATCGAACAGGAAGCTCACGGCTCTACCGTTGAGCCTGACCTCGACTCGGTCGACGTTGTGCTCTTCGAACCGGTGCAAAGGCATCGACGCAATGGTCTGCTCTTCACTCCAGGGAGCCGCGCCGAGCGTCAGAGTGCCCCGGTCCCACGCAACCTGCCACTGTGATTGACGCAGCAGACTCTGGCCGACGAGACCTCGCCCCGAAGGCTCGCTGCGCGACAGCAGGACGGGCACGTTGGCAAGCACGAGCTCACCGAGCGCCAATGAAGGAACGACCGAGGCGTCTTCCGTGACCACTCGGTCGACCCCCGAAACACGCAAACTGGCGAAAGTCCCCAGCCGCAGTTGGTCTTCCAGAGCGCGGGGGACATTGCATTGTTCCGCCCCACTGTCGACTGTCATCCACAGTGTTGCCTGCCTTCCCTCGCGGCCGAAGAGGGTGCTCTGCACGGCCAGATCCGGCGAGAGAGGATCCCGAATTGGGAGCACCGTTTCCACTCCGCCTTTCGGCACGACCAATGGTGGCCACTCTCGTGAATGACTCGAGCACGCGATTGCCAAAAGCAGACCGGCCGCCGCGCAGCCGAGTCGCCAGCGAGCGAATGCACTGATCTCGTCTTGGTTGACCATCTCTTACGCTGATTGCGTACAGTACTTTCGGAAGGGCCGTCGGTCGACAGCTTGCTCGTCTCGTCTCACCCTGAATCGCGGTTGCAAGACGAGCTTGACACCTTATCCCACCGGCCAACGCAGCCTAGGTGGGCTATTCTGTGTTGGATGAGCGTTACGGGCGCGGTGCTGCAATCGCAAGCTTCGCGGTGGCGTCCAGTCTTGACGTCGGTGGTAGCAGCGGCGTTGCTCTTCGTTGGATGCGGAGGTCGCGCCTCCAGCGGAGAGGCGCACGGAGGCAGCATGCCGGCGGCGAGCGGGGGCGATACGCAGTCGAATGGCGGAGCCACCGCAGTGACCAGCCCGCCAACGACTGCGCCGCCGGCTCCGAGCTCGGTGAGCCTGCTCGACGACGTCGGTGGCGCAGTCGATGACGCCGCGCTCCCGGATGCGAGCCTCGGCCCTTGCTTTGCCGGCTTCTCCGCCTCGTTGGATGGAATGCGCGTCGGGCTCACCGCGTTCGTTCAGGAGCCCGGCGACTACACGGGGGATCCCATCCACATCCTCTTCGCCCACGCTACCACCGCGGACGGCCGCTCCTACACCGGAAGCGCAGGTACCCGCTACGATGGCGACATTCACTTGCATGTCTCCTCGGTCGTACCTCGCTTCATGGGTACCGTTGAGCTGGTGCTCATCGACGACGCGCAGCCCGAGATGGCCCCGCTGGCGCTCTCGCTCGCCTTCGACATCTCGTGGCCTCGCCGCTGCGGTTCCTGACCGGCGCGGCGACTGCGCGCCGGTGCCGCTGCCTCAGGCCGCGAGGCTCGACGCGGCGAGTAGCGCCTGAAGGCATGGCACTGCTACCAAAGTCGCGCTGTCCGGCGGCGTCGCGAGGGCGGCGCGAATGCGCGGGCGGACGGCGTCCGGCTCCCGTTCGAGCGCCCAACGCACGAAGCGAAACGCCAGCTCGGCGTGGCGCTGCTCGTCCTCGGCAATGCCCGCGTAGGCTGCGCGGATCACCGGATCCTCGGCGTTGTCGGCGGCCTCGAGCGCCTCGAGAGCGGCGCGCGTCTCGCCAAAGCAGCCCTCGGCGATGACTAGGTCCACGACATCGATGAGCGAGGCGGTCTCGAGGCTGTACTGCACGTCGAGCGGGCCGGGTCCGAGCGCTCGTCCGGCGTACGCGCTGGCGATGCCGAAGCAGAGACGAGTGTGGGCGGTTTCGTCGACGAGGGCCTGATTGCAGGCTTCGACGAGCTCGGGCGGGGCGCCCAGGGACAGCAGCTGCAGTTGGAAGCGCGCGAAGGCGGCGATCGAGGCGTGCTCCATCCGACCGAGCTGACTGAAGTGCTCAGCCAGGGCCGCGCGCTCTTGGGTCGTGAGGTGAGCAACGGCGGGCGCCTGGGGGCGAAGCCAATCCGTCCGGCTGACGGCCGCCGGCAAGCGCGGTTCCGAGAGCACCAGAAACGGACGGCCGCAGACACTGCCGGGGCCACACTTCCGCGCCCCTTGGGCGGCCTGATCGCCGACGATGATCGGCTCGGGGGTGCAAACCGCGAAGTCCCCACCGCATTCGGCCGCCGAAAAGCACATGTCTTGAGCGGACTGGCACGTGAACGGCGTGTAGCCACAGCCCATGTAGGTCGACGCGCAGTGATAGCCCGTCTCGCAATCCGCGTCGGTCTCACAGCTGTCACCGTACGTGCATTGACCGGGACCATCACCACTGCAACGACACGTGCTGCCCGCCTCGCAATCGGCGTCGGACCCGCACAGAGAGATACAAGCGAGCCCGTTGGGAGTCTGCGACTGACAGGCACCATACTGGTACGCGCTGCAAACGGAGGGATCGGCGCTGCAGTCCACGAATCCCGACACGCGCGGCAAGCTGGCTTCGTCTCGGCCCGTCTCTACGCCTCGGCAGCGATCGCTCTTCTTGCGGTAGGTGTAGCCCTCGGTGCAAGAAACGTAGACGCCGGCGGCGTCGGGTTGGGGAGACGTGCACGTCGGCTTGGGCACGTGCGGAGTGGGGTGCACCATGCCCTGGCCACCGCTACCGGACTGCCCGGCCGTGGAGGTACTGGCGTTGCCCGCAGCCCCCGCAACGTTCTCCGTGCCACCCGATGACTCCGAGGTTCCGTGGACGGCACCGCCGCACGCCAGGTGCAGGAGGCCCAAGGAGGCCAACAGGGAGGAGCGCAAACCCTGGACACGCGGAGGGACTAGGGCAGGGGTCAAGACAGCCATGAGCTTTGGAGAGCAATCAGCATGCCGCCCCGCGAACTTCAAGTTTCCCGGCAATCGAGCGGCGCTGGTCGGCTCGACTGGCACACGTTGGCTCATCTCGAGGTTCGCCCAAAGCCCGAATCAACGCCCGAAGTACGCGGCGGTCGCGTCGTCGGCGGGGTGATAAAGCTCGATCGCGAGCTCGTCCAACGTGATGTCCATGGCGGAGCCAAATTTAGTGGTCGTGGAAAACAGCCGCAACTCTCGCTGGTCGTCGAGGCGGAAGACCATCGGAAGCACGAGGTCGGACGCTCGCGCGACGGTTGGTGCTTCATCGGGGGCCGGGATGAGCAGCTCTTCGTAGAGCCTCGTGAGCTCGGGGGCTCTGGAGCTGGCGAGTTGACGCAGGATGCGCAAACGAAGATTCGCTCGCACGTCGGCCAGATTGACGAGTCGCGACGCCAGCCCGTGCGGATGCAGAGCCAAGCGCACCAGATTGACTGGCGGTTGCAGCAGCTCGGGCGCCGCGCCGGCAAAGAACGGACCGACCGCGCGATTGGTCATGACGAGGTTCCAGCGGCGATCGACCACCAGCGCCGGGTATGGCTCGTGCGCTCGGAGCACTCGCGCAATCGCGTCCGTCACTGCCGACGGCGTTTCGCCTTGCAGCGGGTGCTCCGAATATCGTGGCGCGAAGCCGGCCGCGAGCAACAGCTGATTGCGGTCGCGCAGCGGCACATCCAGCTGAGCCGCGAGCCGCAAGATCATGTCGGCGCTCGGGTTCGACTTGCCGGTCTCGACCAAGCTGACGTGGCGAGGCGACACGTTCGAAGCGATCGCCAGATCGAGCTGGCTCAGTTGCCGGCGATGCCGCCACTGCCTCAAAAGCTCTCCGACCGTCTGCATCGCCGCCCAGCGTACGCTCCGTGAAAATGCGCGCCATGAAATCCGATGTCATCGACACCAGTTGCAGCGATGAGAACACTGTCGCCCATGGCACCAGACAACAAGAGCATCGTCCAGGGCGCGTTGGCAAAGCTGATCCAGACCGGTGACGCCAGTGCGCTCGAGCCGTTCCTGCATGAGGAAT
>JBEQSW010000169.1:0-10719 GCA_040348565.1 Myxococcales bacterium | reverse complement strand
GCGGCGGCGGAACGGAGACCGACAACCCGGCAACGCTCGAAGACTTCGTCAGCATTGAATGTAAGACTCGCGCGCCCGATCCAGGCCAACAAGCCATCGTGCTTTCGTCGGACGCCGAGGGTCTGCAGTGCGTCGAATGGCTGAAAAATAGCGCGGGCTCGCTGGTGGTGCGGCTGCTGAACTTTCCGGAGGCGTGCGGCGAGGACTACCAAGGCACGGCCGCCACCGGGTCGGACGGCACGCTTTCGCTGACCGTGCAGAAGGCAAGCTGCGACGTGCTGCGCTGTGGGCTATGCGTCTTCGACTTCGAGTACACGCTCGCGGGCGTGAGCACGTCGAGCCCGTTGTCGATCCACCTCGGCTCGGCCATTTGCGCGTCGGAGCCGACCACCTTCAGCGACGAGGTCACGCTGCCCGTCGACGAGCAGGACGAAGGAGTGGTGTGTCGCTATTTGGAGCGCAGCCCACTCGAGCAATATGGGCGAGGCCGCGGCACTTGCGGTGAACGTAACCTGCCGTGCGGCAAGTGTGACGGCACCGCCGACGTGAGCTGCGCAAGCGGCCTCGTGTGCACGGAATTGGCCAGCAACGACTCGCGCTGTCTGCAGCCGTGCACCAAGACCGCCGACTGCGCCGGCGGCCTCACGACTTGCCAAGATGGGCTGTGTCGAGCCAGCGCCAGCTGGTAGCCCGACCGCTGACAAATGGACGCGCTTTACAAGTAGCTGAGCCAGGGCGAGCGGCTCTCGGCCTTCTTGCGCGCAAACCAACGGCACGCCGGATACAGCAGCAAGATCGCCAAGACCAGGGCCAGGTACGCGGTCCACAGCGGCAGACCGGGGCTGCCCGCGTGGCCCGGGGGAGGCTTGAACGCGGACGGGCCCCAGCGCGCGAAGGCCAGCGGCGCAGCCGTGAAGCGCAGCAAATACAAATGCGCGACGTAGAAGAACAGCGGCACCCGGCCGAACGTGACGATGGGCTGCCATGAACGCGCCGGCACTCGTTCCAGCAGGGCGAGCACGATCAACGCCGGTCCCAAAGTCATCAGCAGATAGGCCAGCGAAGGCGGGTACTTCTGACAGTTCAAGAACGAAAGCACCGTGAATGCACTGCCGCGCGCCTGGGTGCTCCACGGCTGGGGATCGCCGTAAATGTTCACCGCTCGCAGCAGCACGAAGCCCAACGTTGCCAGCGCACCGCAGCGCAGCAGTAGCCGCTGCCGTTCCGGCGGCGGCTTCTGGTACCAGCTCCCCAGACCGAAGCCGAGCGCAGCGACGCCGAGCCACGGCAACACCGGATACGACACGAACACTCGCCGCCCGCTGAACTTCAGCATGGCGCGTTCGTGCAGTAAGTTCCAAACTGGCTCCAGCTGACCAAAGTTGCCGCGATCGAAGCGATCGAGCGCGTTGTGCCCGAGCACGATGACCGCTCCAACCACCAGCACCGCGGATCTGGGCAAGTAGCTGAGCCCGGCCAACACGACCATGGACCACCCCAGCACCCAGATCACTTGCAGCAGCACGAAGTGATAGAAAGGGTCCGGAATCCAAGCAAAACGGACGATAGTGAGCTCCAGCAAGACCAGCCACAAACCGCGCGTCAGCAAGAAGCGCCGCGCCGCCGGCAGGCCGCGCTTCTGCGCGTAAAGCTGCGCCGAGACGCCGGCCAACAGCACGAACACGGGGGCGCAGAAATGCGTGACCCAGCGCGTGAGGAACAACGGCACGGTCGTGGTCGCCAAATCGGTCGGGCCCGGACCCACGCCGACGAAGAAGTCGCGAGCGTGATCGAGCACCATCAGCACCATCACGCCGCCGCGCAGCAGATCAATCGAGCGCGTGCGGTCTGCCCGCGGCTCGAGCGCGGCGTCGCTCATCTAGCGCCCCAGGGTGAAGCTGAGGCCGAGCAAGACTTCGGGATGAAAGGCAACGCCATCGGTGAACCCCCCGCCCTGCTTCTGGGTCATGTTCATCCGGAAATCGAGGCGAGGGACGAGCAGCTTGGTGGCCATGACTTTCAGGCCAAGCCCGGCTTCCAACGCGAAATCGCTGTCCGACCCCGTGGGCTTAGATTGCTCGTGCAAAATGCCAGCGCCCAGGAGCGCGAACGGGACCACGCGGGACGTCGGCAATTGGCCGATCAGGTGGCCGCGCACCACGTTGAACGCGGCCGAGCCGCCAGTCGCTGGATAGAACCCTTGAGGATCAGGAGCGGGGTCACAGTGGGAGCCGCGGGGGCAGCCCCAGTGACCGAAGCCGTGCGCATATTCCGCTTCGATGCCGAACACCGTTACCGGAAAGAAGGCTGCTCGAACCCCAACCTGCATCGTCCAATCGAAGCCCTCGTGGCTCTTACCACCGTCTTGAAGGTTGTTCGAATCCGACACGAACAACAAGCCGCCCATCACGCCCAGCTCGGCGGTGTTCTTCTTGGGCAGGACGTCTTTGGAGGAGCTAGCCGGCGGCGGGGGCGGCTGGTTGACGACCGGGGCCGGCATCGTGTCGACCGGAGGCGGGGGCTCGGCAACCGGCGCGGGCTCTGCCGGCGGGGCGGCGACGGGCGCGGGCTCGCTCGGGGGCGCGCTGGGCGACTTGAGCGCGGCCAGGCGCGCCCGCACGGTCGCCGCCTTGTCTTCGCTGAGCTTGGAGAAGTCGGCGCGCGCGGTGATGGCCTCGTAGGCTTCGATCGCGGCTTCGGTGCGACCGAGCTTGTCTTGCGCCTGCGCGATCCAATACATGGCCTGAACGCTCGGGATCAGAGCGTTCGCCTTGACGAAGCTGTCCAGCGCCGCCACGTAGTCCCCATGCTCGAACGACGCCGTGCCTTTGTCGTACGCGTCGCGCGCCGCAGCGCGTTCGGCCTTGCCCGGCCCCTTGTCGGCAGATTGGGCGAACGCATTGCTCGGCAGGGCCGCGACAACCAGCAACCAAGCTGCCACCTTGGCAGCAAAACCGACATGACGAGCAATCGACATTCAACCCTCCTAGCGAGGCGGAATCATGCGTGGCCGACGACGGACACTCCTACCAACCTACCAGAGTTACCGGCTCTCTTGAAAGCCGTGTCACCAGCTTACCCGGGGTTCGATAAGTAAGGGGACACCCTTGGCAGAGCGCTCGTTCTCGACCACCGTGACCACGGATTGCAGCCCAGAAAGGCTGATGCTGCTCGTGCGCGAAGGCAACGCACACGCGCTCGATCAGATCACGCGCTGCTACGGCCAGCGCCTATTGGAGGCGGGTCGCCGCCATTGTCGCACCGGCAGCGAAGCTCGAGACGCCGTCCAAGACGCGCTCGTCACCGCGGCAGAACACCTCGCTGAGCTGCGCGACGACAGCAAGCTCGAAGGTTGGCTAGTCAAAGTCGTGGCTTCGGCGTGTCGCCGCATGGGACGCGGTCGCAAGAACGACTCTGCCCTCCACGACGCCGACGGCAGCGATGCGCAACCCGGCGAGGATGATCCAGAAGCCGAGCTGGCTAGGCGCGAGCTTGGAGCGCTGCTCGAGCGCGAGCTCTTGACCCTGCCGCCTCGCGATCGCTCCATCTTGTTGCTCGCGGAGCTGGAGGACTTCAGCGCTGCCGAAATTGGCACGCAGCTGGGCATGACCGAGGGCGCGGTGCGCACCCAGCTCAGCCGGCTACGGCATCGCTTGGCGCTCGCGCTGCAGGAAAAAGACGTAGCCCTGTAACGTCCCAGCGACGTGTTGGCTCATACCGACATGACCCCTCCAACGCCGCCCCTGGTCGTGAACGGTCTGAGCTTTGCTAGCGAGGTTTTGCGCTCGGATTTGCCGGTATTGATCGACGTGAGCACGGAGTGGTGCCCCCCGTGCAAAGCGGCCGCGCCGGTCGTCGCCGAGCTGGCCCAACGACACGCCGGCCGGCTCAAGGTCGTGATGATCGACGGCGACGAAGCGGTCGAGCTGGTGGCGACGCTAGGCGTGCGCGGGTTTCCCACCTTCTTGGGCTTTCGCGGCGGAGAAATCGTCGTGCGCCAAGCCGGGTTTAGCGGCAAACGAGGGCTCGAAGCGCTAGCCGACCAGCTACTTTCAACCTAGCGCCGGGCCCCGACGTTGGCGTTAGGCCAACGAAAAGGCGTAGCTGGGTGTGCCGGCGGCGTCGCGTCGGAAAGGCAGCCACACCAACGTCAACGTGCCGACGTCGATGTCGGCTTTGCGGGGCGAAAGCTGCGCACGGGTAATTTCCAGGCCTTGGCCGGAAGCTTGGGCCTGAAGCTCGGCGAGCTTGGCATTGGCTTCTGTCTGCAAAGCCGCCCATTTTTCGTGCAGGGCGACGCGTTGTTCTTCGGCGCGCGCAACATCGCCCATTTCCTTCTTCGCCCGACCGGCGCTACGCACTGCGGAGGCTCCGCGCCGCACGTTCGTGACCGAAACCGCCGAGCGCCCTATCAGCGCCCCGAGCAGCGTCGAGCCGATGTCGACGGCCGTATCGACTTGCTTGGCGCTGGCTTCCGCGCGCTCGCGCGCCAGCTTGGCTTCGACGACGTCGAGCTTTTCCTTCAGTTGTTGGAACTTCGGGTCGTACTTGGCCCGCAGCTCTTGCACCGCCGCGTCGCGGCTCTCGCGCGCCAGCTGGGCCACGCGCGCTTGAAATGCGGCCGGCGACTCGTCGGGTCGGGCGCTCAACTTGAGCGCCGGACACGCCGACAGCTCGAGCCGCTCGTGCTGATACAAGTGCTGCGCGAACGACTTTTTCCAGCTAGTCAGCTGCTTGGCGTTGGGCGCGCGCTTGGGCAGGGCCAAGAAGCTGGCGCCTGGCAACGGCTCGTGACCGGCGCTGCTCAAAATCTCGGGGTTTACGGGGGTTCCGTGGCTGAAATCGAGGTCGAGCGTCTGCTCGGCCAGCGGCACCAACAACGACAGCTTGCGCCAGTGGTCGACCCCGCTCTTGGCGTCGACGAAGTGAACCTTGCCCGTGACCCCGATGGCAGGCTGGTACGTGATGTTCGGCTCGCCGCTAGCGGCGACGAACAGCTCCGGCAAGCCGTCGGGTGGAGTCGGGCGCGCGTTGCCGCCGGCGGCCACGACGGGGACGGCGGCTGCCGGCTCCGCTCGCGCCGCCGCGACGTTTCCGGCCTGCGCCGCCTTCTTCGGATCCATCAACGTCTTGATCTGATCGCGCGACAGCGGGCCGCGCAAGAACGACAGCGTTTGGCGAGTCTGGAAGATCACCGGGCCCGGTTCGCGCACGTCGTTCATCAAGAACACGCGCGAGCCCAGCGCCGACAGCGCCTGATCCATGGCGTTGCGATCGAAAGCTTGATTGGCGCCCAGCGCCGCGCCTTCCAGACCTTCCAACACGCGCAGCTTGTCGCGCTCGGTCTGCAGACGGCCCAAAAACCAGGTGCCGCAGTTGGACAGACCCTTGTAGTCGAGGTCGATGGGGTTCTGGGTCGCCAGCACCACGCCGAGCCCGAAAGCGCGCGCTTGCTTCAACAGCGTGAGCATGGGCCGCTTGGACGGCGGCGCCGCCGTCGGCGGAAAATAGCCGAAGATCTCGTCCATGTAGAGCAGCGCGCGCAGGCTGGACGTGCCCGATTGCCGGCGCATCCACGTCAGCATCTCGTCCAACAGCCGCGTGACGAAGAACATGCGCTGGGGGTCGGACAGGTGCGCGATCGAGATGATGGAGACGCGCGGCTTGCCCTCCGCCGTGCGCAGCAGGCGCGCTACGTCCAGCGCCTCGCCGCGCGCCCAGCCCGCGGCCGCGGGCGAGGCCAAGAGCGCGTTGACGGCGATGGCCAAATCCGCGCGCTCTTTCTTGGGGTAAAACGTGTCCAGCTCGATCACACCCACGCGCTCGAACGGCGGCGCCTGGATCGCGCCGATGATGCCGGCTAAATCCAAGCTCTTTCCAGCCGCCCACGCCTGAGCCAAAATTTGCGACAAGAGCACGTGCTCGCGACTGCGCAACGCATCCGCCGAGATGCCGAGCAACCCGAGCAGCCCCGAAACGGTGCCTTCCACCTTGCCCGCGAACAGCTCCGCGTCTTCCAACACCGCCGCATCCGGTGCATCGAACGAGCGAAGCAGAGACAGCTCGACGCCGGCGGAGCTGCCCGGAGTGTAAATGGTGAGATCCGTGGCGTCGCGGAAGCGCTGAATCCGCGCCACGTCTTGACCCCACTCGCTCAAGCCAGCCGCGTGCTGCGCCGCCATTTTATGGGCAAAATCGGCGGGAGAAAGCCCTTGCCGCGCCGCTTCTTCCGCGTCGACCCAGGGCAAAAAGTCCTCGGCCTTCGCCCCCGGAAAGCTGAGCAGCAGGTTCGAGATGTCACCCTTCGGATCGATGATGATGGCGGGCACGCCGTCGATGGCGGCTTCCTCGAGCAAGCCGATGCACAACCCCGTCTTGCCACTGCCGGTCATGCCGACGCACAGGGCGTGCGTCGTCAAATGCCGAGAGTCGTACAGCACGAGCTCGGGGCGGCGTTGGCGCTCGGCCAAGTCATAGCCGCTGCCCAGATAGAAGACGCCAAGCTGTTCGAAGTCCTGCATCTCGACCCTTAGAATTCGTCGTCGTCGCCCTGGGTTCCTAGCGCCTTCTTGGCGGTGTCGAAACTGAAGCCTTGGCGGGCGAGCGCGGCCAGATCCTTTTGCCGGTGCTCGGCGCGCTGGGCCGGCTCGCGATGCGGGCCCAGCCGTCGCTTCCTCGCGAACGCGCGCGCGGCGTCGAGCTCGGCGTTGGGCTCGTCTTGCCGACGCGACGTCATCAGCTCTTGCGCGACGTCGCTGGGCACGCCGCGCATGGCCAGCTTCTGCGAAATCATCCGCGCCGACTTGCCGCGTGTGGTCAGCTGCGAGGCTAGATTCTTCGCAAAGCGCGCGTCGTTCAGCACCCCCGAGCCCTGGTAGCGCTCGACCAGCTCGTTGATCCAGGCATCGGCGTTTTCGTCACCGCCCTGCTTGCGCACGCGTTCGGCCAGATGGCGTTTGAGCTTACTGGCAGTGCAGTCGAAGCGATTGACGTAGGCGAGCGCCATTTGCTCGACCTTCAAACGCGTGAGCGGCTCGGGTTGTTTCGCGGCGGCGCCTTGGGCGCTCGCTTTCGCCTTCTTCGAAGGCCGCTTTTCGCGACCTTCCCAGGACATCAACCGCCGCGCTTCAGCTCGTTGAGTACCAACTTGCTGACGGCCTTGAGCGTGTCGAACACGCCCACGCCGGCGCGCGCGTTGGCTTCGTAGTCGGGCACGTTCATAGGGTTGATGAGCGGGCGCAGCTCTTCGACCGGCACGACGTTCGGAAGGTCGCGCTTGTTGTACTGGATGACGTACGGAATTTTTTCGAGCGAGTAGCCCTGCTCGGCCAGGTTGGTGCGCAGGTTCTCGACGCTCTCTTGGTTCGCTTCCAGGCGTTCCATCTGCGAGTCGGCCACGAAGATGACGCCGTCGACGCCCTTCAAGATCAGCTTGCGGCTGGCGTCGTAGAACACCTGACCCGGCACGGTGTAGAGGTGGAAGCGGGTCTTGAAGCCGCGGATTTCACCGAGCGAGAGCGGCAGAAAGTCGAAGAACAGCGTGCGCTCGGTCTCCGTCGCGAGGCTGATCATCTTGCCCTTCGCGTCGGGGTTGGTGCGCTCGTAAATGTACTGAAGATTCGTCGTTTTGCCGCAGAGACCAGGACCGTAATAGACGATCTTGCAGTTGATCTCCCGGGCCATGTAATTGATGAAGCTCATCGCCCGGATTCCTCAGTCGTTGAAAAGATTGTCGATGTCCTCGTCCGTGATCTCCGCGAACGGCGAGTCACCGCCAGGCTCCTGAACCTTGCTCAAAAGGGCCTCGAAAATGCGGTTCAGCTCCTCGCTCGACTTGCGAACGCGGAGCCTGACCAAACCGAGGCTCGACTTGGAATCGAAGATCACCACCAGAATCACGCGGTTGCCCACGAGCTGGATGTGAATGTTCGCCTTCTCGCCCTCGTGGAACTGAGTGGCGAACTCGTTTTCGCGCAGCAGCTTGGCGATGCCACCGGTCGCGGCGATGTTGCCGGCGGTGAGCGACGCGAGTGAAGTGGTGTCGATATTGTCCACCTCACCGCTGGCCGCGATGAGTTGCCCATTCTTGTCGACGATGAAGACGACCTTGGCGTTCGCTTCCCGAACCAGGCGGTCCACGACCGTCTGGATCTGGTTGAACTCCTCCTCGTACATCACCATCTGCGGATTGACCATCAGCGCCTCGAGCTCGAGCTATGGAGCCTAAAAAACCTGAGTCACCACTTGTATATGACCGAGAGGCGGTCAGCAAGACGAGTCCCCTGCGGCGGAACGCTTCAGGAAGCGGCCGGCCGTGGAGTCGGTCGCAGCCGGCTTCTATTCCCGCTTCGCGTCCCATCGCACCGATGTAAGGGGGCGTGCGCTCGGCCGTCCGAGCCCGTACGCTCGGTCCCCCACCATGAGCTTCGGTAGGACACGGCCCGCGAAGGGCCAGTCAATGAGGCGGTTTCTGATCTCTGCGCTGGCCTCGGTGCTAGCGCTGGCCCTGCTCGTCACCGGCACCGGCTCGGATGCTCACGCTGTAGCGTCCGTGTTTCATCCGGAGCTGTTGCGAGCGCTCGACAAGCTCGACCACGGCGAGGGCCCCGAAGCGTACGCGGCCATCGATCGCATCTGGAGCTTGTGGGATCGGGCGGACGCGGCGCACGTCGAGGAGGCGCTGCTCGGCGCCGCCGAGAACAAGAAGCTCAGCCCCGACGCTCGCGCCTACGCCGGCGTGCTGGCGGCTTTTGCCCGCGCGCGACGCGGCGACCAAAAGGCGGCCGCCGAGCACATCAAGGCGCTCGGTTACGTCAGCAGCTTTCTGGTCGTCGGTCCGTTCGACAACGAGGGCAAAGGCGGCTTGGAGCAAGCGTTCGAGCCGGAAGCCGAGCTGAACGCGCCCATCACCCCCGGGCGCGCCTACAGCGGCAAAGAGCGGCCCGTGCGTTACCGCGCGGTCACCAATGCCTTCCCGTTCGGCTGGCTCGACGCCAGCGCGCTGGTGCGGCCGGAAACCAAGGTTTGCATTTACGCCACGGCGTTCGTGAAGGACGACAAGCTCACCCGCGGCACCCGCAAGGTCCGCGCGTACGTGGGCGCCGGCGGTGCTTTCAAGCTGTTTTGGAATGGCCGCGAGAGCCTGAAGGACGTCGCTTACCGTGGCCACGACTTCGACCGTTCGGGCGTCGAGCTGGTGTTGGAGCCCGGCCCCAACGCGCTGGTGCTCAAGGTCTGCGGCGAAGACGAAGCGCCGGAGCTGTCGGTGCGCTTGGCCGACGATCAGGGCGCGCCGGATGCACGCCTGACGACCTCCATCGACATCGCCGACAGTCAGAAGGCGGCCGAACGCCTGCAGGCGAGCGCCAAGAAGCCGAACGGCAAGGGCGCGCTGACGCGTGAAGCCGCCGCCAAGGCCGCCAAGAGTGAAGGCGCCAAAGCCGAGGCGGGCAAAGCCGACGCCGGCAAGCCCAAGCTGGCGCTCGGCCCCGTGCCGCTGTTCGAGCGCTTGGTGGCCGGCAAGAAGCCCCGCCCGCGCGACCTCGAGTCGTACGCCCGTTACTTGGCCGACACGAACGGCGACGACCCGGCCTTGCACTTGGCCCGCGATCTGTCGCAACGCGCCGCCGACGCTGAGCCCACCATCGAGCGCTACCTGCTCGCGAGCCGCTTGGCAGAGGACCGAAACCAGCAGAACGAGTGGTTGAACAAAGCCGAAGCGCTCGCCAAAAAGGCCGGTAAATCCCCGAAAGAGCTGCTCACGGCGCGCGCCGTGCACCGCCGCAACAGCCCCAATTGGCGCGACGCATCGCCGATTTTCGATCGCGTGCTGGCCGAAGATCCGGACGACGTCTTGGCGCTCGGGGGTCGCGTCGAGCTGTACAACATGGCCGGGCTCCCGCGCACGGCGCTGGGTGTGATCGAGCAAGCCGTGCGGCGCGCCCCCGAGTCGGTGAACCTGCTGAACATGTACGGCAGTCAGCTGCGCTTGCTGGGCCGCGCCGCCGACGCCACCGAGGCCGAGGAGCGCTACGCCATGCGCCGCTTCGACGACGGCAACTACCTGACGTCGATGATCGATCTGGCCATCGCCCGCCGGCAACGCAACGAGGCCGAGCGCTGGGTCGAGCGGCTGCTGTCGGCTTACAACGGCAACCAGTGGGCCCTGGGCGTCGCCGCGCGCGCCTACCGTTCACTCGGGCAGCCGGAGCGCGCCACCGCGACCTACAAGCGCTCGCTGGAGCTGGCGCCCGAAGACGTCGCCACCTGGCGCGCCTTGGCGGAGCTGCAGGGCGAGCTCGGTCGCCGTGACGAGCAGCTGCTCAGCCTGCGCGAGATTCTGCGGATTCGCCCGCAAGATCGCGACGTGCGCGAGTACGTGGAGCACCTGGAGCCGGCCAAGCCGCGCCCCGACGAGGCCTACGCCTGGGACTCGGACAAGTTCTTGAAGCAGCGCTTCGCGCCCGCCGGCGGGCAACCCCGCCGCACCCTGCGCGACCTCACCGTCACGACCGTCTTCGACAATGGTTTGTCGAGCCAGTTTCGCCAGGTGGTGTTTCAGCCGCTGACCGAGCCGGCAGCCGCCGCCGGTCGCCAATACGGCTTCGGTTACGAATCCGATCGTCAGGTCGTGCAGCTGCGCGGCGCCAAGGTGTACCGCGCCGACGGCAAGATCGACGAAGCCGTCGAGTACGGCGAGGGCTCGGCCGATGATCCTTC
>JBEQSW010000114.1:0-6434 GCA_040348565.1 Myxococcales bacterium | reverse complement strand
CGTGCTGCTCAAGTTCGTGCCCGAAGATCAGCGCGAGGGCCTCACGCCGGCCGAGCTCAAAAAGGCTTGGGAGGGCGAAGAGCGCGCCGACATGGACCGGCTGACCGGCGCGCTGCGCGCCTCACTGCCAACCGCGAAGGTCGAGCTGTTCGGAGATCGCGCCACGCTGGCCTTCGGCGCCGGTGGCTCGGTCGAGCTGGTGCGCGAGCGCGGGCTCTGGAAGATCGAGGATTTGAAATGACTGCTGCACGCACCGCCAAAGTGGAGAGAAAGACCCGCGAGACCGAGATCGTGGTCGAGGTGAACCTCGACGGAACCGGCAAGGCGTCCATCGACACGCCCCTGCCCTTTCTCTCGCACATGCTCGACCAAATCGCGCGCCACGGCTGCATCGACCTGACCGTCAAGGCGCTGGGCGACGTCGAGATCGACGGTCACCACACGACCGAAGACATCGGCATCGTGCTGGGCGAAGCCGTTCGCACGGCCCTCGGCGATCACAAAGGCATCCGGCGCTACGGCTCGGCCACGTTGCCTATGGATGAGGCGCTGGTGACGGCGGCCATGGATCTTTCGGGACGCCCGTTCTTCGTTTGGAAGGTGCCGCTGCCGAAGGCCAAGATTGGCACCTGGGACGTGGAGCTGGCGGAGGTTTTTTTCGAGGCGTTCGCTCGCAGCGCCCAGGCCAACCTGCACGTCGTCTTGCACGAGGGCCACAACCTGCACCACATCGTCGAGATCAGCTTCAAGGCCTTCTCGAAGGCCTTACGTATGGCTACCGAGCTCGATCCGCGGGCTCCCGGTGTGCCTTCGACGAAGGGAATGCTGGTGTGACCACGCGCGTCGCCGTCGTCGACTACGGCATGGGCAATCTGCAGAGCGTGGTGCAAGCGCTGCGCGCGGCCGCGCCGGACGGGGTCGAAGTGGTGCGCACGCATTCGCCCGAGGTGGTGCGCGGCGCCGATCGGCTGGTCGTGCCGGGCCAAGGCGGATTCCGTGACGCCGCTGCGCGGTTGGCCGAAGACGGGTTGGGCGAAAGCGTGCTCGAGAAGATGCGCGCCGGCACGCCCTACCTCGGCATTTGCCTGGGCCTGCAGATCTTGTTCGAGCGCAGCGAAGAGGCGCCCGGCGCCGTCGGCTTCGGTTGGTTCAAGGGCAGCGTGGATAAGCTTACCGGCGGCCCCGGCATCAAGATCCCGCACATGGGCTGGAACGCCCTGCAGTTGACGAGCGGCGGCCACCCATTGCTCGACGCCGCGGGCGGCCCCGATACCTACGTTTACTTCGTGCATTCGTTCCACGCCGTGCCCACCGAGCCCGGCGTCGTGAAAGCGACCGTCCAGCACGGCCAGAACTTGGTCACGGCCGCCGTGAGCCGCGACAACGTCATGGCCACGCAATTTCACCCGGAAAAGAGCCAAGCCGCCGGCATCGCGCTCCTCCGGCGCTTCCTCACGAGCTGAAAGTGTCGTAAGCGGCCGCCATGGAAGTGATTCCGGCGATCGATTTGCTCGACGGCAAGGCCGTGCGGCTGCTCAAGGGCCGTTACGAAGACGTGACCGTGTATCACGACAACCCTCCGGTGCTGGCCGCGGGTTGGGCTGGGCACGTCAAGCGGCTGCACGTGGTCGATCTGGAAGGCGCGCGCGCCGGGCACGCGGTCCAGCGTGATCTGGTGACGCGGCTGGTGAAGTCGTTCGGCAGCGGCGTGCAGGTGGGCGGCGGTGTTCGCTCGTTCGACGCCGTGAAAAGCTACTTCGATTTGGGCGTCGAGCGCGTCGTGCTCGGCACCGCCGCGCTCAAGCAGCCGGAGCTGATCGAGCAGGCGGCGTTGGCCTATCCGGGGCGCATCATCATCGCCGTCGACGCGCGAGACGGCAAAGTAGCCACGGCCGGCTGGCTCGATCAGTCCGAGCGCTTGGCCAGCGATCTCGTGCGCGAGCTGTCGAAGCACGCCCTGGCCGCTGCCCTGTACACCGACATCGACCGCGACGGCACCGAGGTCGGCCCGAACATCGAGGCCACCGCGCGTCTCGGTCGCGAAACCAGCGTGCCGGTGATCGCCAGCGGCGGCGTCGGCACCCTCGCCCACCTCACCGCGTTGGCCCAAGCCGGCTCGGCCATCGTGGGCGCGATCGTGGGCCGCGCGCTGCACGAGGCGCGCTTTTCTCTGGATGAGGCGGTGCGGGCGGCGAAAACTCAAGCCCCCGCCTAGGCCTCAAGGTAGCCTCAGCCACTGAAAATGGGTGACGACGCCGATCCTACGCTGGGCTCCAGCGGCCCCCTCTCGCAGCGCGCGACGCAAGGGCCGCTGAGCTCGCGTTCGCGCATGGCCGCGGCCGAGCCCGTGCCCGACTCCGAGCTGCCGCCTTCGGCCGGCAGCTTCGACGGCGAGGATTTTCTTTACCACCTGTACCGCGGCAGCGAGCTCCTCCAAGACAACTGCGTCCCGCAGGCCAAAGAAGAGCTGGAACGGGCGCTCAAGCTGCAGCCGCAAGACACCGAAGGCCAAGGCCTGCTCGGCGTCGTGTACTTTCGGCTCGGCCTCTACCCGCGCGCCATCGGCATCTACGAAGAGATCATCAAGGACCGGCCCAACGAGGTCAGCCCGCGGGTGAACCTGGGCCTGTGTTACCTGAAGACCGGTCAGATGCATTTGGCGCGCGACGTGCTGGAAGAAGTCACGCAGCGCGTGCCCGATCACGCCCGCGCTTGGGGCTACCTGGGCCTGACGTTCGAACGGCTGGGCGAGCTGGCCAAGGCCGAAGCCGCTTTCGAAAAAGCCGGGCAACCGAACCTGGCCCGACGCATGCAGCGGCAGTTGGCCGAGCAAGCGCAAGCGCAAGCGCAGGCCCAACCGCAACCAGAATCGGTCGAGCCCGAGCGGGTGGAAGTGCGGCTCGCGGCGGCCGACGCGGTTCAAGAGCTGGACGGCCGCGAAGGCGGCTTCTCCCGCGCCCCCGGTGAAGACGAATCGGACCCGTCGCGCGCCGGCCGTTGGCGCGCGGTGGAGCTGGGCGACGCTTCGGTGCCGCCGTTACCGAAGCAGCGCCGCTTGCCGTCGCTGGTCGGTCGACTTGGCCCCGCGGTGCCGACCATTTCGGACACTTCGGAGCTGACGCGCGACTCGGTGCCGCCGCCGTCGGTGCGGGTACCGCCGCCGTCGCTGCGAGCGCCGCAGGCGACGAGCGGAGCCTTGGCCTTGGAAGGCGGCTTGGTATTCCCGGAGCTGCCGGCCAAGGTGCTGGTCACGGGCGCGCGCATCGGCACCTGCGTCACGAGCGAAGGCTTCGCGGCCCGCTCCGACGCGCTGTCCAGCGTCGTCTTTTCCGGCAAATCCATCTCACCCGCGCCGCTGATGCGCCGCCTGCGCGGTCGCGAAACGACGGAGCTGTTCGGCGCGGGGTCCAACGTGTGGCACGGCTACGACGGCGCGGCCCGCGCCGTGATCATCGCCGGGCGCGAGCGCACGCTCTGGGCCATCGAATTGACCGACGAGTTCGTGTACGTGCGCGAAGCGAGCTTGTTGGCTTTCGAGAGCACCGTTCGCTACGAGAACGGCCGCTTGGCGGCCGGTGGGCGCGAGCCGGTGGCGATGGTGCAGCTGTCGGGCAAAGGCTTCGCGGTGCTGGAGACGCACGGGCCCGTCTCGGCGCTGAGCGTGGGGCAAGAGACGCAAGCGGTCGTGCGCGTCGACGACGTGATCGGCTGGACCGGGCGCCTGCTCGGGCAAGCGGTCGAAACCGACGCCGCTCCGGGACGGCTGCCCGGCGCGGTGGCGTTCAGCGGCGAGGGCGCCCTGCTCCTGGATTTGACCCGATGAGCCAAGAAGACGAGGGTTTCGAGCACGAAAGCCCGCTCGACGAACGCAAGCGGCGTCGCACTTCCTTGCGCCAAGACGCGCTCAACCTGCCCAACCTGCTCACCTTCGGGCGCGTCTTCGCCATCCCGATCGTGATCCTGCTGCTCGACCGCGGCACCCCCGAAGATTGCGTGTTGGCGGCGCTGGTCTACTCCGGCGCGGCCCTGACCGATCTCTTGGACGGCTACCTGGCGCGCAAGATGAACGTGGTCAGCGTGCTCGGGAAATTCTTGGATCCGCTGGCGGACAAGCTGCTGGTGATGGCCTCGCTCATCTACATGGTGCCGATGGGGCGAATTCCGGAGTGGGCGGTCACGGTGCTGCTGGCTCGCGAGATCTCGGTGACGGCCCTGCGCAGTATCGCCAGCAGCGAAGGCGTGGTGATCGCCGCCGGCGACGACGGCAAGAGCAAGACCGCCCTGCAAATGATCGGCATTTTGGCGCTGATCTTGGGCTACCCCTACCACCTCAGCCTGCCCGGCATCGATCTGGGCATGGTCGATCTGGTCTACGTCGGACGCGCCCTCATCTACACCTCGCTCATTTTCTCGATTTCGAGCGCGGTCTCGTACGTGCGGCTGTTCTCGGCGGCGGTGGAAGCCAAGGAAGAGCGCCAGCGCGGCGAAGGCTGAGGACTGCGTCCGACTTGAATCACCGCAGCGCGCGCGGCTGCGGCCCGGACCCTTGAATCAGCGCGCGTCGGGTACGCAGCGGCAGACCGTTGGATCGCTGTCGAAGTGCGAACCGCGGATGCAAAGCACTTTTTGAACGCAAGCCCGCGCGTCCGGCACGCAGCGACAGACCTTTGGATCGCTGTCGAAGTGCGAGCCACGGACGCAGAGCACTTTCTGCACGCACGCCGGCGCGTCCGACACGCACTGGCACACGTTTGGATCGCCATCGAAGTGCGAGCCCTTCACGCACAGCACGTTGTCGACGCACGAGCAGATGCCGATGCAGTCGGCGCCACCGGCCTTGGGATCGCAAGAGTCCGAGGGGTCATCGGCGCACTTGCCGTCGCCTGGGCAAGCGATGCCCGCTATGCCGCCGCAGGCAGGCCCTTTGGGCGTGCAAGCCGGCCCTTTACACGGAGAGACTTTGAGCTCTTCTTGGCTGCCCTGCGCCGCGCTCGCATCATCATCGGACGCGCCAGCGCTACAACCAAGCAGACTTGCGAGTGCCATACCCGCAATGCAACTGACTGTTCGAACGAACATCACGTTATCCTCCTGAGCGGCGACCATCGCCGAGCTTCGGCATTTACCACGTCGTCACTGACCGGGGTCGTCAGCGGTTGCTGGCGCTCCGGAAGATGCCCAACGCAGTCAGCGTGATTCAATCTGGCGCGCTCGAACCGGAGACGCGAGCTCGCTCGACGTTACCTCGTCGTGGCGAAACGCGACGTGAAACGGGGTTTCAGGGTCTGCTCGAAACGGCGTGGCGCGCGTGCGCACACGCGCATGGCCGGCGGGGGCATGGCGGCAGGTTGGCGCTGCGCGCGCGCACGTTAGCTCTGCGCGCGCGCAACGCTGCGACTGCGAAAATGCGCCAAAAGCTCGGAAACTTGCGAGGCATGACGCTTGCTGTCGTAGCTCGCTGGTGTAGGCGAGCTCTCCACCGTGCGGCGCCGTCGGTGTGTCGTGCCAGTCAGCTTCCTTGCTCACGCACCTTGGAGGACTCGAGATGAAGTTTGCCTTTGGAATGTCGTTGCTGCTGCTGCCGACTTTGGCGCTCGCTGCCCCACCAGGCGCGAAAATGCCGTCCGGTAAAGACCACCATCCACCGGTAGCGCTCAACGAAGTCAACGCGCGACTGTGGCTGAACACGCGTGGCGATCAAGGCTACGATTTCAGTAGTTGGATCGAGGTCAACGGTCTTACGTCGAAAACGGACAGCCTACGCATCGAGTGGACGCAGCGCGGCAAGCTCCTAGCGACTGCAAAATGCAAGCTGGACCTCGATGGGCAGTACGCGACCAGCTCGTGCAACTACGAAGGCGCGCCGCTCAAGGCCAAGGGCGATATCGAAGCCAACCTCGTCTATTGGGATGATCAGACGGAGAAGGACTACCTGGTGCGCACCTTCAAGGTGAACGTGCACCAGTGGAAGGGTCAGTGGGAAACCTGGCAGATCGTCCCCGACGACCTATTGGCGGCAGGCTGGATGGTGATGGCCTATGAGCATCGCGAGGACGGAACGTATCGGCATTTGGCGCTCTGGGCTTGGTTCTCGAACGGGGACTACCTGGGCGACACCTCGCTGCGTTGCACCGTCAACGGCACGAAGAAGCTGCCCGACTTCAGCGTCGATCCCCAGGGGGGGGTAGCGATACCGGAACCATCGAAGCCGACACTCAACCTACCAAGGGCGAGCGCGTCACCTATCGCTGGCAAAAAATGAATCTGCTGCTGGGCCCGCTGTGGGGACGACGCAGCACGCTGAAGTGGGACATGCCGAAAACCCAGCCGAAAGACACGGTGCTGTCGGACAACCCCGGCAAGTGGGACTGCATGCTTCGGAAGGACGGCAAAGCCATTCGGGAGCTGCTGTTCACGGTGGATAACGACGGCAT
>JBEQSW010000109.1:0-7016 GCA_040348565.1 Myxococcales bacterium | reverse complement strand
ACGAGGTGATTCGCAGGGTGGGCGAGGGCGGCATGGGGCGCGTGTACGAAGCGCGCCACCAGCGGCTCACCACCAAGCGCTTCGCGGTGAAGATGCTGCACCCCGATCTGGCGCGGCAGCCCGAGGTCGTCACCCGCTTTCAGCGCGAGGCGGAGGCCTCCAGCGTGCTGTCGCATCCCAACGTCGTCGAAGTATTCGACGTCAGCTCCAGCGTCGACGGGCGGCCGTACATCGTGGCCGAGCTGCTCCAGGGCGAAGAGCTGGGCAACCATCTGGATCGCGAGGGGCGCATGACGACGGCGGCGGCAGCGCACGTCGTGCGGCAGGTTGCGGCCGCGCTCGGCGCCGCGCACGCGGCCGGCATCGTGCATCGCGACGTCAAACCCGAGAACGTCTTTCTGACGGGCGACTCGGCCCACGTCAAAGTGCTCGATTTCGGCATCTCCAAGGTGGGCGACAACAAGGATGGTCTGACCAAGACCGGCACCGTCATGGGCACGCCCGACTACATGGCGCCCGAGCAGGCGCGCGGTGACAAAGTCGACGCCCGCGCCGACATCTACGCCGCAGGCGCCATCCTGTATCGCGCCGTCACCGGCAAAAAGCCGTTCGAAGGCTTGGATGATCCGATGGCCACGTTGACGGCGGTGTTGACGCAAGAGCCCCCACGCCCGAGCGAGCTCAACCCCAGCATCCCGCTCCCGCTCGAGCTGGTGATCCAGAAGGCCATGGCCAAAAATCCGGCCGAGCGCTTTCAATCGATGGCCGAGCTCGACGCGGCCTTGCTGCAGTTCGACGAGCAGGCGCTGCACATCGACTTGTTGCCCGGCTCGTCCGTGCCGGATCGCTCGGCGGCCGCGACCGCCAAAACGGTGTTGCGCAAAGAGGCCGCCACCATTCAGAGCGCGAACATGGACGACGCGACGCGCACCGTTCGCTTGGCGCGTCCCGGGTTGGTCTTCTTCACCGGCCTGGGCGGCTTGTGGTTGTTGGCGTGTGCGCTCGTCACCGTCGCCAGCAGCATCCGGCTCGCGCGCAGCGGCGCCGACCTCACCCAATCAGAGGTCATCATCAGCCTGGTCGGCGCGTTGTGTGCGCTCGGCACGCCCGCCACCCTTTGGATCCGCCACCTGCGCAAAGAAGTGTGGCCCAGCACCCCGCGCGCGATCGAGGCGCAGCAACGCTTGCGACGCACGGTGCTGTACAGCGCTGCCACCGCCGGCATCGGCGCGCTCGTCATTCAGCTGTTCGAGGTCGTGCTCAAGCGCCACGGGGAGGGCCTGGCGCATCCGGGCTGGGCGCTCGCCATCATCGGCACGGCGTTGTTCGTCGGCGTTGCCACTTGGGTGGTGCTGCGCCGTCGCTTGGCCAAGGGTTGAGCGCTTCCGGCGCCGCGGGGCGCTACGGCTGCTTCTTCTTCGCGGCGGCCAGCCGTTCGCGCAGCTTGGCGGCGTAGCCCGGCTTGTTGATTTGGCGCGCGCGGCCGAGCGCCAGGGCATCTTCGGGCACGTCCTCGGTGATGGTGCTGCCGGTACCGACGTAGGCATTCTTCCCAATCACGACCGGCGCAATCAGCTGCGAGTCACTGCCGATGAACGCGCCCTCCCCGATGGTGGTTTGGCGCTTCGAGAAGCCGTCATAGTTGCAAACAATCACCCCCGCGCCCACGTTCGCGCGCTCGCCCACGTCCGCGTCACCCAGGTAAGCCAGGTGGTTGGCCTTGGCGCCGCGCCGCACGCGCGTCTTCTTCGTCTCCACGAAATTGCCCACGTGCGCTTCGGCTTCGATCACGCTTTCCGGTCGCAAGTGCGCAAACGGCCCGAGCTGCGCGCGGTCACCCACGCTGCTCTGCATGATGATGCAATAAGGCTTGATCTCCGCGTTTTCTCCGACCACCGCGTCGACCAACACCGAGCCCACGTCCACGCGCGTGCCGGCGCCAATCTTGGTCTTGCCGCGCAGGCTCACCCCGGCGCCAATCTCCGCGTCGGCGGCGATCTCGACGCCGCTGTCGATGCGCGCGTCACCGTGAATGGTCACGCCCGCTTTGCGAAACAGGTCCCGTTGCCGCGCGAACAGCAAGTCTTCGGCGCGCCCCAGGTCGGCGCGGTCGTTCACGCCCACTAAAGATTCCGCCTCGCCCCGCACCGCCGCGACCCGCGAAGTCTTGGCCACCGCGGCCACCACGTCGGTCAGGTAATATTCGCCCTGCGCGTTGTTCGGCTTCAGCTCGGCTACCGCCGCCTCTAGCTTTTCCGTCACCGCCGCGTACATGCCGGCGTTGACCTCACGGATGGCGCGCTCGGCGTGGCTCTGCAAGTCTCGCTCTTCGCGAACCGCCAGCACCGCGCCTACGCTGTCGCGCAGCACGCGCCCGTAGCCGAACGGCACCTCCAACAGCGCCGTCAGTATCGACAGCTCTTGCCCCGGTGTGTCCAGTGCCGTCAACAGGCCGCCCAAATCTTGAGCGCGCAAAAGCGGCGTGTCGCCATACAAAATCAACGAGCACTCGTGCTTGACGGCGTCCAGGCCCACCCGCACCGCGTGACCGGTGCCGAGCGGCGGGTCCTGCACCACGACGGTGATGCGCTCACTGCCGTAGCGCGCCACGAGCGCTTGCGTGATCTCCGGCTGCCCGCTCGTCACCACCACGACTTGATCGGCCCCCGCTTCGAAAGCCGCCGTGACCGGGTACTCCAGCAGCGGGCGGCCGCACAGCGGGTGCAGCACCTTGGGCAGCTGGCTCTTCATGCGCGTGCCCTTGCCAGCTGCCAAAACGATGGCCGAAAGCCCAGGCGTACGGGTCGTCATGGCCCCTTTTCGCACGCTCCCGCAGCCGCTCCGAGAAAAAACCTCGCGCCGCCGGACACGTACCGGCAGCCATGCCCGCGACCCCCGCCGTGACCACGCTCGAGCCCCGCCGACCCGAGGACGCCGTTTTTTCTCGAAGGCGACGGGCTCTTGCTCGAGCTCTGGCCCAGCGCGGGCGGCAGCGTAGGGGTGAAGCTGAGAACGGCGTATTGGCGCGGGTCGTCGCCCAACACGGCAAACACCTGCCGGAAGCCTCGTCGGCGAAAGTGGGTCTTTCTCCGCGAAGATCTGGCTTACCGATGTAAGGAAATTTCCTCAATGATTTCGGCCTTCGCGTCGCGAGGAACGAGACTCTCCTAAGGGTAAGTATTCGGCCCGATACGCTATGGCGTCTGGGGAGAATCAGTCGTCCTTCGTCTTCGTCTTCGTCTTCGTCTTCGTCTTCGTTGTCCGTCGTCTTCGTCTTCGTCCCGTGGTGGCCAAGCTCTCGATGAGAAGTACCACGCGCTTGCAGCAGGAAGACTCAGTCGAACCTCGACCCGACCGCCGCCCTCAGAGCCGTTGGCGGCGCATCCCCAGCTCGTATCGGCGATCAATATGGCCGATCAGCCGCAGTGCCAGCAGCTTGCTGCACTGCGACCCGTATTCGATGTCGGATTCCGTGCCCTAGGAGGAGGTCGGCGTGTACGGGGCACCAAGCGCGTATTCGAAACCGCTGAGCGAGGAGCAGGCACGAGAGCTCGATCGGCTCGCGGTCGCGAGGCCCCGCCGCCTCGACACCCGCCGCCTCGACACCCCGCGCCTCGACACCCCGCCGCCTCGACACCCCGACACCCCGACGCCCTGGAAGCACCGCGCGGCGAGCTCGAAGCGGGCGATGCAGGCCGTCGAGGTTCTTACAGATAGGAGCATCCGGGGCGCTGAACAGCCGAACCCGAAATCATTGAGGAAATTTCCTTACCTTGGTAAGTCGGAAACGCGACGAGAAATGGGCTTCGCCAGCGCCTACGCCGAGCCGCGCGTCGGTCGTACCGCGTGGCTCGTCAGTTAGCGGCTTCGATGAGCGCGTCGCCGGGGGCGGGCTTGGAGCGTTCGGTGTAAACGATGATGCGCTCGCCGGCGGCGACGGCGTCCGTGCGGCCGCGGCGGTTGATGCGCTCCATTTGGCCGACGGTCATGCCATAGCGCTTGCCGATGCTGGTCAGCGTGTCGCCCTCGTGGGCGGCGATGATGAGGCGCTTTTTGCCGTTTTGTCCCTCGAAATAGTCGCAAAATTCAGGACTGCCGGCGATCAGGATTTTGGCGTGCGCCTCGGGGACGTGCAGCACTTTGGACAAGTCGGCGTTCTTGGCCACGAACACCTGCAAGCTCATGCCGGGCTCGAGACGCGCCTGCACGTCGAGCGCGTTCCACTCCGCCAGCTCTTGCGGCGTGACACGGAAGGCCGCTGCCACGCCCGTCGCCGTATCGCCGGAGACGACCCGGTAAAACACCCGTTTGCGCTCCGGGTAGTCGACGCTCCGGCTCGGCACCACCACCAACTCCGCCGCCGTCGTGGGGTCGGGCTCAGCGATGCGCGAAACGCGCGGCACGAGCAGCACGGTCCCGGCGGTCAGCACCTCGTCGGCGGCGACGTGATTCTTCTCGCGCAGGTCGCGCTCGCTGGTGCCGTAGGCGCGCGCGATGCGCTCCACGGTTTCACCGGCCTTGACGACGTACGGCTCGAGGCCATCGTCGGCAGTCGCTTGCGCGGGCGTCCACTTGCCGCCGCTGCCCGCCGGTACGCGCACCCGGTACGAGCTACGCGCCGCGCCCGGCGCCGCCGGTGGCGTCCGACCCGCCAAAAACTGCGGATTGAGGGCCTCCAAACCATCCGCGGTCGAGCCGACGGCGCGCGCGATGTCCGAGAGCGGCACCGACGGCCCGACGACCACGACGTCAAAACGCTCCGCCGGATCCTCCGTGACGGTGTCGAGCCCAAACGCGCGACGGTTGTTCATCAAAATCGCCGTCGCCAAAATCTTGGGCACGTACAACGTCGTCTCCCAAGGAATGCCGGCTTCGTAGCGAGACAGCTCCCAGAAGTCGTTGGTGTTGAACTTCCGAACCGAGCGCGACAGGCCGCCGTAGCCCATGTTGTAGGCGGCCATGGACAAATCCCAGCTACCGAAGCGTCGATACAAATCGCTCAGGTAGCGGACAGCCGCTTGGGTGGAGCGCTCCGGATCGAGCCGCTCGTCCACCCAGCGATCCACCGTGAGCCCGTAGCTGCGCGCGGCGTCGGGCATGAACTGCCACAACCCCGCCGCCCCCACCGGCGACGCAATCGTCGGATTGTGCCCGCTCTCGATCAAGCTGAGCCACACCAGGTCGACTGGTAGCCCCGCTCGACCGAGCTCGGCTTTGATCGCGGGCGCGAAACGTCCCGCCTTTTTGGCCCAAATTCGCGCAATCGAGCGACCGCTCGGGGTGTCACGATAGAAGCGCAGGTAGCGCACGACGCGTTCGTCGTAGCGCGTGGGCAAGTCCGGCTGAGTCAGACTCCGCAGCCAGCTCGCGTCACTGCCGTTGGCTGCGTCGCTGTTCGGGCTGCTCGTCACTCCTGACGGTAAACCCGAAGCGTCGACCTCCGGCCCGCTCGAGCTCGGCGCCGGAAAGTCGAAGCCGAGCTGGACCCCGCTCAGCGGCTGCGGGAACAGCACGCGTTCGGCATCGCGCAATCGCATCAGCTCCGGATCGTCTTTGCCGCGCTTCAGCTGATCGTCGGTGGGAGCGCCACCGGTGATGTGTTGCCGCGCGCTCTCGTCGGGAACGCCGCGCGGGGCGCCGGGCGGCAAGGTGGGCGCAGGCTTGGCCGGCGGTCGACCTTTTTGGTGCCCGGCCACAGTGGGAACATTGGTCGACTTTTCGGGGGGCGCGCTCGGCGGTGGCTTTACTTCGCTGGGCGGCTTGAGCACGACGGTCCGACTACCGGCGCCTCGCGCCGGATCGGCGGCTGGTTTGTCGGCGGCAGATTTGTCGGCGACAGATTTGTCGGCGGCGGATTTGTCGGCCGCGCCGGGGTCGGGGAGCGGTTTGTCGGCGGTCGATTTATCCGCGGCCGGTTTGTCGGTCGGCTTGCTGGCTGGGGGTGCGGGTTTGGCGGAGACGGTCGCTGGGGCTGATGGTTTGGTGGCGCTCACGGCCGGAGCGGTCGGCTTGGCGGCAGGCTTGTCAACGGGGGCGGCCGACGGCGCGGGCTTACTGGTCGGCGCCGGCTTGCTCGGAGGAGATGCCTTTTTGGGGGCTTTTGCCGGTTCGGGCACCGCCGCGGGGGCAGCCGGCAAGCTGCCGGGCTTCGCCTGCGCCGCGGCCCAGGCCGGGCTCAGGCACAGACCGAGCCACAGCGGGTAGCGCACCACTAGCGATCGCATCACCCGAGGCTTAACGGACCTCGGGCCGCCCGGTCAAATATCACGGGCTTTAGCGTCAGCTCTCGTTCGAGGCGACGGCCAAGGGCAGGGTGGGGCCGGGGCTGCTGGGCAAGTCATGCTGCATGCGGCGGCGCTTCACTTCGAGGTAGGAGGCCGAAAAGGGGTTGGCCGGGACCAGGACCGGCACGCGGCGCTCGACCTGGATGCCCAGCTCGAGCAGGGCGTCGTGCTTGAGCGGGTTGTTGGTCAGCAGGTCCACCGATTCTACGCCCAGGTTGCGCAGCATGGCGGCCGCGACGTCGTAACTGCGCGCGTCCACCGGCAGGTGCAAAAGCTCGTTCGCCTCGATGGTGTCGGCGCCTTTGGCTTGCAGCGCGTAGGCGCGCACCTTGTTGGCGAGGCCAATGCCGCGCCCTTCTTGGCGCAAGTAGAGGAGCACGCCCACGCCGCGCCGGGCGATTTCCGCCTGAGCCCGCTCGAGCTGCTCGCGGCAGTCGCACTTCAACGAGCCGAACACTTCGCTCGTCAGGCATTCGGAGTGGATGCGCACCGGGATGCCGCGCTGTCCACGCACGTCGCCCATGACGAGCGCGCAGTGCTCACGGCTCAGCGCCGGATGGGCTTCCGCGTCCTCCCACTCGAACACGTGCAAATCGAACGTGCCGTAACGAGTGGGGATGGGAGCGCGGGCCTGATGCTCGAGCCTAAAATCGCGCTCGTGGGAACCGAACGGGGACATCGCGGAAACTTCTGACAACATGGTGCGAGGGCACCCGGGGGTCAAGCCGCCGG
>JBEQSW010000154.1:0-11730 GCA_040348565.1 Myxococcales bacterium | reverse complement strand
CGCTCGCTCGGGGGGACTTCGGGCCGCAGGTGGTCGATGTCGAGCGCTCGCCCCAGCGCTTCGCACGTGTCGCGGGCGTCACCGGAGAGCAAGATCGGCTCGACCCCGACGTCCATGACGTGCTGGACGGCGGCGCGCGCGCCGGCGCGCAGGCCGTCTTGCAAGCCGATGACCCCAATCAGACGGCCGCCGAGCGCGACCAGCAACACGCTGCGGCCCATGGCCTCAAAATCGCTGATGCGCGCTTCGGCTCCGGCCACGCCGATGCGTTCGCGCAGCATGAGCGCGCGGCTACCTACGGCCAAAGGCTGGCCGCTGCCGGCGACGGCGGTGATGCCGAGGCCGGGCAGGGGGGTGGGGCTGCGCACCGCGTCGGGGCGAATGTTGCGAGCGCGCGCGGCGCGCAACACGGCGGCGGCGGCCGGATGCTCGGTGCTGGCTTCGGCGCCGGCCGCGAACGACAGCACGCCCTCGGCGTCGTGGCCCGCCAGTGCGTCGATGCTCGTCACCTCCGGCTCGCCCAGCAGCAACGTGCCGCGGGCGCAGAAGGCTACGCTCGACACGCGACCGGCGCGGTCGAGCGCCTCGGCCGAGCGAAACGCGACGCCACGCCGTAGCGCCGCCAACACCGCGCGCATCAGCTGCAGCGAGCCGATCTCGGCGACGCCGGCTTGCGCGAGCGCGGCAAAGCTGGCGATTCCGAGCAGCAGCACCGACGGGCTGCTGCCCGCTCCGGCGAAGGCGAGCAATGCCGCGAAGCCGGCCACGAACGGCGCGGCCTTTTCGGCCAGGTTGCGGCCCAGGCGCGCCGATTTTCCGTGCAAGTCGGCGCGGCGGCGTGGGTCGTGAGTCAATCGAATCCACGCGCGGTCGTGCCCGGCCCAGCCGACGATGGCGCGCAAAGTGCCGTCGATGACGGTGGCGCCGGCGACCAGGCTGTCACCCTCGCGCCGCTCGACCTGCGTTTTTGCTCCCAGCCAGGGCAAAACGTGGGCGGTGCCGGCCGTGACGGTGGCGTCGACGGGCAGCACGTCGCCCGCTTCGACCACGATTTCTTCGCCGGGTCGCAGATCGGCGGCGTTGGTGGGTGCGACCTCGCCGCCGGCGACGATGCGCCGCCCGGCGTGCTCGAGATCGGCCAACAGCTGCTGGCGCTCGAGCTCGAGCGGACGCCGCGCGCGCCGTACGAACAGCAGGCTGAGCGATGCGCACAGCGTGACCACGCCGGACAAGCCGATGGCGCTTTCGGCTTCGGGTTGCTCCGACAGCCGCAAGCCGATGGCGGCCGCGACCGCGACCACGGGGCCGCACAGCGTTGCCAGCGGGTGCAGCTCGGTGATGCTCCGCTGCCCCATCGCGCACTCGGCGACCAGCGCGGCGGTGGCGACGGCGGCCACGACCAAACGCGCGGCCAGCGACAGCTCCGAGCTGCCGGTGAGCAGCAACACGAGCGACAGCGTCGCCCCGAGCACCGACAGCGACAGCAGCAGCGTGCCGGCGTCGACCGACAACGCCGGATCTTCCACGTCCACGTGCGCGGCTTCGGCCGGGGCATCGGCGTCGAGCTCGGCGAACGCGGGCGTGGCCGGCGTGCTCGGCGTCGCCGTCGCGTCTGCGGCGGCCAGTGCCAGCTCGTCTTCGGCGGCCGACTCCGTGACGGTTTGTTCCCAGCGCGGATCTTCGAACGACGGCAGTGGGGCGTCGACCGAGAACGCGGCGGCTTTGGGGCGCGCCTGGGAGCGCTCCGGCTCGGCGCTGCGGTATTTTTCCTCGCAGGCGGAGCTGCAAAAATAGCAGAAATGCTCGTCGAAATGCGCGACGCGCGGCGCCCGCAGCGGATCGACCGGTGCTCGACAGGTCGAGCACGGCCGGGTCTCCGCCGCGAGGCTCATGACGACGAGCCGAGCACCCGATCGACGATGTCGAGCGCGGCTCCCAGCTCGACCGAGGTGATGGTGAGCGGGGGGGTGATGCGCAGCGCGTGGCTGCCGGCGACGGTGACGAGCACGCCGGCGTCGCGCAATTTTTCGATCATGACGCGGGCGTCGACGTGGTCTTTCAACACCAGCGCTTGCAAGAGGCCGCGGCCGCGCGCGCTGGCGACGTGCTTGGGGTGCTTGGCGCACAACGCTTGCAGGCGCTCGGCCAGCTCGCGACCGCGCTGCTGGACGACCTCCAGCAAGCCTTCTTTTTCGATCACGTCCAGCACCGCCAGCGCGGCGGCGGAGGCGAGCGGGTTGCCCCCGAACGTGGAGCCATGGCTGCCGGGCGGCAGCGCTTCGGCCAGCGCGGCCTTGCACAGCATGGCGCCGATCGGCACGCCGCCGGCCAGGCCCTTGGCCAACGTCAGCGCGTCCGCTTCCACGCCGTCTTGCTGGAAACCCAAGAAGGTGCCGGTCCGCCCGACGCCGGTTTGAATTTCGTCGGCCAAGAGCAGCGCGCCGGCTTCGTCGACGATTTCGCGCAGGGCGCGTAGAAAGCCGGGCGGCGCGGGCAGCACGCCGCCTTCGCCCTGCACCGATTCGACGAGGATGCCGGCCACGTCGGGGCCCATCTCTTGCCGCACGCGCGCCACGTCTCCGTAAGGCACGTGGGTCACGTTCAACATCGGGCCGAAGCCTTCTTTGTATTTGGGCGTGCCGGTTGCAGCGAGGGCGCCCAGCGTGCGGCCATGAAAGCCGTTGTCGAAGGCGATGATGCGCAGCCGGTCGGGCTCGCCCTTGTTGTAGAAATGGCGACGCGCCAGCTTGAGCAGCGCTTCGTTCGCTTCGGTGCCCGAGTTGCAGAAGAACACGCGATCCATGCCCGTGAGCTTGGTGAGACGGGCCGCCAGCTGCACGTTGGGCTGATTGTAAAAGTAGTTGGACAGGTGGAGCAGCTGCTTGGCTTGCTCGGTGATGGCGGCGACCAGGCGCGGGTGAGCGTGACCCAGCGTGCTGACGGCGATGCCGGCGAACAGATCGAAGTACTGTTTGCCCGCGACGTCCCACAAGCGCGAGCCCTCACCGCGTTGGATGACGAGCGGCGGCTGCCGGTAGTTTTGGTAGAGGTGGTCGCGACCGAGCGCTACGAGATCGTCTTGGGACATCGTCGGGGGGCTTCTTTTATCACAGCTTCTGGCGGAGGCTCAGAATCACCTGGGCGGCTTCGGCCACGCCTTTGCCCATCGGCTGCGAGGTGATGTAGCGCGGTCGCAAGGTGGCGCGCCCGCGCAGGTTGGCGACGCCAATGCTGACCGCGAACGCCGCGAAGCAGGCGGCGTCGTTCTCGCTGTCGCCCAGGTAGGCGTAGGCGTGGCGCACGGCGGTGGCGTCGAGGCCCGAGTCTTGGGCCAGCACGCGCACGGCGCCGCTGGCTTTGTCGGCGTAGTCGAAGGTGGCGTGCAGGTGCACGCTCGAGACGAACACGCGCGCGCCCTCTGCGCGCAAGAACGCCGACGCTTCCGCCACGCGGTCGGGCGCCACCTGCCGAAATTCACCGATGTCGAAGGTGCGGTCGGAGACGCGCGCGCGCACGTCGTCGGCCGGCTCGAAATCGGGAAAGCGCTCGGCGAAGCGCGCCAACAGCTGCTGCAGCTTGTGCTCGCGCTCACGGCGCGTGGCCGTGTCGACCGAGTCGCGCATGACGACGCGCTGGCCTTCCCGGGCGCACACCAGTGCGCCGTTTTCGGCCACGATGGCCTCGACCGGCAGCACGCGCGCCAAGACGTCGGCCCAGCCGGCGGGGCGCCCCGTCACCCCGTAGAGTGATAGCCCGGCCTCGCGCAAACGGAACAGCGCCGAGTAGGTGGCCTCGAGCAGGCGGCCGTGATCGAGCAAGGTGTCGTCGAGGTCGAAGGCGACGCCGCGCAGGCGGGCGGCTTCTTCGGGCGGCAGCGCGGAAATGGGCTTCAAAGCGCGTTCAGCCCTTGCCGATTTCGGCGATCAACGAGGTCAAATACAGGCCTTCCGGGAAGGCGGCGGGCACGGGGTGGTCGGCGCCTTGGAAGAAGCGCTCGAGCACGATGGCGCGCAGCCCCACGTCGGTGGAGCCGAGCGACAACGCGCGCGTCAGCTCCGGCAGACCAATCGCGGCCGAGCAGCTGGACAGCACGGGCAGGCCGCCCGGCTTGGTGGCTCGCGCGGCTTGGCCGGCGAGCTTGCGCATCATCCCGAGCGCGCGGGCGCGGGCGGCGCGGGTGGGGGCGAGCTTGGGCGGATCGCAGATCACGAGATCGTAGCCGCCGTGCTTGCCGGCGCGGTCGAGCGCGACCACCGAGTCCTCGCATTCGAAGCGCACCTTGCCTTCGAGGCCATTCAACAGCGCCGCTTCGGCCGCGACCGTGAGCGCCAGCGCGCTTTGGTCCACCGCCAGCACCTCGCTGGCGCCGGCGCGCGCGGCGCCGAGCGCGAACGTGCCCACGAACGCGTAGGTGTCGAGCACCCGCCGGCCCTTCGACAGCTCCGCCGCGCGCGCCCGCAAGTCGCGCTGGTCGACGTAAAAGCCGGTCTTTTGCCCGAGCTCGAGCGGGACGCGAAAACGTAGGCCGTGCTCCGCCACCTCGAAGTGGCTGAGCCCGCTGTCGCCCCGCACCACGCCCTGGCCAGCGGTGAAGCCCTCGGCCTTGGCCGCCCGCTCCGACGTCCGGTCGACGATCGCCCGCGGCGCCAGCAGCCGCTCGAGCGCGTCCAAGATCACGGTCTCGCGCCGCTTCATGCCCAGCGTGCCGAATTGCACCGACAGCACGTCGCCCAGCTGGTCGACGACCAGGCCCGGCAGCTCGTCGCCCTCGGCGTGGACCAGCCGCACGGCCGTGGTCTCGGCTGACGGAAGGCCCATGGCCCGGCGCCGCTGGATCGCCGCTTCCAACCGGGCGCCCAGCAACTTGGCGTCCACGTGCCGGTCGCGCTCCCGGGTCAAAATCCGGACCGGAATCGCCGAGCCGGGAGAGTACAGCCCGCGGCCGAGGAAGTTGCCCCGGGCGTCCTTGACCTCGACCTCGTCGCCGCCCTGGGCGCCGCCTTCGATGCGCTCCACGGCCTGGGCAAACACCCACGGGTGGCCGGCCCAGACCGGTTGGACATGCCCTGGCTTCAACACGACGCTCGCCACGGGCGCGGTCCTAGCACTTTGGGCGCGGGGGCGGGGAGCTGCTAGGCTCGGTCCCAGAGCCATGCGCCGCCTCGCTGTGTTTGCAGCTGCTCTATCCGCCCTCGGCACCCTGGCACCCTCCGCCCGGGCCGCCGGCGACTGTCCGGACGGTGACTGGTTCTGCGAGCCCGCCCCCGAGCCCGCGCCTGCCAACCCCGAGCCGGGGCCCGCCGGCGAGCGCGCACCCGATGCTCGTCGCCAGCCGCCGCCCGCCTTCGAGCCGCCGCCGCCACCCGGCACGTACGACGACCGCGAAATGCGCATCGACGTCGAGCGCGTGCAGCCGGCGCGGCCGCGTCACCGTCGTCATCACCGCGAATGGGGCGTGAACCTGCACGCCAACGTCGGTCTCATGGGCAATGACGCCAACATGTCGCCCGACGCCGACATGAACGGCTTGGGCGGCGCGCTGCGCTTTCGTCCGATCCCCTATATCGCGATCGAAGGCGCGGTCGAGCTGCTGTGGGGCACCGACTACAACGGCTTTCAGCGCTTCGAGCAGGCGTTGATGGTGAGCGGTCTCTTCTACGCCAACCCGCGCAGCGCCGTGCAGCTGTACGGCATCGCCGGCTTCGGTGGCGGCACCGCCTTCCTCGACAGCGGCATTGCGGCCGATGGTCAGCCCGTGCTGCGCGACGAAACCTACTCCTATGCGGGCGGGCACGTCGGCATCGGCGTGGAAGGGCGCGTCACCCGTCATTTCGCCCTCGGCGCCGATTTGATAGGCTTTTTGCGCTGGCGAACCGATCGCCACGCCGCCGACAACCCCGAGTTCGTCGATCCCGTGACGCACCAAACGACGAACACTTCCGGCGGCGGGCTACTGCGGCTGGGCGCTACGTTCTACTGGTGAGCGTCCGCTGAGCGCGGCCCACAAAACGCGAACGTCCCCGGTCCAACGAAGAACCGGGGACGCAGGCGCGAAGACGCAGAGTCTTACTGAACCAGATCTTTGAGGGCCTTGAGCGCGGTCGCACGGACCTTCTTGCTCGCGGGCTTCGCCGGAATGGTGATCGGCTCCTTGGTGAACGGGTTGATGCCCTGGCGCTCTTTCGTCGCCGGCTTCTTCACCACGCGGAGCTTGACGAGCCCCGGAACCACGAACTCGCCCGGGCCACGCGCCGAGAGCTGCTTGCGGATGAGCTCCTGCAGCGACTCGAAGCAACGACCCACGCTCTTCTTATCGAGATCCGAAGCGTTCGCGATCTCAGCAACAACCTGCGCCTTCGTCAGTCTTTTCCCAGCCATGCGACCTCCTACTCAGATTTCTAGAATCTTTTGCCGTTTTTGCCGGCCTCGGGCTCATTCCTGCGGGAATGATTCCCGTAGGCCGCCAAACAAGGCACGGGCGAAGCGATAACAGGGATGGAACAGCTCAATCAAGGGGAAAGAAACAAGCCCGGCGCGAAATACTGCTTTTTTTCTGCGGGTCAGAACAGGCAGGGTGACGGGGTCGCGGCCAGGAGGCCCGTTTCGTCGCCGCTCGGCACCGGTTGCCTTGTTCTATGCGGGGACGTTGCCTGTGGATATCCGGGGGGCCAATTTTCCCAGCAAACCCCCGCGGTTAGGCTCACTATTTCGAGCCCTTTTTGAGTTTGCGGCGCGGCTTGGGCCGGCGTTTTGGGGCGTCTGGCAGTGGGGCTTGGCGCACCAACTGTCGCGTCATGGCGACCATCTCGCGCTTTTCGGCGGGCTCCGCGTGGTCGTAACCGACGAGGTGTAGGACGCCGTGCGCTAGCAGGAAGCGCACCTCCTCTATCAAAGGTCGGCGGCGCGAGCGCGCCTGGCGGTCGGCGGTGTCGAGGGAGATCACCACGTCGCCGAGGATCCCGGCCGGATCGGGCACGCTCTCGTCCATCGGGAAGGCCAGGACGTCGGTGGGTTTGTCCTTCTGGCGGTGGTCGAGGTTGAGCTGGTGGATGCCGGGATCGTCGGTGAGCAGCACGCTGAGCTCGGCTTGGGGCAGCGCGAGCGCGCTCAGCATGGCGTTGCCCAAGCCAGTGATCAGCCGAGTTGGCACGTCGTGCTTCAAATTTCTCTTACGGGTGACCAGCGTCGGCATGGGGCTCGCGTCGCTTTCTTACACGACTTTCCAAGCCTCGGGGCGTCCGGTACGTTCAACCAACGATGGCTCGCGCGTCTCGTCCCCCGGGCTTCGACATGACGTACCGCCCGACCGAAACCAGTTTCGGTCCGCCGCTGTCGATCCGCATGCCGTCGATCTTGTACGCGGTGCTGGCGGCGGGTGCGGTGGTCACGGTGTTGCTGGCGGAAGCGAGCCCGTCGGGCAGCTGGCTGTACATCAACGTCGTCGAGCGCGGCGTGCGCGGCATCATGAGCGCACGGGTGTTCGCCGGCTGCTTGGTGATTGGCGCGGTCGCGTCGTTGCTGCGCGCCAACATGCGTGGCGTGCGCATTCGCGGCGACGGCGTCGAGTATCGCGACATCGTTTCGCTGGGGATTCCGCGGCTGCGCCGCTTCAAATGGGCGCAGATTGACCGCGTGATTTTGGACCAGCCCCGCAGCGTGGCGCTCGATCTGTGGGACGGCACGCGCGCGTTCTTGCCCGAGGTTTCCGATCGCCCGTCGCTGTCGGCCACGCTCGAAAAGGTGGCCCACGCCCGCGCCATCCCGGTGCGTGGCGGCAACGGCCTCGACGAGCTGCCCGACTCCGCCGAGTTCGGAGACGAAGACGACGAAGGCGCGGCTACCTAGGCGCCGCGCCGGCTTGGGCTTTGACACAGGTCGGCACAACGAGCCGTGACGGCGATGTCAGGGCAGCCTCGGGGGGCGGCGAAGCGGGCGCTTCGCTAGGTGCCCGAGCTCATTGACGAGAGGGAGTGCGGCGCGGGGCGGGGCGGCGAAGGCACGCGACTTGCTCTTGCTGCGGCTCGTCTTGGGATTGGGTTTGGAGGAGAGGCGCATGAAGCATTCGTTTTGGCTGATGTTGGGTCCGGCCCTGCTCGGGGGCATGCTTGGTTGCAGCAGTGGCAGTGACGATTCTTCGAACGGCTCGGAGGTTGGGTCGCCGGCGGCGCCGGGGCCGAGCCAGGGAAACCCGACCATCGGCTCGAGCAATCCCAACGACGGCAACCTGAACATTGGACCGAGCGGGGGCAAGAGCAGCACTTCTCCGATTGCCGAGCCGGCTTTGCCGGAAGCCAGCGCCTCGGGCGGCGCCTCCGGTGAAGACCCGGCGGTGCCAAGCCAGTTGCTGCCGGCCAACCCGTTCGTGATCACCCAGCACGATCCGCTGTCGACGTTCGCCGCCGACGCCGACACGGCCAGCTACGACATCTTCACGCGCAGCGTGGCGAGCGGCTCTTTGCCGCCGGTCGCGACGGTGCGCCTGGAAGAGTTCGTGAATTACTTCCACTACGACTACGAGCCGCCGCCGGCCGACGCCGCGCAGCCGTTCAGCATCTCGCTCGCGGCCGCGCCCGCGCTCGATCCGAGCACGTTGCTGCTTCGAGTGGGGATTCGCGGTCGCTTGCCGATGGTCGAGAAGCGCCCGGCGAACTTGGTGTTCCTGATCGATACCTCGGGCAGCATGGGGGCGCCGAACAAGCTTCCGCTGGTGCAATACACGCTGACCGCGGCGCTCAAAGTGCTCGACCCGACCGACGAAATCTCGATCGTGACCTACGCCGGCTCGACGGAGGTCGCGCTGCCGCCGACCGCCGTGGCCCAAGCCGACACCATCGAAAGCGTGATTGCCGGTCTCGATACGAGCGGCGGGACCAACGGCAGCTCCGGCATCAAGCTGGCCTACCAGCAGGCTCGCGACGGCTTCATCGAGGGCGGCATCAATCACGTGCTGCTGTGCACCGACGGCGACTTCAACCTGGGCCTGACCGCCGACGAGGATTTGGTCGACCTGATCACCCAGGAGCGCGCGAGCGGCGTTACCTTCACCGCGCTGGGCTACGGCGCCGACTCCAACGACGCGATGATGGAAAAGGTGAGCGACGCCGGCAACGGCACCTACTCGTGGTGTACAGCCAAGCCTCCGCCGACAGCTACGTGCACGAGCGCTTGCTGTCGAGCCTCGACTACATCGCCAAGGACATGAAGATTCAGGTCGAGTTCAACCCGGACAAGGTCTACGCCTACCGCCTGCTCGGGTACGAAGACCGCGGGGTGGCCGATAGCGATTTTCGCAACGACGTGGTCGATGCAGGTGAGGTCGGTGCTGGTCATCGCGTGACCGCCCTGTATCAGCTGGTGCTGGCTGGGGGCGCCATTCCGTCGTCCAGCCGCGCACCCGCGCCCGAAGACGGCGCGCTCTATTCGGGGCCGACGGAAGTGGGCGCCGAGGACTACGCGCTGGTGAAGGTGCGCTACAAAGCGCCCGACGCCGGGGCCACCGACGCGGCTTCCGAGGTCAATCAGACGCTCGGTGCGACGGGAGTGGCGGACAGCTGGTCCGATCTCGATCCCGACTTTCAGTGGGCGTATGCGGTGGCATCGTTCGCCGAAATCTTGAAAGACAGCCCCTACGCCAGCAAGAGCGCCATCGATTCGATCGCTGACATCATCTCGCAGCCGGCTCATGACGGCGTGGCCGAGCGCGAAGAGTTCCGTTCTTCCTTCGCAGCGGCGAAGACTCTGTTGCGATAACCTAGGAACCGCCTGCGGGCGGCGTGAAGAAGCCGTCGTCGGGCTCGAGCAGCACGATGACGGCTTCTCGCGTTCCCAGCGACGGCGCCTGACCTTCGGCGCGCCGCATCACGTACAAATCTTCGTCGCGCGCCGAGCGCTTGACGACGACTTTGACGGCTCGCCCCGACTCGAGCAGTTGCTTCAGCGCCGCGTCGGCGTTGCCGCGCACCATCGACGTGGGGGCGGTCGACGGCGCGACGGCGGGGGTGCCGGCGAGCGACGCTGCGGGCGCGGCCAGCGCCGACTCGGGTGCGACGGGGGCGGCCACGCTGACCGGCGGCGGCGTGAGCGACGGGCCCACCTCGGTGGCAAGATCGGCGGCGGCGCGCGCCAGCGCGACCGCGCGCAGCTCGCTGCCGGCGTCGTCCGCGCCCTCGGCGGCGCGCCGGAGGTGCTTCAAGGCTTCACGAACTTCACCGCGTTCGAAATCGGCGCGTGCTTGCGCCAGGCTGCTGCGCACCGGCTCGGGGTCGTTGCGCTCGGAGCTGGGAATGACGAAGGTGGCGAGGGTGTGGGAGAGGGATGCAGCCATGGGTGAGGGGACCATTTTCGGGAAAGGCGGCCGAAGCCGTTCAGTGCAAACCGAGGTCGTTCAGCAGACGCTGAGCGGGGACGAGGTTGGGGTTCTCTTCGAGAGCGCGCAGGGCCATGCGCCGGGCGTTGGTCTTCTTGCCGTGGTGCTGCTCGATGCGAGCGAGCTGAAAGTAGCCCTGGGCCAGGTGGGGGGCGCGCGCCGCGGCGCCCTCGCGCGTGCCGAGCTCCCGCTGCGCAATCAGTACTCGCAGCGCCGAGGCGGCGGTCTCGAGCCGATCCAAATCGATGGCGAGCAAACCGAGCAAGAGCGCGGTGTCGACGTCGCTCTTGTCGAGCTGATGCGCTTCCAGCAAGAGCGGCAAGGCTTCGCCCAGCTCGTCGCGCTCCAGGCGCAGATCAGCCGCCAAGCGCAGCACGCGCGCCAGCGGCTTGCCGCGCCGACGCTCTTTGGCTTCGGCGTGCGTCGTCAGCAGTTGCAAGGCCTCGTCGCGCTGGCCGGCCGCCATCGCCAGCCGCGACAGTAGCCAAACCGCGTCGGCGGAGCCCGAATCCAGGCTCCGCGCTTCTTCGGCGGTCGCGCGCGCCGCTACGCTGTCGCCGACGTCGAGCATCAGCTCGGCCGCTTCGACCAAGAGCGCGGCGCGCTTCAACGGCTGGCGCTCGCGATCGGCTTCCACGCGCAACAGCTGCACCGCACGCTCGGTCTTGCCCGCCTTCAAGCACAGCTTGCACAGCTCCGAGGCAAGGCCGCTGGCGCGGGAGCCAGCTTGGCGAGTCAAGCGATCGTAGAGCTCCAAGGCTCGTTCTGCGTCCGCCTGCGACAACGCCAAGCGCAGCGCGCGCTCGAGCACCTGTTCCTGCTTGGGCTCGCGTTCGAGCCAGGCGGCCAGCGCTTGGCCCAGCTGGGCCTCGTCGCCGCGCGCTTCCCACGCTCGCGCCAACAGCTGCCAGGCGTCCGTCGTCGCGTCGGGGTGACTGACCAACGCCTGCAAGATCGCGAGGGCTTCGTCTTGTGCGGCAGGAGCGTCGTCGTCCAGCAAGCGCCGCGCCAGCTCGAGACGAGCCCGGGCGGCGTGGGCCTCGGTCAGGTGTGCCTGCGAGGACTCCAGCAGTTGCCGCGCCGCCGGCAGTGGTAGCAGGCTCACGCAGGCCGAGAGTAGCGCCGAGCGCTCTTCTGGCTCGGTCAGCTCTTCGAAGCGCACGGCCGCCGCCTCGGCGCTCGACCGGGCTTGCTCCAGTAAGGCGGCCGAAGGCTGCTTATTTCGACGCTGAAGCTCGGCCACGCCCCACAGCGCGCGCGCCGAAGCGCGCAGCTCGCGCGCCAGCTGCAATAGCTCGGACGTGGCGCGCTCCGCGGCTTCCCACTGCTCGTGCGAGATCAGGCTTTGCGCCAGCGCCGTCAGC
>JBEQSW010000087.1:0-22812 GCA_040348565.1 Myxococcales bacterium | reverse complement strand
CCTCGCCCTCTTCACCCCCGCTGACGTGTTCCACGGCCGCGTCGCCGAGGTCGCCGCGCGCCGCCAGGCAGCGCTCGACGCAGCCTTCGCCGCTCACCCCGAGCGCTTCCCGAACGGCGCTCCACGCGTCGCGCTGCCGCCGACGAAAGTCAGCATCAACCCCCTCCAGGTGTCGAACGCCACGGCTCTACCCGAAAACGACTCCCACGCCGCGCCGCAAGACCCTCCTGCCAACGTCAACGTTGATGGGCGGCACGGTGCTCGCCACGGGCTGATGAGCTGCCCTGATCCCATCACCCTCACGCCGAATCCGACACCTCCACCGAGCCCGAGCGCCGCTCCCGCTCATCAACCCGCGGCCGAGCTCGATTCCGAGAACCTTACATAGAATTCACGAACAGGCTGTCTCAAACTCGTTGACACGTTCCGCGTTCGCCTCGATGGGCCCCTGTACGTTGACAGCGTGGACGATCAGCGTAGCGCCGCTGTACCTTGGGCGAAGAATACGCCAGGGCTCAAGTCGTAGCTCGCCGTCTACCGTCCGCGTCCGCCAAAAGATATGCACCGCACTGTCCAGCTTCACAAATCGGCGTCCGTCCAAGACCGCGATTTCGTAGCCGCCGCCAAAGAAGTGGATCAACGGGTGAAGGGCCACGGCCTCGCCGCGAGAAACCGAAGTGGTGAGTTCGAGGCTCATGAGGCGGCCGATCGCGGCAAAAATCGAACTCATGATAAGAGCGCCAGCGTCGGAGTTCCCCTTGAGCTGGACGCAAGATCGGAATGCCCGCTCCAAGGCTTCGGACAGAAGTGGCGCCCCCGAGCCCAGGAATCGAGTCGTCCCCGCGGACATGCTTAAGTTACGGCCGACCACGCGAAAGCGGCGCACTCGCATGGTGCTTGCATCATGCGGCTCCGCCAAAAAGCCGAGCATCTCTAATTGCCGCGTCGCCTCCGAATCCTCCTGACCCTCGACCGCCGCAGCCAAGGACTCGTCGTCGGGGCTAGATATCGCCGTCAGTTCGCGGAGGAGCGATTGCGCGGCTATACGAGAACCCGTCCAAGCAACAACAAGGCGATCGTGGCAGATTACAACCTTCTGCACCAAGCCGACGACGGTGAAGCCAGCGCCGACCGGGAAAACCTCGCGCGTCGATCCACGGGTTGGAACGAATACCTCAACCGCGGGCTCAACCCCCTCGAGCGCGAGGTCGCCAACAACGATCGCAATTCTCTCCGCCGCGGTCTGAACCGCACCGATTGCTGTCATGCGCGCGCAGTATGCCCATGCGCCCCCGGAAAAACTGCAAAATCCCATGCACCCGCCAGTCGTCTGTCGGATGCTTGGGTGAGGCCGCAAAGGGGCGCAAGCTCGCAACAGCGCGCTCAGGTGGCGCTTTCGGCCTTCTTTACCTCTGGGTTCGCCAGGCCCCAGGCCTCGGCCGCCGCTGCGATCGCTTGCGTGTGTTGGTGCACCTCGGTGTAGGTGTAGCCATCGGTCCAAACAACCCTTCCGCCGCTAAGAGTGACGCCAACGCTCACGGGAATGTGAAAAGCGGGCACCGTCTCACCGATGTGCTCGGCCACAAGCTCGTAGAGTGTGAATGGCCACCCCTGGACAAAGTATTCCACGTCACCTTCTCGACGTACTGGGTAGAACACCATCGAAATCTGGGAACCCTGGACCTGGGCAACATAAGTCCCAATGGCGCGAGCGTACTGACCTTTGGCTTCAGCACGGTGGGTGAAAGCATTCCGCGTATCGTAGAGGAAATTGAGCTTGTCCCGTTCGACGTTTGGTCCGACGCGCTCGGTGCCGGCGTCACGCACCGAAATGCTCAACAAGAGGCGACCACGGGCCGCGGCTGTCAAACGCTCGTTTATGAACCGGTAGAAGCTTCTCTTCGCACCATAGAGCTTCGTGTGCTCCCGGCTAAGGTGTAGCGCGACGTCAGCAGCCGCCGCGCCCGTCGGAGCGGACGCCGCGGCTGCTTCGCGTTCTAGCTGGTGGCGCCGGCTCGCGAGCCACGCCTCGAACGTGACCCACTCGTCAGGCTGGCCCAGCAGGTCGAAGCATGTCAGCAGTAAGTAACTTACGAGCGCGTCGTGCTCGTTGATGATGTGCGTCCAACCCTTCACGCCGCCCGGGTACTCTCGGTCTTGTATATTCTTAGGGCCGGCGAGCGTTTCGTTGAAGTCGATCAGTGCCTTCGCCATGCGCAGGCGCGCACTTACGCGTTCGCGGACATCGTCTGGGATCGTAGTCGTCATCGCCTCTACCGCCGCTGACTTGCCATCCGCTTCGCCTCGCGTTCGCTTGGCTCGGCGCTTTCGTCCACCGGGGCGAAGGCCGAGACCACCAACGGCCTGACCGCCACGTAGGCGTCCAGGATGCCGCCCAGGCGGCGCGTGGCGACCTCCGCGAGCTCCCAGGCCTGGCGGTGCCCGCGCGAGTTCGGCTTGCTCGAGCCGGCCAACGTGAGCGGTGCTTGCAGGTCTTTGCCGATGGCCACGAGTTCCCGCAACCGTGAGTCACCACGGTTGGCGCCGTGCCACGTCCGGTAGAGCAACCGAGCGATCCCGATCAGGTCGCGGACGGTCTGGGCAGGGAACGCGCGCGGCACCCGTCGAGGGAGCCGCCGCGGCGGCGCGGCGTCAACCGCTATCCGAGGGCTCTCGCGCTGGCGGGCTGTGCGCGAGGTTATGTCTCAACTGTCACCGCGTGACGGCGGACCCAGCTGTGCAGGAGGGAAGTTGGTCCTGGAAAAAGTGCCAGGCTAGTCGGCACATCACAAACCCCGGGCTTTCGCAGGGTGTGGCATTCTTCTTGGCATGAGCACCTTCGTGTACACGAACGCCGATGAAATCCTAGACCACATCGAGCAGGTGCTTACATTCCTCCAACGTCGTCAGGCGCAGCCTCGTCCAGCACCGACGCGCGTGGAGACTGAACAAATCCTGGCGGTCGCACACGCGGCAAGCCTTGAACGGGACGAGGGGCGCCGATGCACCTTCACCATCGCCTTTTATCCTCTATTCGGTACTCACTGGGAATTTGGTGAGCGTCCGCGCTTCGAACCATCGATCCTCAACCGACTTGCCTCAGCGTTGAATCCTTCGGCCACCAACGTTGGGCTTAAACGCAGCGAGAGTGACGGCGCGCTAGTCATAGCGAGCATGGGTTTTGGTCCACCTGACGGTTTTTCAGTAACGGTCATGGGTCCGGGGGTTCTGGTAGTGCGATACGGCGATACTGTGGTGTTGCTCTATCGAAAAGGGAGCAAGAAGCTGTACGAGGTGGTATCTCCCGAAGTAGATGACGCGCTCCGTGCGTTGTCGATCCCTTTCGCACGCACCCAACCCGAAGCTGTCCGCGCCGAGATGCAGCCGCGTGTGGACCGCTTCCTAAGAACCACAGCACGCGCGATGCTTGCCCTGGGGCATGGCGGCGCACTCGTTGTTCTCCCCGGTGACGCCCAGCAAAAAGACGTTGAGAGTGGCGGACCCCACCACACGGCGAAGTCGCAGTTCATGGCCAATGCTTCGGAGACGCACGCCAACCAGGCTATGTATACCGTGGCTGATGTCGAACCCTTGATTCCGCGAGTGAAAGAAATGCTTGCAGGCGAAGGCGTTGATCCGTGGCGAATCAAGACTTTGGAGGAGCTGATCCAGCCAAATCGCTGGATTGATCAAGCTGCCAGAAATGTTGCGCGCCTCACCGCAACGGACGGCATGACGGTGATCGAGGACGATCTCACAATCTGGGGCTTCGGCGTCTTCTATGGTTTCGAACGGGATCGTCGGCAGTTTGATGTGGTGCTGGTTGGACCTTTCGAGGACCCGACGGCCAGCCGCGTTAAGTTTGAAGCGCTCGGGGGTGCGCGTCACCAAACCGCGGCCCAAGTCTGTAACGTTTACCGAACCGCGCTCGTGATAGTCGCTTCACAGGATGGGGCGCTATCGGCGATGCGATGGTCGGATGAGGCGAATGCTGTGGTAGTGCACCGCGGGTTGGAGCTGCTGCTGCACCCGTTTGACGACACGTCGGTGCCGCCAGCCGTTGCCCGGAACTCGCTTCAACTCACGCCAGAGTGACACGTGGCGCCCCCGCATCCTGGGCGACCGGGTCTGCCCTCTAATGAAGGCTAGGGCGGGAGGCCGAGCAGAAGGAGCTGGGCCACACGGCACGAGGTACCCGCTGGAGTACCCGCTCCGTTTCGCCAGCTCGGCGCCGATCGCGCAACGAGCTGAATTATTGGTGCCGAAGGGCGGACTTGAACCGCCGACACCGCGCTTATGAAGCGCGTGCTCTAACCGACTGAGCTACTTCGGCTGGGTCGCAAACGGGCGCGGAATATGGTCGCTCGCCCCCGGGCCTGTCAAGGCGAACAGAAGCAAACCGGAAGGCCGGGACTCGGGGAGGGAAGGCCGGACAGGATTTTTCTGGGGGCGAGCCCCCAGAGCGCCTGCCGGCCGGTGGCCTCCCCGCTTCCGGGGCCGCCGCAGCCTTAGTTGTTGCCGAACAGATCTTGGATTTTCGAATCCAAGGCGATCGCGATCTTGTAGAGGCTCGAGATCGAAGGGCTGGATTCGGCGCGCTCGATTTGGGAGAGCAGCGAGATGCTGAGGCCGGTGCGCCGGCTCATCTGCTTGAGCGTGAGCTCTTTCTCTTTGCGCATCGTGCGGATGGTGTCGCCGATGATCTTGTGGAGCTGCTCCTCCGGCGTCCGGGCCAGGCCCTTCTTCTTCATCACGCGGGCGAGCACGTCGCGGAACTCGTCCACGTTGAAGGGCTTCTTCAAGTAGTCGACCGCGTCGAGCTTCATCGAAGCGACGGCCGAATCCAGGTTCGGATGGGCGGTGAAGATAACGACCGCGATGTCGCTGTCGACGGCGCGGACGCGCTTCAGCACCTCGATGCCGTCGAGCTTCGGCATCATCAGATCCAGGATCATCACGTGATAGTCGCCCGTACGGACTTCGTCTTCGACGAGCGTGGGATCGCTCAGCGTTTTGACGACGAAGCCGTCTTTTTCGAGCAGCGTTTGCATGTAGTCGCAAATCGCTTTGTCATCGTCCACGATCAGGATTCGCACGCTCGGTACTTCGATCGGCAAGGCTCGCTCCTAGGTCGTTCGCAAGTCTCTGCGGAGAGGTTGCAGTGACACTTTAATGGGTCGTGATGGTTACCACAACACTAGATTTTTGCTAGTTAGTTTCGTGCTGGGCCAGGGGCGAATAATCGTTTAGTTCCGGCAGGTTACGAGCGAACGGCTGTTCGGTCATTTGCCTGCCGCTTGGGTGATCACTGTCAAAAATGCCTCTGCAGGTGCTCAAAGGGTCGCTCCGTGACCGCTCCGAACCGTACAGCAGTAACTGATTTCGACGTCGTCCGGTCGGAATGATCGCTGTCACGCTCTCCGTTTGCACTGACGAGGCAACGGCGATCGCTCCCGGAAACGCGGAAACGAAAGTGTGCTTGTCGCGCTCCGACGGTATCGGTGCGTCAGCGCGGCCGCGAGCTCGCCGTCGACGACGAGGCGCGCGCGCGGACGCTGCCGCTCTTCGTCAGCGCGGCTCCAAGATCTTGCACGGAAAATCCCAGGTGATCTTGTTGTTTTCCGGCATGCGCCACTTGGTGCAAGCGTCGCCGACGAGCTCGATTTGCGTCGGCGTCGGCATGTGCCAGCCGTTGGCGCCATTCATGTCGAGCGGGACTTCGGCGCCTTCGATGAATACGTGGGCGTCGCCGAGCAAGGTTTGGATGACCTTGATCTCTCCACCGATATCGAACGTGCAGCTCTTCACGCCCGCCAGCACTTTGCGAAATTCGGCGGCCAGCGCCGTTTGGTCGGTGGGGTCGGGCTTGAACACTTTGGCCGTGCCACCCGCGTCTGCGTAGTTGCCGAGCGTCTTGCTCTCGTCGATGGTGGCGGTGGCTGCGTCGTCCACCTTGGCTGCGGCCGCGAACTCGGCCTTCCAACCGGTAGCGTTGGTATCTCCGCCGTAGAAGCACTGGTTGTAGATGTCGAGCGTGGTTTGACTGGCGGAGACGACGGGCGCTACCGGTTGGCCTGCTCCGGCGTTGGCGAACGACTGCAAAATCGAGCCGTACGTCGTTTGGTCACCGGTGCTGGGAAGACCGAACACCATCGTCGTGATGTTCAGCGCCTTCAGCTTTTGCAGCCAGTACACGACCGAGTCGGTGGGGCAGAGCGGGTTGCCGTCCCCGCAATAGTCTTGCTCACCGTCGGTGACGAACAGCACGTACTTGTCGCCGGGGGTCGTATCTTTCGACAGGTCCTCGTAGGCGCGCTGGAGCCCGAGCATGCCTGGCGACTCGCCCTTGGTGGGCGCGGTGAGTGACATGTACTTGGCCGCGACGGCGTCGTAGTTCTTGTCGGCGGGGGGCACCGCGTCGATCAGCGGGCACATGCCGGCCGCTTGCTCTCCCGTGATGGCGATGAATCCGAACCGCACTTGGTCGTTCAGATCTTTGGCGACGGGGAGCACGCCGTCGCGCAACGTGCCCCAGGGATTGCCGTTGTTGGCGAACATGGTGCCGGAGCGATCGACGAGCAACATGACGGTCGGAACTTTGGGCACGAAGTCGGCGCCGCCGGTCTGGCAGCCTCCGCCCATGCTGGAGCCGGCCGTGTCCATGATGGGCCCCAGGCTGGCCGAGCCTCCGCTGCCATTCCCCAGGACAATCGACGGCATGCCGGCGCTGCCGTTCGAGGTGCTGCCGGTGCCGCTCGGCTCGGTCGTGGTGTTGTTGCGAGGTGAGGTGGCGCTACAGCCGAGCAAGCCCGCGCACACCAAGCTGCCCAAGACAGGCGCCCAAGCCGTAGCCTTCATATACCACGAGGGTAGCAGAGGCCTCCAAGTTGGCGAGAGACGGTTTGGCATTGGGCCACCTGAAAAGCTTTTGCAGCGCTCAGCCTGGCTCGACGTCGAGCACGCAGATGTCGAACGTCTTGGCGGCGCCCGCAGTGGAGCCCGGCACCGCGATTTGAATCGCCTCGATCGGCACCGCGCCATCATAGGCCGTGCCAGTCGTACCCCAGCACTCGGTCTTGAAGCTCGCGAGCGGGATGGTGGCCGTCCCGGCCGTGATATCGGCGTCGGTGAAGGTGTAGCAGTACGAGACGGTTGCGGACGCAGACAACTGGGCGCGCATGCCGGTCGTGATGCCTGCGAACTTGATGGTGACGGGGGTCGCAATCGCCACCTTCGACATCGTCGACGCATTCATAATCTGCGCGATGTTCCAGCCGAGGCCCGCGCCGGACTTGTCGTCCGCGGGAACGGTGCCGTTCGCGCAGAATTTGGCCGCGGCGAAGCACGCCGTGCCCATGCCGGGCGCCACGGTGGCGGTGCCGTACTTGTAGGTGTAGCCGTAGCCGCTCCACGTGCCCGTCGTCGACTTGCCGAAGCCGGCGGTGAAGATGGCGCTGTCCTTGGCCAGCGTCCCTGCGTACTGCGGACAAGTGGAGCTGGAAGCGGTTCCACCGGTGGCCGCGACCGTGCCACCCGCAGATGCGGTGCCGCCAGCGGGCGTGGTGCTGGTGCCGCTGGTGCCGACCGCGCCGCCATTGCTGTGCGTGCCTCCCGTGGGCTGCACGACGGAGGTACCCGCGGTGGGAAGGGAACTAGTTCCAGCTGTAGCCGTGCTGCTGCCGCCGGAGCCGGACCCAGCATGCGTCGTCGGCGTGTTGTCGCCGCCGTCGTCACCGGGGGTGGGATCTTGGGCGGTGGCACAGGCGGCGACGAGCAGCGCCAGTGCGGACAATTGAGCGGGGCTCAAGCGACGGAAGGTGTTGGCGAGCGCGGTCATGTTCTTTCGGTGCGGTTCCGGCAATGCGACCTGGGACACCCAGGCGGCTGAACCGCGTGGACGGGATTCTGACACGAGCTGAAAGAAGACGCAGCGCGTTCTCGATGCATCCCTGTTGGTTATGATCCTTTAGTCTGCTGCCAGTGACCGTTGCCCAACCGGTGCGGACACGACCGCGCTCGAGTAAGATTCGGCTCGACTATCGACGCGCTGGTCGGGCTCCGTAAAGGTTGGCGCGGCGGAGGCCGCATGAATCCAAAGAGGCGCTTCTGGCGCGACGACAAGCTCGAGCAGCGCCGGACAGGGGCTGCCGTAGAAATTTCAATCGGGGGTAGAACCTTCGCGCAAAAGCGATGAGCCCGTCATGGTCAAAGCCACTTTGGTGGCCTCCGAAGTGACCCGATCGGGAATCGAGTAACACTGGGGTGGAGTGTCTGGCCGCCTGCTCGACCTGGTCAAGTCCGCGCCGTTGGCGCTGGCGGGCGGCGTGGCATCGGGGGCCGACGAGGCGCGTCACGACGAGCTGGCCAGCTTGGCCCAGGACGTCGTGCGAGGCGATCGGGTTGCGACTCGTACTCTGCTGGCGACCTTGGTGCCGTCGTTGCTGCGAGTCGTACGCAAGGTGCTGGGGCAAGGCCACCCCGAGGTGGAAGACGTTACCTACGAGGCGGCGCATGCGGTGCTGGTGGGGCTGCCGCGGTTTCGCGGCGAGGGCACGGTGCGCCACTTCGCGTGTCGCGTTGCCGCGCTCACCGCCATGAACGTGCGAAGGCGAGATGCCGCGCAGAAACGCGCGCGTAGCCGGGCCGAGCTGGACCCCGAGCAGTGCGCGACCGACGGCCCCTGTCCCGAGCAGCACACGTTGGCGACTTCGCTCGTGCCGGTCGTGCGTGACTTGGTCGCGCAGTTGCCGTTGCCTCTTGCCGAAGCTCTCACCCTGCACGTCGTGCTCGGTTGGACCGTGAGTGAGATCGCCGGAGTCGCCTCGGTCAGCCCCGAAACCGTGCGCAGTCGGCTGCGTTTGGCCAAACAAGCTCTGCGTAAAGCGGCGCTGAACAACCCTGTCTTGCTGGAAGCTTTGGAGATCGAGCCATGAAGCGAGACCTGGCAAGCTCGAGCACGGTCGAGGATTTGAGCGCGCGCGCGCGTCAGCGCGACCTCAGCGTCGAAGAGCGACGCCAGCTGGTGGCGGGGCTTGCGGCCTCGGCGGAGGCGCGACTCGCGCATCGAGCGGGCGCCGAGTTCGACGCCGAAGATACGGTGTTGCCGGGAGACGAGGCGCTGGTCGAGCGCGTGCTGCGGCGCGCCCTGACCCCACCTCGAGCCCGGTCCAGTCGCTGGCGCCAAGCGTGGCTGGCGGCGGCGGCGTCGCTGTGCGTGGCGGCGGCGTCCTTTGGCGCGCCGTGGCTCGCCAAGCGCGTCCAAGAATCGCCGCAGCCGGCCGCTCCTCGAGGTTCGAGCGCGGGCGCTCCAGTTGCGGCACCGTCGACGCGTACCAAGGTCCCCCGAGCGACGGTCGACGTCGAGCCTTCGGAGGCGGTAGCCCCGGAGCTTGCCACCGGCTCGCCAGAGCGACGGCTACGGCCAGCGGCGCCCAGCTCGCTCCCACCGCGAGCCTCCGCTGCTCCTGCCTTCAGCGAAAGCGTCGCCGAAACGGCGGCACAGCTCTACGCCGAGGCCAACCGCGCCCGACGCGCAGGACAAACCGCGCTGGCCATCACGCGTTACAGCGACTTGCAGCGCAAGTTCGCGGGCAGCGCGGAAGCCCAATCGGCCGACATGGCTCTCGGCATGTTGGCGATGGGGCAGGGGCGCGCCAAGGTGGCGTTGCTTCATTTCGGACGCGTCGTAGGCCGGGGAGCGGGTGGTGGACTTTTGCCAGAAGCGTTGTGGGGTCAGGGACAGGCCTTGGCCATGCTGGGTCAAAGCGACGCGGCGCGCGCAAGCTATGCGAGAATTCTCGATGAATATCCTGATTCGGCGTACGCCGCGGGCGCGCGCGCGCGCCTGGCAGCGTCGAAGTAGCTGGGCGGCAGCGAGTCTGTTGCTGGCGCTCGCAACGCCCAGGCTGGGTCAGGCCGCTGCTGCGGATTTCGGGGACGTAGCGACGGCGGTACCGGTGCGCGTGCTGCTCGTCGCTGAGCTGGGCCAGGAGCCCACTCTTTCCGCCCGCATCGCGAGCTGGTTCGAGCCCAGCCGGTTCGAGGTCAGCGTGCGCGCGGTCGAACGCCTCGAGCCTGCCAGAATCCTTGCCCCGGTAGGTGCCGGCAATTTGGAAGTGTGGGTGGCGCCTCGCACGGGTCTTGGCGTGCGCATCTACTTCGCGACGTCGGGCGGTGCGGGTAGAGGGCCGACGTTCTTGGTGCGGGACCTGCCTTTGCCTCAAGGCTTGGACGAAATGGGCGCAGAGCGCCTCGCGGAGGTGTTGCATCTGTCGGCGGTCGCTCTCTTGGAAGGGCGCGCCCAGAGCGAACGCCGCGACGTGGAGCAGGGGCTGCGCGAGCAGTCGAGCCCCACCAGCGCGCCGAGCGCCGCGGCCGAGCCTATACCTACGGCCGCATCAAAGCCCTCGATTCGTGCGCCGGTTTTGGCGCCGCCGCGTGGGGTGGTGGCCCCTGCGGTTCAGCCGCGATCACGCCCCATGGGGCGCGTTCGCCCCATCGTCGGCTACGCAGCAAGCGCGCGCGGGGACGAGGGAGTCGCCCACGGCCCCCGGATTGGCGGGTATCTCGCATTCGGTCCTACTCTCGCATTCCACGCGCTGGCCCAGCTCGCTCTCCCACGCTCTCGAGAGTACGGCGCCGTAACGGTGCGCTTCGACGGTTTCGAGCTCGCCCTGGCCCCGGTCCTGCGGCGACCGTTCACGACTGCGCTGCTGGCAGAGGCGTGGCTCGGCCCGATGCTGGACGTCGTGCGCTTTCAGCCGCGGTCCGATAGCCCCACGGCGGCGCCCGGAGCCTCGGGCGTCGACGTGCGGGCTGGCCTCGACGGCGGAGTCGCCTTCGTCATCGAGGGCAGCTCGCTGTCGTTGGCGCTGTCTCTGCACGCGGCTGTGCTCGGGCCACCCAGCGACTACAACCTGGTCGCGGACGGGGTCAGGCATCGCTTGGCCGCATCGTCCCCGCTCGTCACGGGCCTGGCCGCCGAGCTGCGATTCTGAGCGCATTGACCCGTTCTTGGACCAATGCCTACTGGACGACCGATGACACGCTATCGACCCCTCGACTTTCGCGTCACCCTGGGTCTGACCGTTGCGCTCGTGGTGACAGTGGGGGCTGGAGCTTGCTCCAGCCGGCACAACGACGTTGCTTTCAGCGAGGGCGGTCAGCAAGGCATGGGCGGCACCGGCAACCAGGCCGGCTCGGGCACGGCGGGAGATAGCGCTGGGGCGACGAGCCGGGCGGGGAGCGCGGCTGCGGGCGCGAACAATGACGCGGGAGGGCCGGCTAGCGGTGGGAAGGGCTCCGGGGGAACCGGCTCGGCTGGGACAGCAGGCGTCAGCGCCGGTTCTTCCGGCGAGTCGGGCGCGGCCTCGGTCGGCGGGGCTGCCAGCACGAGCTGCGACGAAGGCTGCACCGAGCTTTGTGAGGGTGGCTCGTGCATGTGCTCTTGCCCCGCGACCACTCTCAAGTGTCCGAATCAGGTCCAAACGCTGGAGATGTCCTTTCCGAGCGCTTGTCAGGTGGATGACGATTGCTTTGGCGCCGAGCACTACGTCGGGTGTTGTCGGGTTTCGGTGGTGGGGCTCAACGTCTCGCAGCGCGATGGCTTTGCGGCTTGGGAAAAAGATACCTGCCACAACCCGCCTGCATGCGGGTGCGCCATCGACACTCTGACCACCGAGGACGGCAAGATGATCAAGCGCGACATGAGCTATGCCCTCCACTGTGTGGCGGGAAAGTGCGCGTCTTGGGTTCCTTAGCGCCCGTCGAGAGCACGCGCGCGCGCGGACGAGCGAGCCGTCGGTAGCGCCTCCGCGTCCATCGAGCCAGCGCGCCACGCGCCACGTTGCCGCGACAGCCGCATTCGGCCGCGGCCGCTCGCGACATCGATTCCGCAAATCTCGAGGAGACTTGCCTGGAATGAATGCTGCAGCCGAGCGCGCTCACTCGCAACTTACGGGAGAAAAGCGAATGACGAAACGACTCGCGCGCGTGGCGTGTATTTTAGGGAGCCTTGCTGGGGCCTGCGGCAACGGGCACGACGAAGCTCGTCCGGCGGAGACGATGGCGACGTTGCCATCCGGGCCTATCGACACCGGCCCCAGCGACGCGCCCCCCAATGCTCCGTTGCCCCCTGCCATGTGCGGAGACATGAACGGCGGTGGCGATCAGCACGTCGATTTCGCGACCTTGATGGCGACCAAGATCGGCGAGAAGGACGAAGCCATGAGCCGCCAGCTGGCGCTCTTGGACCTGCGCTATGACTTGAGTGACCGCCCGGCCAATCAGCAAATGACGCGTGGCAAACCGGTTCAGACTGGGGTGCGCGCCCGGCTCCCCGACGGCGTCAGTTGGGATGACTTGGCAAATCTCACGCCGGAAGAGATCCGCGAGCAGGGCCTATTTCCAGCGGGATTTCGCGCGCTGCCCCATCCCAAACAACCGGAAGGCGGCATGCTGTTCCCGCAGTCGACGATCGACGAGGTGCTGCGCCAAACCGGCCGCAACTTGGCGCGCTTCGATCTCGACTTCGATTTGCCCGAGCAGTTCCTGCCCGAGTTTCCGCCCGCCATCTTCCTGACCACGCGCCCCGACCTGGGAGACGTGTCGCAGGGGCAGCTTGTGACGACCGACAACTTCTTCGAGTTGTTCAAATGCATCCTGAACCCCAAGCAGCTCGATGGCCTGCGGTTGTTGCTCACGCCGTTCGCTCAGCAACAATTCAACGTCACCGACGATCGCCGCTCCGAGCGACCCAGTCAGGGCGTCGCGTGCTTCGACTGTCACATCAACGGTCACACCAACGGCGCCACTCATCTGGTAGGCGACATTCGCCCGCAGGAGAACCGCAACCGTATCGACACGGTCTCGCTGCGCGGGGTGAACGTGCAGCAAATATTCGGCTCGCAGCGGGCGCTGATGAGCGTCGAAGACTTCACCGAGTTCGAGCAGCGTGCCGCCTACTTCGATGGCGACCCGGTGCTGGCCACCAAGAAGGGCCTCAACCCGCTCGATCGCGGCTCACAGGTTCAGAACATGGCGGAATTCCAGAAGATTCTGGATTTTCCGCCCGCGCCCAAGCTCGGGGTCGACGGGCGCCTGGATCCGGAAAAGGCCAGCGCGCGCGAGCTGCGCGGGCAGACCCTGTTCTTCGGCAAGGCGCGCTGCAGCGAATGCCACAGCGGTGCCCAATATACGGACAACACCTTGCATGATCTGCAGCTCGAGCGCTTCTTCGAGCCCGCGAACATCAACGGTATCGTTTCCGACGCCGAAGGTCCGATCAAGACCTTTACTCTGCGCGGCTTGAAAGAGTCGCCCCCGTATTTCCACGATGGGCGCCTGCTCACCATCGACGATACGATCGAGTTCTTCAATCTGGTACTGCAAACGCGCCTGACGGCAGCCGAGAAGCGCGATCTACGGGCGTTCTTGTACACGCTCTGAGTTGCGACGGCGGCACTCGAGTCCGTCTGTCAGGAGCCGTTCCGAGAAGCGGTTCCTGACAGACGGCAGCAAAGTGTCGGATTGCAGCCTGCGCGGGTGACGATTCAACGCAGTTGATCGCACAAGGGCTCGCTCGGGCTGAGCCGAATCGCGTCGACGCAGATGCGTTCTGCGTCGAACGCAAAGCACAGCCCGCTCAGACACTGGTAGTCGGCGGTACATTCGGTGCGCACCGGAAATCGTGCCGCGCACGCGCCGTCCTCGGCGCAGTAGCCTTCGCTGCCGCACTCTTGCTGCGTGGAGCAGGGGGTGCCGGCATCTTCGCCAGCGACGCAGTTGTCTCCGTTGCAGTAGAAGCCTTCGGTGCACGTTTCTGGCAGCGCGTCGCAAGCCAGCCCGGGTTGAACGACCCGCGGCTTTTGACAGGTGCCTTGGCTGTCCGAGCCCTTGATGACACACGCGAAGCCCGCCACGGCATCGCAGTCGGAGGTAGCTTCGCAGGTATCACCGCTAGCGCGCGGCCCGCGCACCAGACGATCACAAGCCGGGCCGAAGCGCAGCACGGTGGCCAGCTCGGTGGCGCTCAGGTCGGCGTCTTGGTAAGCCTTGCCCACGGCGTTCAGGCACGTTTGCGCGTTGTCGTCGACGAACCCGTCTGGGAGCGCATCTTGACAGGCGCCCTGTTGCGTCAGCCGGCAAGCGTCGGCCGACTCGGCTTGGCACGCCGAAACCACCTCGGCCGAGCAGGCCTTGGCTGCCCAGTCACGGCAAAACTCCTCGCGCGTCTGCGCCGGTTCTTCGCTACTGGAGCAGCCGGCGGAAAAGCAGAGACCAAGCGCCCATAGACTAAGAAATTTCTTCATGCTGCGCCCAACGCAAGACCCGTACCCAGGTCGGGCGCACGACGCTCGCTTCCCAACCCCGGGCTCGAATCGACGATTGACCGCCCAATTGGCGCTTTCTTCTCGGCATCAGCTGTGGCCTCGCTGGCAGTCACCACCGCGATGCCCCGACCGTCGCCGCGCGGTTGCGGCAAAACGGTGTGCTCCAATCACGCTTTTCCGCCTCGCTTTCGCTTCGCCCGCTCGGTGCCCACCTATTGCGCCAGGAGCAACTTGCCCGGGTTCAGGATCCCGAGCGGATCGAAGGCGTGCTTGACGGCGTGGTGGAGTCGAATGGACGTCGAATCTAGCTGAGTTTTGAGGAAATTCGCCTTGAGCGTGCCAATGCCGTGCTCGCCGGTGACGGTGCCGCCCAGCTCCAGCGCGTCCGACATCAACCGCTCGAACACCGCGTAGGCGCGGTTGCGGCTGTGCTCGTCCTTCGGATCGAACACGATCAGCGGGTGGACGTTGCCGTCGCCGGCGTGGGCGACGGTTGCCACCAGCACGTCGTGCTCAGCGGCCACGGCTTCGATGCGGCGCAGCATCTCTGCCAGGTTGGGGAGGGGTACCGAAAGGTCGTCGATCACGACGCTGCCCAGCTGCTCCAGCGCCGGATAAGCCAGCCGGCGTGCCCGCAGCAGCAGCTGACCTTCGTCCGGATCGTCGGTGACGTAGACGAGCTGGGCGCCCGCGCTTTCGCAGGCGCGTTGCATCGACTCCAGGTCCGCGGCGTTGCCGCTGTCGCATTGGCCAATCAACATCGCAGCCGCGTCGTAAGCCAAACCCAACCGGGCATGGCTCTCTACGGCGCGGAGCGCGTTGCGATCCATCAGCTCCAGCAGCGAAGGCTCGAGCGAGCGAATGATACTCGCGGTGGCGTGGCCGGCCGCCGCCAGCGTGTCGAACTCTGCCACCAAGGTACTGGGCGACAGCGGCAAACGGCGCAAACGCAGCCGAATTTCCGTGATCAGCGCCAGGCTGCCCTCGGAACCGACGAGCAGGCGCGTGAGATCGTAGCCCGCGACGTCCTTGCGGCAGCGCCCCCCAGTGTGAAAGCGCTCGCCGTCAGCCAGCACGGCTTCCAGGCCCAGCACGTAGTCGCCCGTGACCCCGTATTTGACGCAGCACAGCCCGCCCGCGTTGGTGGCCACGTTGCCGCCCAAGGTCGAGATCTCGTAGCTGGAAGGATCCGGCGAGTACCAGAGTCCACGCTCCTTGGCCGCGTTCTTCAGCTCCACGTTCAACACGCCCGGCTGGACGACCGCGTACATGGCAGGTTCGTTCAACTCCACGATCTGGTTCATGCGCTCGAAGCTCAGCAACACGCAGCCGTCGACCGCGTTCGCTCCGCCCGCGACCCCGGTGCCAGCTCCGCGCGGCACCAGCGGCACGCGGTGTCGAGTTGCCCAACGCGCCAGCACCTGGACTTGCTCCGTGGACTGAGGGCGAACCAGGGCCAAAGGCGTGCCCGCTGGCGCCCAGCTGGCGCGGTCCCGCAAGTATCCGGCCAGCACGTCGGGGTCGGTTTGTACCGCGCTGCCCAGCAGACTTTTTAACTCCGTCAGCGGGCTCATGTGCCGTAAAACTCCAGGTGTTTCTGCAGAAGCGCGGTCACGGCTTTGGGGTTGCCCTTCTCCACCGCGGTGAGCAGTTTGCGATGCTCGTCCTGCACGAGCGGGCGAACCTTGGCGAAGGAGCGCCCGCGCATGGTCTCGTCGAGGTGCTGCCGAATGCTGTCTTTCACCGCGAGCATCACCAGCCGCAGCGCCTCGTTGCCGGAGGCGGCCACGAGCGCGCTGTGAAATTCGACGTCGGCCTCGTAGAAGGCGTCTTGCGCCAAGCGCGGGTTGTCCATGAGCTCCAGCGCCGCGCGCGCTCTTGCTAAATGCTGAGCGACCGGCGCCTGAGCCGCGCGCACGAGCGCCGTCGTCTCCAACGCCAAACGCAGCTCCAGTAGCTCGTGCAACGACACGTTGCGCAGCTGCACCACGTTGCTCAGCGCTTCACGGAAACGCGCCAGCGCCGCCTCCGGATCGGCCGGTAACATGGGCGAGGTTCGACCTTTGGGTGACAACAGGCCCTGGGCCTGCAAGTGCCGCAGCGCCTCGCGAACCGTGGTGCGGCTTACGCCGAACTGCACTGCCAGCTCTCGCTCGGGAGGCAAGCGGGCCTCGGCCGAGAGCGACCGATCCAAAATGGCCGTGCGAATCTGCGTGGCCACCTGCTCGTAGGCGGTGGTCCTCGCCAGCTTGGCGAAGGGGGTTTTGCTTGCGGTCATGCGGTCCAATGGTCTGTTGGTCAGACCAAGGTAGGTGGCGACCCGGCCGCCTGTCAAGAGCGGTGGCGGTCGCCGAGTTAGCTCAGCTCTGGGTCGACCCGCTCGCCAACGAGAATGGGCACGACCTCACCCCGAGCAAGCAGGGGCAGAGCGTCGCCGATGGCGTCGACCGTCAGCGCGGCCGCGACGTGATCTTTCGCGATCGCATATGCGGGCATGGAAGCGTGCGGAGCTTCCGAGGGCTTCTGGACCAGGGACATGCCCCCCGCGGTCGTAATGTGCAGCAAGCCAAGCATTCCGTCGTGACCGCCGCCGGTGAGAATGATGCCCACGACGCGGGAGCCGTACGCCTTGGCGGCCGAGGTGAACAGGGGGTCCACGGCTGGTCGGGTGAAATGTTCTTTGGCGTGGCCATCCAGGGCAATGCGGCCGTCTTCGAAGGTCATGTGACAATCGGCGGGGGCGACGTAGACGACTCCGCGGACCAGTGCGTCCCCGTCCGAGGGCTCGATCACACGAAGCTTCGTCCTACTACCGATCGTCTGCGACCAGTCCTCACTCGACACCGCCCCGCGATGTATCACGACCCCAATGAACGCCGGTAAGTCCGCGGGAAGGCGAGAAAGCACCTCGACCACGGCGCGAATTCCCCCGGCGGACGCGCCGATCACGATCACGTCTCGCACCAACCTGTGCGCATTGATCTCGGTGGTCATGGGCCAACGTACAGCATTGCTCGCGGTCGCGTGCGATTCGGTTCCAGAGCAGTGCTGAAATGCGCACTCGACCGTCGAATCCGCCCGTTTCGCAGACGGTCGGTGGGGCAGGATAGCACCCCGGACTCCGCCGGGTGAACCCCGCTCGGGGCGTCGCTGCGTCGGCTGGGTGAATAGCTGGTGGCGTTTCGACGCGCGCGCTCAGCGCGAGCTGACGTTTCGAGATTGCGACTCACTTGTTGGCAGGTCTTCGTTTGGCGCTTGTAGGTTGGCCGCGTTCCAACGGCACGAGTCGTCGCGTTGGTCGGAGGTTCCCATGAACAGTGATCGTCGTCAGCTATTGAAGCTTGCAGGCGCGGGTGCGCTCGCGGCAGCCTTTCCCGAAAGTATTCAACGCGCGCTCGCCGTTCCCGCGCACCACCGCACCGGAACGCTGAAAGACGTCGAGCACGTCGTCATCTTGATGCAGGAGAATCGCTCGTTCGATCACTACTTTGGCACCTTGCGCGGCGTGCGTGGCTTCGGCGACAAGCGCGCGGTCAAGCTGCCGTCGGGGGAACCGGTTTGGCATCAACCCGACGGCGCGGGGCGCGTCTTGCCGTTCCATCCGGACGCGCAGAACCTCGGTCTAGAATATTTGGTGGACTTGCCGCACGGTTGGCAGGACACCCACGCGGCCTGGAATCAGGGCAAATACGACGCCTGGGTCGCGAACAAGAGCCCGACCACGATGGCGTACTTGAAGCGCGAAGACATTCCGTTTCATTTCGCGCTCGCCGACGCGTTCACGGTTTGCGACGCATACCATTGCTCGTTCTTTGGTGCGACCGACCCGAACCGCTACCACATGTGGACCGGCTGGACCGGCAACGACGGCAAAAACGGCGGACCGGTGCTGGGCAACGACGAAGCCGGCTACGACTGGACCACGTACCCCGAGCGACTCGAGGCGCACGGCGTTTCGTGGAAGATTTACCAGGACGTGGGGGAGGGGCTCGACGCTGAGCACTACTGGGGTTGGGGGCCGCCCTTCATCGGCAACTACGGCGACAACTCGCTCTTGTACTTCCATCAATACCAGAACGCGCCGGAAGGTAGCCCGCTCGCGCTGAAGGCTCGAACTGGCACCAACGTGCTCTTGACCGGCACCCTGTTCGACCAGTTTCGCGACGACGTGAAGAACGGCACGTTGCCGCAAGTTTCGTGGATCGTCGCGCCCGAGTCGTACACCGAGCACGGCAACTGGCCGGCGAACTACGGCGCCTGGTACGTGTCGCAGATGCTGGAGGCGCTGTGGGCCAATCCGGAAGTGTGGAGCAAGACCGTCGTCTTCTACATGTTCGACGAAAATGACGGTTTTTTCGACCATATGGTGCCGCCCACGCCGCCGCAGTCACGGGCGCAAGGCCTGTCGACCATCAGCACCGTGAACGAGATCTTTGCCGGCAACGCCAGCCACGTCGCGGGACCCTATGGCCTGGGCGTTCGCGTACCGATGCTCGTCATCTCTCCCTGGAGCAAGGGTGGCTACGTCAGCTCGGAGGTGTTCGATCACACCTCGCTCATCAAGTTCATCGAGCGTCGCTTCGCCGACCACCGCCCGGGCCTGATCGAGTCGAACATCACGCCGTGGCGGCGCGCGGTGGTCGGCGATCTCACCTCGACGCTCGACTTCAAGACCCCAAACAGCGCCCAGGTCTTGCTGCCCAGCACCGCCGGCTACGCTCCTGCCGACTACGATACACACCCCGACTACGTCCCGGCTCTGCCCTCGATTCAGACCGTTCCCAAGCAGGAACCCGGCGTGCGCCCCGCCCGCCCTGTGCCCTACGAGCTGCACGTCTTGGGCGACACGGACGCGCAGCGCGACGTCGTCACGCTCAGGTTTGCCAACCGCGGCACGCTGGCGGCGGTCTTTCAGGTGCGTTCGGGTGACAACCAGCTGGGGCCATGGACATACACGGTGGGCCCGCGAGACCACCTGTCCGACAGCTGGAACTACCGTGCGCTGGGCCAAGACACCTACGACTTGTCCGTGTACGGGCCAAACGGTTTTCTGCGCGCCTTCAAGGGCGGTCTGCGCAATCGGCGTGGCCCGAACCTGCTCACCGCCGCGACCTACGACGACGGTGGCGTCACCCTCGAAATCGTGAACCGCGGCAAACATCGCGAGGAGCTGCGCGTCCACGACGCTTACACGGGGCGAACCGTCAGCCAAAAATTGGAGCCCGCCGGAGTGCTGGTCTGGCACTGGCCGCTCGAAGAGTCGTTCGGTTGGTACGACCTGACCGTTACCGTCGAGTCCGACCCCGGCTTCCGCGAACAGCTCGCCGGCCACGTCGAGACGGGTAAAGCCAGCGTGAGCGATCCCGCGCTCGGGGTGTGATGGCAGAGCGCCGGTACCGGCGAGGCTCGCCGTCAGCGGTGCTGCTCCGGCTGAGCGCCTGCCCGTGGCTCGCCGCGGGCATGGCGGGCTGATGCGCTTCTTTGACAAGTGGCCGCGAGCTTTGCAAAGTCACGGTGTGGCAATTTCAAACCCCCGCATCTTGGTGCGTGAGGCAACGCGCGCCGACGTGCCGGCGCTCGTGCAGCTGAACGAGCTCGTGTACCCGGTGGTCGCGTCCGAGGACGTCGTCTGGGGTGAAAGGCATTTGGTCAGCCATCAACGGGTCTTTCCCCAAGGGCAGTTGGTGGCTGAGCTCGACGGCGTGGTCGTGGGGGCCGTCGCCAGCTTGATCGTGAATTTGGGTCCCGATCCACTCCGGTCCCACACGTGGCCGGGCATCACCGACAGCGGCTATTTCACGAATCACGACTCCGAGGCCGACACTTTGTACGGGGCCGACGTCTACGTGCACCCAGACGTGCGCGGTCAAGGCGTGGGCGCGGCTCTGTACGAAGCGCGACGCAACCTGTGCAAACGCCTGAACAAGCGACGCATCTTGGCGGGCGGCCGGCTGTGGAACTACGCCGACCAGGCGGCGAGCATGACCCCCGAGGAGTACGCCGCGCGCGTCGTGGCGGGAGACCTGCAAGACATGGTGCTCAGCTTCCAGCTGCGCGAGGGGTTCGTGCTGCGCAGCGTGATGCCCAACTACATTCACGACGCGCGCAGCAAGAACTACGCAAGCTTGATCGAATGGTTGAACCCCGACTACCGCGCCGCGCCGGATGGCGAGCGCAAAGCGCGCATCGCTTGCGTGCAATATCAGATGCGACGTATCGGCAGTTTCGAGGAGTTCGCCCAACAGGTAACCTATTTCGTGGGCGTGGCGGCCGACTATCGGGCGGATTTTCTGCTCTTGCCGGAGCTGGTCTCGGCGCAGCTGCTCTCGGCGGAGGACGCGCTGACCGCCAAGCAGGGCATGCGGCGCTTGGCCGGCTACCGCGACCGCTTCGAAGGCTTGATGCGTGACCTGGCGATGAAGCACGGGCTGACCATCGTTGCCGGCAGTCTGCCCGTGCTCGAGGGCGAGCGCCTGCTGAACGTGGCCTTCGTCTGCTTGCCGAGTGGTCATGTCGTGACGCAGCCCAAGCTGCACATCACGCCGACCGAGCGAAGCGCTTGGGGCATCTCGGGCGGGTTTTCGCTGAAGCCCATCGACGCTCCGAAGGCGCGCATCGGCGTCTTGATTTGCTACGACGTGGAATTTCCGGAGGCTGCCCGCTACCTCGCGGACTTGGGCGCCGAGATCTTGTTCGTGCCGTTCTGCACCGACACGCGCCAGAGCTACTTGCGGGTGCGGTATTGTGCGCCTGCGCGCGCCATCGAAAATCAGCTGTACGTGGCGCTCGCCGGCAACGTCGGCAATCTGCCCGACGTAGGCCAGCTCGACATCAACTACGGTCAAGCCGCGGTCTTGACCCCATCGGATTTTGCGTTCGCGCGTGACGGCATCGCGGCCGAGGCGGACTCGAACGAGGAGACGGTGTTGATCTGCGACGTGGATCTGAACGCACTGCACTCGGTGCGCTCGAGCGGAACGGTGACCCCGCGGCTCGACCGGCGCGCCGATCTCTTCCGCCTGGTCTCGCTCCTGCCCGCCGACCAGGCCAGCAGTGGCTCCAAAGACGGCCCCTTCGGCGGGTCGCCCGGCAAGGGATAACAAGGGCTGAGCGAATGCGGACAAAGAATGTCCGCTGAACACTTGCCCAGGTTAGGTCCTGAGGCTAGAGTCGGCCCGTCATGCTGAGTTGCCTGCGAATTCGCGACCTTGCCATCATCGACGAGCTGGAGCTGGAGCTCGGTAGCGGCTTGAACGTGCTCACCGGCGAGACGGGGGCGGGCAAGAGCATTTTGGTCAGCGCTCTCGAGCTCGTGCTGGGGGGCAAGAGCCGGGGGGAGCTGGTTCGCACGGGCGCGAAGGCCGCCGAGGTAGAGGCGTTGTTCGACGTGAGCGGGGACTTGGCGGTGCGGCAGCAGCTGCAAGCGTTGGACATCGACGCGGAGGACGAGCTGGTGGTGCGCCGGGTGTTGTCCAGCTGCGGGCGCAGCCGCGCGTTCGTGAACGGCCAGCTCGCGACGCAGCAGGTGCTCGCGCGGCTCACGCGCGGCTTGACGGACATTTCGTCACAGCACGAGCATCATACCCTCACGGATCCGAGCACCCACTTGGGCTTTTTGGATGCGTTTGCCGGGGTGGCGCCACTACGCCAGCAGGTGGGCCGGGCGTATCACGCCCTCAAGCAAGCCGAGCAGCGGCTGGCAGATTTCGAGCAGCGCGTTCGCGAGCGTGAAGCCCGCCTCGATCTACTGAGGTCGCAGGTGGAAGAGATAGAGAGCGCGGAGCCGCTACCCGGAGAAGACGTGGGGCTCGAGCAGACCTGCATCCGGCTACGCAGCGTCGAAACGCTGCTTCGCCTCACCGGTAAGGCAGCAGACGTACTGTTCGAGCAAGACGAGTCTGTCTTGAGCGGGCTGGCAGGCGCTTCGCGCTGGATGTCGGAGGCGGCCAGCCTGGATAGCTCGCTCGCCGACGTCGCGAGCCAACTAGAAACGCTGCGCAGCCAGCTGGACGACACCGCGCGCGAGCTCGGTCGGCAGGTCACGTCGCTGCGTCCGGAGCCGGAAGCGCTGCACCGGGCCGAAGAACGCTTGTACCAGCTGTCCAAGCTCAAGCGCCGCTACGGCGGTAGCATCGACAGCGTTCGCGACTATCTAGCCGCTTGTCGCGCCGAGGTCGACGAGCTGAGCGAGCAGGTCACGACGCGAGAGGCCTTGCAGACAGAGCACGCTGCGGCGTTCTCCGGGGCGGCATCCTCGGCGCGGGGCCTGAGCGCGGAACGTCATCGGGCCGCCACGCGGTTAGCCGCGGCCATCAGCGCCGAGCTCGATTCGTTGGGCATGGGCGGCGCGCGCATCCACGTCGAGCTGAGCCCGCTCGGGGGAGACGAAGCGGAGGTGGCGGTCGACGGAGCGCGCTTGTCGGCGGATGGCTTGGAGCGCGTGGAGTTTTTGCTCGCGCCCAACCGCGGCGAAGAGGCGCGT
>JBEQSW010000080.1:0-10495 GCA_040348565.1 Myxococcales bacterium | reverse complement strand
GCTGCTGCGAAAAGTGCTCGGCGTCACTGCGGACGCAGAAAACCCAGGTCCGGGTGGGCGCCTCGGGCACCGTGACAATCGCCTCCAAGCCCTGATTGGAGAGCCTGCGCTGGCGAAGCTCGTCCAGCGGCGAATGGCGCCGGTCGCGCCGTGAGTCGTCGATGTACCAGTTGCGCGTCAGGCTGAAATCGACGCGCGTGCCGGACGCAAGCTCGACCGTCTCCTGCGCGCGCAACAAAAAACGGTGGGTCACGTCCGGCAGATCGATCAAGTACTGACCGAGCCCCGGGACGTTTTCCGATGACAGACCGTCCGAACGGTCGCGCACCCAGCGCGCGCGCAGCTTGAGCTCGATGTGGCGGGTCGGTCGCGTGCCGACACGCAGGCCCACCAGCGACGACAGCCACTTGGCTGCCAACAAATCCGGTTGATCGGGCTGCCGCAACACGCCGGGGCGATGGTGCAGCGAAGCGTCGAGCACCAACCAATCGTCGTCGTGCCGGTAGGCGCCCGACGCCGAGCCGAGCGCTTCGCCGCTGCTGCGACCTTCGCTGCGGTAGCGCGCGCTAGGCCCCGGCGTCTGCGGCGGCGCGCTCACGACGTTGATCACGCCGCCGAGCGCGTTCGTGCCGTACAGCGAGCTGGTCGGTCCCGTCACGTACTCGATGCGCTCCACGTCCGCGAGCGGTAGTTGCGCCAGATCCACCACGCCGTCTTGGTCTCCGACGACGCGCTCGCCGTCTTCGAGCACCAGCACCCGATCTGCGTCCAGCCCTTGCATCTGGGCGCCGCTAGGGCGACCCAAATAGCTGTAGTTTTCGGGATTTACTTGCAAATTGGCTTCGCCCGCCAGCGCCTCGGCGACGTTGGTTGCCCCGCGCCGTTCGGCTTCTTTGCGGCTGACGAAATCGGTGCGAACGGTGGCGCGTTGAGAGCTTTCGGGGGTGCGGGTGCCGGTCACGACGACTTCGACCGGCTGACAAGCGTCGCGTCGCTTGGGGTCTTTTTTGCAGTCGTCAGCGAGCGTGGGACGAGCGCACAGCAGCGCCATCGTGAGCCCGAGCGCGCCCTGCCCTCGCTTCATCTCACCCTCGACTCAACGCACGGGCTTGGCTTCGAGACGAAGCGTCGCGGGCTCGAGCGCGGGGTCGCCCACCAGATCCGAAAACCGGAGCAAGTACTTGGAGCTCCCGTCGGCGCCGAGCACGAGCCAAACCGAGTCGCTCAGGGCGAGCGGCTCCGTACCCGGCTCCAGCCAGCGTTGGGCGAAGGCCGTCACCACGCCGTCGGCGCGATAGACCAGCTCGGGGTCGCTGAGCGATGCGAAGTCTTGCGCGTCGAACAACGGCTGCTCGGACACGGCGGTGCGTTTCTGGATCTCGGCCTCACTTTCGTCGGCAGTGGCGGCAGCCTGCAAATCCACGGCTTTCATGCCGCGGGGGCCCGACAAGCCGCCGTTCACGGCGATGGATTCGCGCCGAAAACACAGCTGCCAGGTGTCGGACTGGGCCGCCTGGGCGGGCGTGAGCGCGCTCACTTCTTCGGTGTCGAGGTCCAAGCAGCCCGACGGCTGGCTGGGATCGTCCTTGCTGCCGCCAGCGGTGGCGTCGATGTTCGCGACGTCGTGAACGTCACCCAAGCCGCTCTCCGTCACCTCGGCGTAACGCACGTGATAGAGCGCGGCCACCGGCGCCCCCAGTTGCTCGCCGTAGTAACCCAACACCTGCAGCTTGAACAGGCGGTCTCCGTCGCGCAGGGCGTAGACGTGATAGCGGCTGAACAACTGGTGGGAAGAGCCAACGTAGTCGTACCAATCGAGCAAGGCGCCACCCGTGCGATCTTGCAGCAGCAGCGGCACGTCGGGTGCGGTGTCGGACAGGTAGGTGGGCGCCGAAAGCGGGCCGAATGCGCTGCTGCTTCCGGGCCCGGAAATGCCGCCGTTGGTGAAGACGTCGTGCCCTTGGAGCGCAATGTCCCAAGCAATGGAGCTTGCCCCGGTGCCTTCCACGTCCACCAACGAAGGCGTGCTCAGCTCGACGAAGGTGCGAAGGTCCGGTCCGACCGTGAGCGCGAGCCCGGCCCCCTCGCTGCTGCTGCCGGCCGCCCCTGGGGAGTCGCCCGAGCCGTCGACGGCCGAGCTCTTGCAGCCAAGGGTAAGCACGAGCGCGAACGCACAGGCTAGCCCGCCGTGGACCGCGGTTCTCATGAACCAAGGATGTCCGGAGCGGCCCGTGCTACTCAAGGGGAATGATGCGGGCCGCGAACCCGGTGGTTTGGCTCCCCGCGCTGCTGGCCACGGCGGCGGGCGTTTTCGCGCCCAACGCGCTGGGCCAAACCTGTGAAAGCCCGCGCCCGACCGACCCCCAAGGCAGCAACGGCGTGAGCTATGGCAGCGCCGAGGTCGACTTTTTCGACGCTGCGTCCGGACGCACCCGCATCCACTTCGCTCTCTCGGGGCCGCACGCTCCGCCGGCACCCTCCACGCTGCAACCGGGCGTGCCCGACGCGGTCGTGGTGGCCGCGCAAGCCGCCGACGACGCGCTCGACGAGTATGAAAAGCTTGGCTACTCGGCGCCGCTCGGCGACGCCGACTCGCCCTGCGCCTCCAACGGCGACAGTGACGCCATCGACGTCTACCTCGTCAACTTCGCCGCTGCCGACGGCCAAGCCGTGCTCGACCACTGCCAGCCGGGCCTGCCGCAACGCTGTGCGGGCTTCGTCTTGGTGGAGAACGACTTTCGGCGCGGCGGCTACGCCGACGCCGCCGAAGGCCTGCGCACCGTCGTCCCGCACGAGCTCTTCCACCTGGTGCAAGACGCCTACGACGCCGGGGTCGAGCGCTGGTGGGCCGAGGGCAGCGCACAGTGGGCCGCCAAGCAGGTGTATCCCGACCTGCAAGATTTGGAGCGGTTCTTACCCAGCTACTTCGACGTCCCGTGGCGGCCTCTCAACGTGCCGCCCAACGGCGTCGTGACCAATTTCCTCTATGCGACGGCAATTTGGCCGGTTTTCTTGAGCGAACGCTTCGACGCCGGGATCGTGCGCGAGGTGTTCGAGGGCTTCGGCCCGGACCCGAGCGACGTGTTGGCCACCACGGACGTCGTGCTGCAAGCTCACGGCACCAGCCTCGCGGACGAGTACTTGCAATTTGCGGCGTACAACGCGGCCACCGGCGAGCGAGCACCGGACCGTGGTGGCTACGAAAACGCCGCCCGCTACCCGCAAGTGCCGATCACGTCGCTGACCGGCAGCGAAGGCGTGCTCGCGAGCGACGTCGGCTCCGGCTTATGTGCCTTCTACTATTCGCTCGACACCTCGATGCCGACCGAGCTCACGCTCGAAGCGGATGCCGGACGCACGAAAAGCGTGTTGATCCCTGTCGCGGATGGCAAGCTGCAATTGGCCACCGCGGAGCCATTGCCCACCACACTTTCCGGGCAAGGCGTGGTGGTGGTGGCGGGGCAGACGCTCTCCGGGACTGACGCGCCCTTCAGCCTGCGCGGAAGCGCGCCCACGCCCGGTACTGGAAACGGCGGAGGAAGCGGCGGAGGAAGCAACAACGACGGACCGTCTCCTTCGGGTTGCTCGCTGGCAAATCCGGCCACGAACGGCGGTTTTGACGGCCTGGCCGCGCTGTTCGGAGCTATCTTGCTGAGTCGATGCCGGGTTGGCTCCCGCCGACGAAAGGGCCTTTGAGATGCGCGTGAAGCTGCTGCTATGCGTCCTGCAAGTCGGCGCGCTGTGTTGGCTGCCGAGCTGTAGCTCCAAGCCGGTCGACGGCGCGGAGGACAGCCGCGGCGGTGGCACCGCCAGCGGCGGCAGCGCAGGCGGCCCCAGCGCCAGCGCCGGAACCACCAGCGTCGCTCCGACGCCGAGCGAGTGCAGCGCCGCGCTCCGTCAATCACTCAGCTTGGTCGATGAAGTGTCCAGCGCCGCCGTCACACCACTCAGTGGAGATAGCAGCGACCGCACCTTGTACATCGATGCTTCCGTGGGCGGCTTGAACGGTCAAGATAGCCATCCCTGGATTTACATCGCGCTGGCCAGCGGTGAAGCGGTCCCGGTGACCGATCTCGACGCGCTGCGCTCGACGGCCTGGGATTTGGCCTTCAAACGCTCGGTGGTGCGCACCAACGGCGGCGACAGCGGTCCTGGTCAGGGCGGCGCCATCCGCATTGCGCTGCCCTGGGACGAGGTCGACCGCAGCACCCTCGGCAAAAAGACGTTGCCGACCGAAAGTTGGTTCGACGCGGACTGCAAGCTGGAGCTCGACGCCTCGATGAACCTGATCACGACCTTCAGCGGTTGGAGCGAGTACGACGAGGCCAATCACGTCTTGTCCGCGGCGCCCGACGTGGTGTTCATCACCGCCGCCGCTGACGGCGCGCTCTACAAGGTCGCCATCCTCGACTACTATAGTACGCCCACCGGGGTGCACGGCACCGTATCGGGCCGCTACAAGGTTCGCGTCGCCCCACTGCCATGAGCCGTCCGTCGGCGCCGTATTTCGTTCTGGCACTGGTGCTGGTGACCACCGCCTGCGGCAGCGCCGAGCGTACGGACGGCGCGCGCACGTCCATTCTGGGGGGCGAACCGGCGCCGGACGCCAGCGCCGTGGTGGCCGTCGTCAACTTCGCGGGTGGGCAGTGCTCCGGCTCGTTGATCGCGCCGCGCCTGGTGCTCACGGCCCGGCACTGCGTGGCCGACACCGCCGGCAAAGAGCTGCAAGTGTTGTGCGGCACCACTAAATTTCAGCCACCGGACAGCGCTGGCGCCATTTTCGTGGTGCCGCTGCCCGAGATCACCGAAGACCCTCGAGACTACTTGGCCGTGTCGGAAATTCGCATGCCCGACGGCTTGAGCGACGAGCTGTGCGGTACCGACGTCGCGCTGCTTCGCCTCGAACAGCCGCTTTTGGACGTCACGCCGCTCGTGCCTCGGTTGGACGAGCCCGTGCAGGTCGACGAAAGCTACTCGGCCATCGGCTTCGGCATCGACGAGTCACTGCCCGACAAGCCTTCCGGCATGCGCAAGCGCGGTGAAGGCTACCAAGTCAGCTGCAGCGGCGCTGCCTGCCGCGACCGGGACGTTCTGCCCAACGAATGGGTCGGCAACGGCGGTCCCTGCAACGGCGACTCCGGCGGACCTGCTCTCGACGCCGACGGCCGCGTGATCGGCGTGGTGTCGCGCGGCAAGCCCGGATGCACCGAGCCCGTCTTCAGCGACGTGGCCTCGCGAGCGGAGTGGTTGAACGCCGAGCTGCTGGCCGTCACCGCGCCGGAGCCGAAGCCCGAGGGGAAGCCGACGGGTCAAGACGAAGCACCGGCCGAGACCAGCTGCGCGTTGTCGAGGACGCCGAGCGGCGGGCCCGCCGGTTGGTCGTCGATCGTGGCAGGAACGCTCGCGTTTCTTCGCCGAAAGCGAAATGTCGTGCGCGTTCGTCGCCCTTAAACGGCTGTTCTACCAGCTGCCTCTGAGGTCGTGGTACGGCACGCCATGGCTTTCGGTGAGACCATCGCCCCTGACGAAGCAGCGCGTTTCCGCGGCTTCGCCGAAGAAATTGCAGCAATTCAAAGCGCCCGGACTGCCGAGGGCACCGGCAAAGCCGGACGCGCCTTGCACCTGAAGCAGCACCTGGGCGCGGTCGGTGAGCTGCTCGTCAAAGCGCCGGAGACGGCGCGTAGCGGTGTCTTCGCCATGAGCGGCAAGTCTTGGCCCGTGTACGTGCGCTTCTCCAACGGCAGCAGCCGCCACCAGCCCGACAAACAGCCCGACGTCCGCGGCCTCGCGCTCAAGCTGGTCGGCGTGCCCGGCCAGAAGCTGATCAAAGGGCTCGAGGGCGAGCTGACCCAAGATTTCCTGTTCATCGATTCGCAGGCCATTCCGTTTCGCACCCCCGACGAGTTCATGCAGTTCGTGCGGGCCGCCAAAGACGGGCCGGCCAAGCTCTTGCCGCGGTTGATCGCGAGCTTCGGCTTCGGGCGCGCCCTCGGCATCATTTGGGGCTCCGTGACGGCGGCCAAGGTCAAGTCCTTCGCGACGCACGACTTTCACACCGCGGCGCCGATTGCCTTCGGCAAGAGCGCCGTGAAGCTGGCGCTCGTCCCCGTACCCAGCGAAGCGCCAGCCAAAGCGGCGAGCGGCGACGATTTTCTACGTGAAGACTTGGTGGCGCGGCTGCAAAGTCGAGCGCTGTCGTGGACGTTGCGGGCCCAGTTGTTCGTCGACGAAAAGGCGACTCCCATCGAAGATGCGTCGGTGGTTTGGTCAGCGCCGTGGATCGACTTGGCGACGCTCACGCTGCCTCGGCAAGATCCCGAATCGGCGCGCGGTCGAGAAATTTCGGAGCTGGTGAACGAGCTATCTTTCGACCCGTGGCACGCCATCGAAGCGCACCGGCCGCTCGGGGCCATCATGCGCGCCCGCGGCGCCACCTACGGGGCCAGCGTGCTCGCGCGTAAGGCCGCTCCGGAGCCGAAGAGCGTGCTCACGGTGTCGTCGTAGTCGGGCTGCTCTGGGTCAAGAGGCATAGCTGCAAGTAGGTGGCCTCGTGAATGCCGGCGAGCGTGACGGCGCGCTCCAAGATGCCGCCCCGGTCAGGCGACGTCCAAGGTGCGAACTCACCCGAGCGAGCGCGGCGATGCGCGGTGCCCAAGAGCGCGCCCAAGTACGAGGCGACCGACGCGAGCTCGACGGGCTTGAGCCGGCTCAAGCTCAGCTTGTCTTCTTGCGGCGTGAGGCGTCGAACCAGCACTTCTTGCTCGCCGAGGCGACTGGTGCCCAGCATGCGTGGCGGGGACGAAACGCAAGCGCGGAAGGCTTCTTCCACCTCGGCGGCACGCGAAGGGCTGGGCGGGCGCGGCGCCAGCACGTCGACGCTGCAGCTAGCTTGCTCCTTCAAATCGAACAGCCAACTGCCTTCGTCCCCGCCTTTGCCGCGCACCAACACCGCCAGCCGCAACGCGCCCAGGCTGCCCGTGCCGGCAATGCGAAAGGCAACGTCGAGGATGTCCAACTGCTCGGGTTTCGGCCCACCTTTGTCGGCGGTACGCGCCGCGAACAGCGCCAACGCCGCCGGTACGGCTTGCACCGCCCCCGCCGGCGCATCGGTGTAACGCTCGCCGCGCACGAAGTGACGCGCGGCGCCCGCGTCTTCCGTGCGATCATCGAGCAATTTCTTGTGGCTGCGCCCGTCGACCTTTTCGATCAGCTCGAGCACCGGGCGCGGCAAAGCCGGCAGCGGCACGTCGCCGAAGGCCGCGGCCGCATGGCTCTCGAGCAGCTTCTCGCACAAGCTCAACACCACCGGGCCGCTCTGCCCCAGCTCGCGCCCGGCCAGCACCAGACTGGTGGTGAGGCGCAGCGCGTCCCAACGCCACTGGCCCCGCGTGGCCTCGTCGAAGTCGTTCAGCTGAAAGGTGGCGTGGCCCTTCTTCCACGCGCCCGCTTCCTGAACGGCCGGGCTGAAGGCGCCGAAATTTTCGAGATGGGCGTCCCCCTGGATGAAACCGTGGCCCTCGGGACCGGCGGCCAGCTCCGGCTCCGCCGCGAGCAGCTCGTAGAAGAGCGGCGCGGCGCCGCGCAGGAAGCCGAGCGGAGACGCCTTCATGCGCCCGAGCTTGCGCGCGAACAACGCCGGAAAACGCGCTGTCCGCTGGCGATCGAGCTCGAGCTGTCGCTCCGCCAGGCGCTTGGGCTCCACGCTGGACACCGTACAGCGGGTCCGGCAAAGGGTCACCAGGAGTGGATTTTTACGACCCCGTACCGAAAAAACTGCCCCCATCCAGGCGGTATTGGCGACCTAAACGAGCGCTCGCGACCACTCACTAGGGCGCAAGCTCAGCGCTACCCCCTGCCACGCTTATGAATAGGATGTCTCCCATGCTCCATGCTCTCGCTCGCTCGTTCCTGCTGGTCGGTTTCTCGGGCTCTTTACTCATGGCCTGCAGCAGCGACCCTTCGCCCGGCGATGGCGGCAGCGCCGGTACGTCGACCGGGGGCTCGGCGGCTGGCAACCCGGCCGGTGGCTCGTCGTCGTCGCAAGCCGGCACCGCCCCTAGCGCGGGCACCGCGACCAGTGGCGGCACGGCCAGCGCCGGCACGGCCAGCGGCGGCAGCAGCGCGGGCACCAGCGCCGCCGGAAGCGCTTCCGGAGGTGGCGGGGCCGGCGGGTCGGGCGGCGCGAATAACAACGGCGGGTCGGGCGGCGCCGCCAGCGGGGCCGGCGGTTCTGCCGGCGGTGGTGGCGGCACCGGCGGCGGGGCGGCCACGCCCACCGCGGTCGCTACGATCACCGGCATCAACGGAATCGTGGTGACGGGCAGCGCCACCTTCACTCAAGGCGCCACCATGACCAAGCTGGTGCTGAATTTGACAGCTTGCCCCGACGGCCCGCATTCGTCGCACCTGCACCTGGTCAAAGACTGCAGCGACAACGGCGCCGCGGCAGGCGGGCACTGGGTTCCCAACGGCGAAAAGCTCGGGGACTACAGCTGCGCCAGCGGCATGGTGACCTATGAGGTTTCGAAACCGGTGAGCACGTGGACAGTCGGCGACGGCAGCGCCACCGACGTGACCAAATACGCGTTCATGGTGCACGAAACGAGCGACGCCATGAGCTCCGGCGCACGCATCGGCTGCGGCGTGATCAACAAGCAATGACGAGACGCGTCGCTTGGCCGTGGCTGGCTGCGCTGGCTTTGGCGTTCGTGTTCGTCGCCTGTCACGACGACCAGCACGACGACGACGCGAGCGCGCCCGCCGTCGGCGGAGCGCAGGCCGGCACGTCGTCCCGCGGCGGGCAAGCGGGTGAGCCGCTGAGCGCCGATGGCGGCGCGGTCAGCAGCCAAGGCGGTAGCCCCATCACGGGGGGTGGCGGCGCGGGCAACCACAGCGCTGGTGAAGGCGGCCGTGCCGGAGAGCTGGGCGGAGCTGGCGCCGGCTCCGGCAGCGCGGGGGAAGCGGGAGCGCCCGCGCTCGACCTGCACCATCCCGTCTACCCGGCTAGCCCCTACCCCGCCGAAAACCCGGACTCGGACGCCAAAGCGCTGCTGGGCAAGATCTTGTTTTGGGATGAGCAGCTGAGCGGAGACGACACCGTGGCGTGCGGCACCTGCCACCGCCCGAACGCCGGCGGTAGCGATCCGCGCGCCACCCTGCCCGCCGCAGCGCAGTCCGGCGCGGATGGCCTGCTCGGCACGGACGACGACGTTCACGGCTCGCTCGGGGTCGTGCGCTGCAACGCGCTGGGCCAGCACACCGGCCAAAGCGTGCAGGTCACGGCCCGCAAAGCGCCCACGTACCTGGACGCCATGTTGTCGGGTCGCCTGTTTTGGGACGGCCGAGCCCAATGCGCGCACGACGGTTGTCCCAGCTTCAGCGCCTTCGAAGATCCGGATCAGCCCGGAACCTTTCCGATTCACAGCGGGGGCGCGCTGGAAAACCAAGCCGTCGGGCCGCCGCTCTCGCCGGTGGAAATGGCGTGCGAAGACGCCACTTGGCCCAAGCTTCACCAAAAGCTGGCGAGCCGGTCACCGCTCGGGCTCGCCAAACAAGTGCCGAGCGCGCTCGCCGATTTCATCGCCGCGCACGACGCTTCGTACCCCAAGCTGTTTGCAGCGGCGTTCGGCACCGCCCAAACGTCGGGGCCCGCTGACGAGATCAACACGCGGCGCATCGCCTTCGCCATCGCGACCCACGAACGGCGCCTGCGCTCCGACCAAACCCCGTGGGATCGCTGGAACGCCGGTGAAGACGGCGCGCTCACCCCCAGTCAGCTGCGCGGCTTTCGGGTCTTCATGACCAAGGCGCGTTGCGAACAGTGCCACCGCGCGCCCGGCTTCACCGACAATGATTTTCATTTCATCGGTTTTCACGAACCGAGTTGGGACATGGGACGGAAGATCATCAATCCGGAGTTCGGCGTGCCGGGTGCCATGCGCACGCCCACGCTGCGCAACGTCGGTCTGCGCTCGGCGACCGGCTTGCTCCACAACGGCGCCGGCCGCGGAGCGTCGCTCGCCCGCATCATCGACAGCTACGACCAAGGCGGCTTGGTCGACGACGACGTCGTGACGACGACGCCCATCGACCCGATCATCGTTCCGCTCGGCCTGACCCCCGACGAAAAGAGCGATCTCTTGGATTTTCTGGAGCACGGGCTGGACGACCCGCGCGTCCAGGCTCAAACGGCGCCGTTCGATCGGCCCTTGCTGTCGACCGAATAGCGCCGCGCGCCCATCCGAAGACCGCAGCGCCCCTTCGCCCGGCTAGAGCGCGTTGGCCCCGGCTTGGGCAACCTGCGCGTCTTCAGGGGAGCTGAGCCCCGAAACGCCGATTGAGCCGATGACTTGGCCGTCGCGAAGCAGAGGGAGCCCACCCTCCAGCGCAATGATGTCGGACGCTACCGACAGCAGACGCATGCCGCCGCCAGCGATGATCTCTTCGAACGCCTTCGTGGAGCGGCGAAACCTCACGTCGGTCTCGGCCTTGCGCT
>JBEQSW010000068.1:0-7953 GCA_040348565.1 Myxococcales bacterium | reverse complement strand
CGCATCGCACCCGCGGTCAGCCCGCTGATGAACACCGAGCTCATCAAAGACCGCCCGGCGCTGATGCGCGCCGCCATGCGCGCCAACGTCTCCGCCTCCGCCAGCCAGCTGCGCCACGGCTCGCGCCTGCTCGAAGAGCTGAGCCTCAAGCGCGGCCTCGTCGTCGTCGGCTGCGATTACGACCTGGTCACGGGCGTCGTCGACTTCTTCGACGGCGCCGACTAACGCCAGCGAACGGAGGAGGCGCGCGGCTCGAGGCGTGGCCCGGGTCGAGACGTACCAGCAGCTCCGTGCAGGGCGGCGCCGCGATGGACTCCGGCGGGCTCGCCGAGGAGGTTCGGACCCTGGCCGGCCCCACGGCCCGACAGGCCGTCCGAAATTATCGGAAAACCGTTCCCACGCTTGACAGATCCCCGTCCGACTCGTAGAAGGAGCGCCCTTCCGCGGGAGTAACTCAGCGGTAGAGTGCCACCTTGCCAAGGTGGACGTCGAGAGTTCGAATCTCTTCTCCCGCTCCGGAAATTCGAAACAGAATCAACCGGTTAGACCGAAAGGGCTAGCCGGTTTTTTCTTGGGCGGCGCACGTGGCGCAGCCGTCTGGGCGTCCGGGGAGGCTGCTACGCTCGCGTCGTGGCCGACCACCAGCGTAGCTCCACGAATCCGCGCACGTTTCGTACGCGAGCGGTCGCGCTCGGGATAGCGGCCTGTGGCGCGTCGGTTGCGCTCAGCGCAGCGAACACACCGGAGCGCTACCGACACGGGGCCAACTTGGAGACCGCGTTCGGCTGGTGCTGGGCAGCCGTCCTCATCTACTTCGCCTGGCTCGCTTGGCGCCGTGATCCGCTGGTCCGGCGTTCGAAGCGTACGACGGTCGGCAAAGACGTCCCGCAGCTCGTTCGCTAGCGAAGAAGTGGATCCGGGGCTCCCACAGCAAAGCCGCCGAGTAGCGCGAACTTCGACCAACCTCATTCAGGTCGCGGACCACGCCAGCATCGAATCCTGACACCCATTTGGAGCGGCACGCGTCTATGCGGGCGTGCCAAAGCGAGATTCGCGCACGCTCGGTCCGGTTCGGGTGGCCCTAGTTGGTGCCGCGCTGGCTGGCGGCTGTGCGGTCTACGAAATTCCGACGACGGGGGGAAATGCCGATGGCTTCATCGGCGGCGTCGGTTTCGGTGGCTCGGGCGATGGCGATGGTGGCAACCCTGGCGGGTGGTCTGGGCAGCCCCCGTCACTCGCGCTAGATGCCGGGCAGGCGGGAGCGAACGATAGGGGCGGTGATGGCGGCAGCGGGAATGGCGGCACGCACGGTGATTCGGACCGCGGAGCGGCGGGCGCCGCCACGTCTGGTGCAGCGGATGGCGGGCGCGGAGCGAGTCTGGGAGGGAACGGCGGCACCGCGGGTGATTCGGACCACGGTGGCGAATCCACGAGCTCGGCTGGCAGCCCTTCCTGCGCTGCAGGATGGCGAAACCAACGCGCGTGCGACCAATGCGCGACGCAGACACAACCAGACCTGCAGGCGTGTGCGGTGATCCTGGACTGCTATGTGGACAAGGCCTGTGGCCCGAGCAGCTGCGCAATTACCGACCAAGTTTGCGGCCCGAACGTGCTCCGACAAGGCGCCGCCGCCTATTCGATCGCGCAAGCTGTCTACGATTGCATGTGCGAGTAGCGCCCAGCCTCACGCGCGACGGTGCTCGAGTAGGCGGGTCGATACTGGGGCGCGGACCCCGCCGCCCCTGGCTTCACCGCTGCGGCGGCGCGGCGCTGCGTGGGGCGGCTTGCTCAAGCCGCTGGCGTGCCTCTGCGAAGACTTGGTCGAAGTCTCTGCGCCCCATGAAATGGAGATCCCAGGTCTCCGGGTCGCGGATGCCGATGCAGCAGATGGGTGCCACCGAGCCGGTCAGGGGAAAGCGAAACGCGTCACCGACTTCCGACCACGGTACGAGGCGTGGGGGGTCCGTCAGCTCTATCCCCTCGCGTGTCATGTACACGCGCTGACATAGGGTCCACATCTTCCAGAGCAGCAGTAGCCCACCGACAGGAACGGCAACGGCCATCGCGACCGGGCCCGGCGCTGCGTCAACGAGCGCCGATGTCAAGAGGCTCAGTATGATCAGCACGTGCATACCCAAGAAGACGTAGAAGGCGGGCTTGGCGAAGATCGAGTGGAGGGGGATGCGTTCGTTGCCAGACGAAGCGATCGGACTAGACATAGACGCATCTCGGTCGACGCTCGCGGCTAGTTGCGCGAAAAAGACCTCGTAGATTCCGCTTCTCCTTCCCACTTCGGGAGCGCTCGCCGTCGGTGGTCCGGTATAGTGCCGCGCATGGCTTGGAGTCGGGTCGGATTGGTGGCTGGTGGACTGACGCTCGTGTTGGCGGCCTGTGGCGGAGACGCGGCGCAGGGGCCCAAGGCGTCTTGCGTGGCGGGCGCGCAGATCGCTTGCGCGTGTCCGGACGGTGAGAGCGGGTCCCAGGTCTGTCGGGAAGATGGAAGTGGTTTCGGGGCGTGCACTTGCGAGCGGTCAGCTGGCGGCGTTGACGGAGGCGCTCCCGACGATGCGGTGGCCGGACGCAGCAATGCGGGCAGCAGCAGCGGTGGCGGTAGCGGCGGAACGGGCGAAGCACAGGGAGGCAAGAGCCCCAATGCCGGTGGACCAGGCCAAGCCGGCGACGCCAGCGACGCTGGCACGGCGGGCGACGGCGGCAACGCTGGCGCGGCCGGCGACGGCCCTACCGCCCCGGGCCTGGACTTTCCGGAGCAGCCCATTTTCGAAGCGGGAGTACCGGCGAACGCGCCCGAGCTGTTCGGGGATCCGGAAGACTTCTCGGCCGGTGATTTGTGCGTGCTCGAGCCGCAACTTTCGGCGGGCACCGCGCCCGGCGCGATGTTTCCGTCGAATTGGCTGCGGCCGCGCTTTCGCCTTGCCGCCGACGGCTTCGATCTTTTCGAAATTCGCCTGCGCTCCGCGGCAGAGAAGCACGAGCTCGTCGTCTATACGACGAAGCCGACCTGGTACCTGCCGAAGCCAATTTGGCGAGGCACCGCCGCGGCCGCCGCCGGAGGCACGGTCGCGGTCACGGTTCGCGCGCTCAACGTGAGCTCCCCCGGTACCCCTGTTGGCGTCAGCGGCAGCTTCAGCATCGCACCCGTGGCAGCCACCGGCAGTGTCGTGTTCGACACCGACTACGGCCAGGGGCTCACACCGGACTCGAGCCAGCATTGGGGCTTTTCCGTGCAAGACGAGGGCGTAGGCAAAGTGCTGGAGTTGCCGCAGCTGGCGTGGAGCGGGCAGCTCGGCGAAGACGGCGCCGAGCTACGCGGCTACTTTGACTACGTGCCGCTGCCCGGCTTCGTCAACGGGCAGCCGCGGGTCATCACGCGTCACGCCGTCGCCCCCGACGGCAAGAGCATGATCTTCACCGACGACTGGCCTTGGGCGAAGGTCGCCGCGCAACTGACGAACAGCGTGGGGGCGATCCCGAGCTACCTGGGCAAGGGCGGAATTGCCTTGCTCAAGATGCCGTGGTGGGGCGACCAGTCGATGTCGGCGGCCCATTTCAAGGGCGGAGACCGTATCCTGCTCACCAGCTATGGCACGGCCTTCCGCTCCGGAATCCCGCGCACCAAGCCGTGGCAGGGCCTGCCTTTCTACGACTCGGATCTGAACGAGAGCGATCTGATCGGCGAGCATCGACTGGCGTGGATCGATCTCGAATCGAGCGCGAACATTGACGTCGCGGTGGGCTCCACCCCCGACTACGGAGTCGCTCTCGAGAAGCGCAACGCCGACGCGGCCGCGGCCCAAGGCACGGCCTGGGACTTGATCGCCACCGGTGACACGAGCGTCAGTGATGTCTCGCCACGCTTCGACCCGGCCGGTGAGCGCATCGTGTACGTCACCACCGATGACTCGCCCGAGGGGCATCCATCGTCGAAGGCAACGACGGCCGACCTTCACCTCGTGCCGTACAACGACCGCAGCGGAGGCGCGTCCACACCGCTCGACGGAGCTTCCGACCCCGACTATTTCGAATACGACCCGGCGTTCTCGTCGGACGGCAAACTGATCGCTTTTACGCGCGCGCCCGGTGACGGCGTGGATGGGCCCTACCGGAACCGCTTCGGCGAGGTGACCGTCGTTCCGTCTACGGGCGGGGAGCCACTCGCGCTCGCGGCCAACGTGCCTGCGGCTTGTGCCGCCGATGACCTCAGTCAGGGGCTGCTCAACGCCTCCGCTGTGTTCGCACCGAGCGCGCCCACGAGCGGCGGGAAGACGTACTACTTCGTGATCTTCTCCTCGGCGCGCAGCTACGGCGACGAATTCGCAGAGCCGTTTCAGCTCCCGCCCGATGGGTCCGCTCCGGACAGCTTGCGGAGCTCGTCGCAGCTGTACATGGCCACCATCGTCGTCGACAATGACTCGGGCGTGATGCGGAGCTTTCCGGCCATTTACCTGTGGAATCAGAACCGAGCGGCGGGCAATGGCATCGGCATCAAGCGCTCGAATTTTTCGCCCAGCTGGAGCAACGCCCAGCTGGCGCCGCTCACCATCCCACCGGTCCCCAACTAATGTGAATTGATCGCTGGCGCTCACTCCGGCAGGCGAAGCTGGAGTAGAGCGTCGATCGTCGACCGGGTGATTGACCCGGGGAAGCGCGGCAGCACTCCGGTCGCTGCTTGCGGCAAGCGCTCGGGATGCACGATGCCGACTTGAATTTGGCGCGTCTGCTCGTCCAAAAGGATGAAAAAGTAGCGGTCACCTTGCGGACGCCGCCACACCGGGCAGCCGTCCGTCGTTCCGCCGGCGACGATGGACGGGCCTTTGGCGTATGCCCGGCCGGCGCAGGCGTCGACGACTTCGACGTCGGCGGGCGTGATCGCGTCGCGCTCACAGTCGGACTTGCATACGGCGCCCCCGACGTGCCCCGCTTGGTAGGATCGGACGCCGGTGCTCGCGAACTCGCGATTGGAGAGCTCATTGCCGTCGAGCACCACTTCGAAAACGTTGATCTCGCCGCAGCCATCGCCCACGGTGCCCGTCTTCGAGTAGCAATTGCAGAGGCCGTTCCATTTGCGGCCGCCGTCGCGGACCAGCTCGGATGCTACGAAGGCAACCCAAGGGCCCGGGGCGCCCGGGCCTTTGCCGTCGCAGGCTTCGACCTGTGCGTCGTCCACGTCCATGGAGCCCAGGAAAACGACGAGCTTGGAGCCGTCAAAGCCGCGGTGCAAAATGCCTGGATCGTTTGGACACCAGTAGGCGTTGGCCCCGCTGCAGTCGAACGCCGGCTGCTGCATCACGTACCCGACGCAGTCGTTCTTGGTCAGATCGCCAGGAAAGACCGCGCTGCCTGCGCCCTCCTGAGTGAACCAGATGTTTTCGGACTTTCCGCGCTGATCCCAGGCCGTGACCCGGGTCCAGCTGGAGGTCCTGGCAGCGCTCGGTTGATACACCGCGAGCTGTTTGATGTTGATGGCTTTGACGATGAGGGTCATCTCCTCGTCGAAGGGCGCAAGTCGAGCGCTCTCGGTCTCGTGGCTCTCTTGACAACAATGGCCGCCCCAAGTGTCCGTCCCGTCCTTGTAGTTGCAAGCGGCGTCGCCGGCGGGGCGGTCGAGACGGCGGGGCCACGAGCCTGGAGCGCCGATATTGGAGAAGGTCATCGTGCCGCCGCGAGTGACGGGCGACGGCAGATACGGGAAAGCCCCGAGCTCGCCTCCGTCGTCACTTCCACCCTCTTCCGCCGTGCTTCCGCCCGCATCGTTCGCGCTCGACCCGGCCTGGGCCTTCGTTCCGCCGCTGCCTCCGGCTCCGCTGTGCGCGCCGCCGTTGCCGATGTTGGCCCTGCCCCCGCGCTCGGAGCCGTTTGCTCCCCCCGTGCCGTCGGCGTGACGGTTGCCAGGGCTGCACGCGGCGAGCGCCGCCACGAAGCTCAACTCGAGGAAGCGGGTGAGCGTGCCCCTCATGGCTCAGCCTGCGGACAAAAGACGATCTTCCAATCTTCACCGGCGCAAGCTTTTACGGGGCTGGGATCACTGCCCTTTTGATCGTCGCCCGACCAAGCGTAGCCGTCGTCGCACGCCTCGAACAAACGGGCAACGGGGCTGTCGGGATTGTCACGCTCGGGACTCACACAAGCCACGACCTGACCGTTCGAGTCTTGGTATTGGCCGACGCTCGGGCAAACCCCGAGCCAATCAGCAGCGCACGTGAGCACGTCACACTTGGGCCGCGCCAGCGGTACGAGCTGGATCGGCAGATTGAAGGCGTCGACGTGGCTGATGTTGTACCAATCGAAATCGTTGAAGTCGGTGTTGAAGGTGAGCTCGGCCAGCGTATGGTGCTCGGCGCCTGGGTCCTCACCACTGAAACCCCAGTAGCGTTTGGCGCTCAGCGCTTCGACGTCGCTGCCGATGTCCACACACCTGAACGCGCCGGGCGCGAGCGTGGCGCCGGTGATGTCGCTGCCTCGGAAAGAGACGCTCTTGGAGCAGCCGTTGACGAAGGCGAGCGTCGTCTGGCCGTCGCCATCGTGGACACAGTCGACCGGGATTTGGCCCGGATCGGCCGACGCGCTGATGCCGCCGGCGTCGGCGCCTGACGCCGAGACCGCGCTGGTGCCGCCGTTCGCGGTAGCCGAGCCCGCGGTGGCGCCCCCACCCGCGAGCGCGCCGGTGCCGGCGACGGCAGCGCCGCCGCTCATCGCGGTGCCGGCCGCGCCATCCGCCGACGCTCCATTCGACGCGGCGGACCCGCAGGCGAGCAACACGAGGCCGAGCGGAAGCCAGATGCGCTGGCGGTGAGCTCGAAGCGCGCCCGTGTGGCGTGCGCGAGCCCAGACCGACCCAACCAAGCCTAGCGCGTGCATGCGGCGTTCCTGGGAGCGTTCACGTAGGCCTGCCCGAGCGCAGTGAGCTGACCCGTGTCCCCGAGCAGGTCGACGTGGGCAACGTTGCTAGCGCGGCCCGAAAACCAGGCGTAGCGCTCGACGCGCGGCTCGGCCTCCAAATACGCCACCGCGTCTTGCAAGAACGCTTGTTGCTCGGCCTCGCTCTTGGCGCTGTCGCAGGCAAACTCCGTCAGCCACAGCGGCTGCGTGAAGCGCTGCTTGTAAGTCTCCACGTGCTGGATCAGCCACTGTGCCTTGTGGTCTCCAGCAGGCGAGCAACCCACGTAAATATGCATTGCCACGGCGTCCACGCGGCAACCGGAGCAGGCGGCGAAGAAGGTATCGAGGTAGTGGAAAGGATCGGTGTCTTGGCAGTCGCCGCCGCAGAAATTCGGCGCCGGGGCGACGAGCCGCAGGCCTTTGGCGTCGGCAATCGCCTCCAGCTCCGGCCACAGCGCGGCCGCGGCCTGGGCGGACAGGTTGGCTTGCGAGCCGAAGTTGGGCTCGTTGAAGCCGAGCAGCGCGACGGCGTCGTCCCCGATCGCCAATTTCGCGGCGGCGAGATCGGACTTCGCGCCCCAAATCATGGGCACGTATTCCACGCCGACGTCACGGTAGGCACCCGAGCGCAAGTCATGGTCCGGCTGGAAATCCCAGTTGTACCACCACGCCACGCCTTCGGAGAGGGCGGTCAAGTCCGCAATCGTGTGGTGCCCGTAGGCGACACCTCGCTTGCACGAAGCGGTGCCAGCGCCGTTGCCGCTCGCGCCGGAGCTGCCATCGCTCCCGGCGTGACCGCCGGTGTTGCCGGCTCGGCTTCCAGCACGGCTCGGGTCGTTGCCCGCGCTGCTCCCGCCGCCTCCAGCCTGCGCGTGCGTTCCGCCGCCGTCGACGTTCGCGCCGCCGGCGTCCGTCTTGCCAGCAGTTGCGCCAGCTGCCGATGCGGTGGCTTCGCTGTCGGGCCCACTCGCGTCGTTGCCGCAGCCGGAGCCCAGCCCGACGATCGCCACCGTGGCGACGGCAACTGCGTTCAGACGCGGCGAGCGCATCGCTCGA
>JBEQSW010000063.1:0-7967 GCA_040348565.1 Myxococcales bacterium | reverse complement strand
CCGCTCCCACCACCTCCCGCCAGCTCGCCCGACGCGAGCGCGGTCGCCACCGGCGTTACGACTCCTTCGAAGCCCTATATTCCGAAGGACGATCCTTCGACGCCGGCAGTGGTGATCAGCGACGCCGCGCTGGCAGGCAGCAGCCAAGCCGCCACCGAAAAGGCGCGCACGGCGCAGACCATTCCCGGCCAAATGCGCAGCGCCCCTACGGCTGCGCCGGCGCCGATCGCGGTCGCCTCGTCACCCGTGTCGTCATCGCTCGACGACACGTTTCGGCCGGCACGACGCAGCGGCAGCAAGCTACCGTTGCTGTTGGGCGGCGCGGCTCTGGTAGCGGTCGCAGCCATCGCCGTGATGAAGCTGGGCGGCGGCGATGCAAAACCAGCATCCGACGCCTCGCCTTCGAGCACGGCCGCCATGCCGGCGGCCGAGCACACCTCACAGCCTCCTACACCTACGGAGCCGCCTCCCGCGGCGACGCCCGTGGCTCCCGCCGCCGCCGAGGTAGCCCCGGCCGCGTCGGAGCAGCCCGAGGTCAAGGCTCCCGAGCCCGAGCCTGCAGCTCCGATCAAACGCGGCAAACCCGCCAAGAAAGCTGCGCCGACTCCCGCGCCGCGCAAGGTTGCGGCGCGTCCCGAGACCAAGTCGGTCAGCACACCAGCGCCGGCCACGGAGCCTGCGCCGGCCGCTACGCCCAAGCCCGCCAAGGGCGTGATTGTGCGAGAGACCCCGTTTTGAGCGGGCGGTTTCGATCTATCGTCTACGCTTCCGTCGGTAGTGAGCATTTTCTTGTCGATGAGCTCGTGAGCCAGGCCGTCTGGCAGCCCACGCGAGCGGCACACTCGAGGCTTGGTGCATGCGAAGAAACGTCTCTTTCAGTCTGACGCAGCTTGCTCCCGCCGCTGCGTTGCTCGGCGCCCTGCTGCTCACCCCCGCTCACGCTTTCGCCCAAGACGACGTGACGTTGACGATGGCGCGCGAACGCTTCAAGGAAGGCGTCGGCTATTTCGACAAGAAGGATTTCGCCAAAGCCCGTGTGGCATTCTTGCAAGCGTACGCGCTGAAGAAGCACCCCGCGGTGCTGCTCAACCTCGCGCAAAGCGAGCTGCGTTCGGGACACGAAGCCGACGCCGCCAAGCACTTTGCGCAGTACCTGCGCGAGCACAAGGACGCGACCGAAGCCGAACGCCAGGGCGCCGACACCGGCTTGACCGCCGCCAAAGCCTTGGTCGCCGAGGTCGCGCTCGACGTGGATACGAGCGGCGCCGAAATCTACGTGGACGGCGACCTCGAGGGGCAAGCACCTTTACCGGGGCCCGTCTATCTCACTCCCGGCGCGCACCAGCTCCAAGCGCGCAAGGATGGAAAAACCGCCAGCTCCGACGTGAACGCTATTGCCGGTCAGGCTACCAGCCTGCGTTTGAGCCTGGCTCGCGTGGCCAAGCCTGCGGCGGCAGCGACGCCCGGCGCGAGCACCGGCACCGGCACCGAGGGCGAAGCTACACCGCCGGAAGCCGGCAGTGAGTCGGTTCCCGACGAGCCTCACGGCTCGCGACAAGGCTTCTTTCCCTGGTTGACCCACACTCCGGGCGCGATGATTGGCGTAGGCCTCACCGGCGCGGGTTTGATCGGCGGCGGGGCTTTCGCGTTCAGCTCCAAGTCGTCCTACGACGCCGCCGACAGCGTCGCCGAACAGATTGCGACCAAGGCCAAAACGACGGACGGGAAAGTGAACGCTCAAGGCATGCCCAGCTCGAGCGGCGCTTGCACCAACCCCGAAGCCTGGCTCGCTACCTCGACCACGTGGATGAACAAGTCCGCCGCCGACCGCGCCAAGCGCGCCAACGAGTACGTGAAGAACTGCGACAAGTACTCGAGCAACGTGAAGTCCGGCGACACGTTCAAAACGCTGGCGATCGTCAGCTTCGCCGTCGCGGGCGCGGCGGCCGTCGGCACCATCATCTATTACGTTGCCGACTCGAAGAAGACCGAGAGCGCGGCCCTGAGCGCGCGTAAACGCCGCTTGATGGTGCTGCCCGTTTACCAGCCGGGCTTTGCCGGGGGCTTGGTTTCCGGCACCTTCTAGGGCGTCGTTGCCCGCGACGTTTCTTTAGCCGCCGGAGGAGCGCGGGCGTGACGTCGGCTGCAGCTCGCCCTTCACCAGCAGGGCGCGGAATGTGGTGCGCGGAATGCGAGCCGCCCGCGCCGCGGCGCTGACGTTGCCTTCGTGACTGGCCAACAGCGCTTGCGCGTCGAAGCAGCCGATGTCGCGAACCCGCCGTGGGCCCACCGTGCGCGCGCCAAACGCCAAATGTTGGGCGGAGATTTGCACGCCGCTGGCCAGCGCGGCGGCGCGGTAGAGCGCGCTGCCCAGCTCGCGCACGTTGCCGGGCCAATCGTGCGCGACCAGCGCGGCCAGCGCGTCGCTCGACAATTGTTTGGGGCCCAGCTCGGGCTCCAAGCGGCGCAACAGCACGCTGGCCAACACCGGAATGTCGCTGCGCCGCTCGCGCAGGGCCGGCAACCGCAGCGTTACCGTCGACAGCCGATGATACAAGTCGCTGCGAAAACGCCCGTCGTCGACGCGCTCGGCCAAGCCCGCCCAGCTGGCGGAGACGATGCGCACGTCGACCAACGTCGACGTTTGCGCGCCCAGCGGTCGCACGCTGCCATCCTCGACGACGCGCAGCAGTCGCACCTGTACGCCCGCCGAAAGCTCGGCCACCTCGTCCAAGAACAGCGTGCCGTGATGAGCTTGCTCGAACGCTCCCTGGCGGTGAGCCACCGCCCCGGTGAAGGCGCCGCGCCGATGGCCGAACAGCTCTGAATCCGCCAGCGACTCGGCGATGGCGCCGACGTTCAACGGCACGTACGGCCCCGTCGGCCGCCCCAGCTCGTGGATGGCGCGCGCCACCAAATCTTTGCCGGTGCCCGACTCGCCCTGAATCAAGATCGGCGCGCGCGTGCGCGCGTGACGGCGCACGTCATCCGCCACGCGGCGCATCGCTTCCGAGCTACCGACGATGCCCGGCAAGCCCAAAGTCGTCGACGTGGCCGTGGGCAACGTTCGTGCGGGCCTGACCGTCACCGTCGCTCGGCCGATCACGAAGCTTGCACCCCCTGCGTCCAGGCGAGCCTGCGGCACCCGCGCGCCCCCGACGTACAAGCCGTTCTTCGAGCCCAGGTCACGAACGAGCACGCCCAGCTCGTCCACCACCAGCTCGCAGTGGCGCGCGCTCACGGTGCGGTCGGCCAGGCGCAGGCCCACGCTAGGGCCGGTCCCCAGCGAGACCGCTTGTCCGACGGACAGCTCCAGCACCTGCGTCTCGCCTTCGTCCGAGCCGATCTCCACCTGAAAAGGCCCTGTTTCGCGCCCCCTTCGAAGCTCGAGGGTCTGCTGAGAGTCGTGCTGCTCGGCCATGGTTGTCGTCCTTCTCCGCCTCATCGGCTATCGGGGGCGAGCAGTTGCGCACCAAAAATCGTGGTAAGAGGCTGCGCCATGAATCGAGCCCTGCTGACCGGCCTCGGGACCCTACTTTTCCCGGCCCTGGCGCTCGCCCAATCCGCCCCGCCTGCACCCGCTCCGGCCCAGGCGGCGCTGGATCCTGCGGCCCCGCCCAACGTCCACGTTCTGGACGACAGCGAGCCCAAGGCACCGGTGGTCCCGCGCGCCGCTGATCTGCTCGGCTCGCACGTGTTGGTCGGCGCTTCCGTAGGCCCGTCTTGGTCGCTTGGTAAGCTTGGCTCCAGTCAAGCCGCGGTGCGTGGCCTGGGCACCGGCATCGGGTTTCGGGCCGACGTAGGCTTTGGCATCAGCCGCTCGGTGGTGCTCGGCGGTTGGGGCAGCTTCGCCACCTACGCCGACGGCGACCGCTGCGGCTCGTCTTGCTCGGGCCGGGCCTTCGCGGTGGGTCCTTTCGTGCGCTACCAGCTGTCGCAGGGTTTGCGCTTCGATCCTTGGCTAACGTTGGGCGGCGGCTACCGCCAGCTGAGCTACACCGACGCCGCCGGCGCGCAGCAGAAGTTTTCGGGGCTCGAATGGCTGCACTTCGAGCTGGGCGCCGACTACTACGTGTTTTCGGGGTTCGGGCTCGGGCCGTATGGCGCGCTCGGACTCAGCTCGTACAGCAGCCGCCCCGCCGATGCCGGTAAAGCCGCCGTCAACACGGAGCTGAGCGTCGGCTTACGCTTCCTGCTCGACGTCCCCGGTCGCTGACACCATCGACCGGCGCCGCGTGAGCGACGACCGGCGCCGCGTGAGCGACGACCGACGCCGCGCTGAGGCGGCGCCGGGGTCGCGCCTGACCTCAGCCGGCCGCGACCTGGATTCCGAGCGCCTTGCGCACCGACGTGTACTGCTCGCCGACGAAGTAGAGCAGAAGCTCCTTCATCTTGTCGGCCGCCGACAGGTCGCCGGGCAGCTGTTGCTCTGCGCCGATCAGCTTCTTGGCAATCTCGAGATCGCCGCAAACGATCAAGCCCGCGCGGCACGCCGTGAGCTCGACGGCTTGGTTCCAACGCTTGATGTTGGCCTTGGCGCCCTCTTCGATGAAGCGCTTGACCACCATGCGCAGGCCTTCGAGCTGCACCGGTTGCATGTACTTGCTCAGCTCCTGCGCGGTCGCGCGGATCTGCGCCAGCATGTCTTGCGGCAGCGGCGTTTGCGGCGCCGCAATCATCACGCCCGCATACAGCATGATGGTGAGCTCCGCCTGAGTCGGGAACAGCGTGCGGATGTAGTGCTCGCCGCGATACAGCGCCAAGTGCTTGCCGCACATGAACGTCAGCTCTTGAGGCTGGAAGCCGGTGAGCACCGTTTGCCCGGCGACCGACGCCGGCGGAATCGACGGCACGGCCACGATGGCGCCGGGCACGTCGTTGCGCACGTACAAGTCCGGGCTCTGTACGCCCAGCACCTGTGCCGCCCAGCCGAAGGTCTTGGCGAAGGTAACGGTCGAGGTAGCGGGGTCTTGCTTGAAGCGCTTGTCCAGCACGGGCGGCTTACCCTGCGCTTGCAGCTGCGCGACCTTGGCCTGCAACGCCGCCGGCGCAATCATCTCGAAGATCTTCGAGACGTACAGGTTCTCGTCCGCGTGGAACACGTACTTGACCCAGTGCTCGTTCGACAGCCGGCCCTTCACCGCCAACATGCCTTGCGGGCGGTAATCTTCGAAGAAGCGCTTCTCCTCGTCGTCGGCCTTGCGCAAGAACGACATGGCCGCCGCCAAGCACCAGGCTTCGTCGTAAGACTGCTTGTGTAGGTACAGGCGATAGAGCGCGCGGTAGGCGTCGATCTTCAGCGGGTCGGCGTCGAGAATCACCCGCTGCTCCCCGATGGCTTCGTCCCAACGCTCGCTCACCTCGTACAGCTCGGCCAAGATCTGGTGAACCGTGACTTCTCCGGCCTTGACCGTGGAAGCCATCTTGAACGCCTCGACTGCCGGCTCCGTCTGCTGCAGGCGGTCGCGGTAGATCAAGCCCAGTTGGTGCCAGAGCGTGAACTCGAGGTCGTTGTTGCCTTTACCGGCGATGCGATGAAGCATCTTGCGGTAAGCGCGCTCGAGCTGCTTCCAGTTCTTCTGCTGAGTGAGGATCTTGTTGATGCGCTCGAATGACTCGAGGTAGCTCGGGTTCAGATCGAGGGCGTCGTTGAACAGCTCGACGGCCCGGTCGCTGTCTTCGATCTTGTCGCGGTAAATCTGCGCCTGCGTGAACACGTAGCGAGCGCGAATTTCCGGCTTCTCTTCCATCTCCGCGATGGAAGCCAGGGTGTCGACCATCTTCTGCCAGTCGGCGGCCTGCTGATACAGCTGCAGCAGCTTGTGGAGCAGGATGTGATCGACGGGCTTGAGGTCCTTGGCTTCCTCGAGGGCTTCGATGGCCTTCTGCGGGTTCTTTTCCTTCTCGGCCCAGATGTCGCCAATCTCGACCAGGACCTTGAAGCGCTCTTCGCCGTCGAACACGCTGTCGAGGATCTGGCGCTTGTACGCCGCGACCTGCTTCCAGTCGTTGCTCTTGGCGTAGACGTCGACCAACGCTTCGAGCGTCGGGCGATGCTCGCCGTTCAGGCCGAGCGCCTTCTCGAAGTTGTTGATGGCCTGCTTGGCTTGGCCCTGCTCACGCTTGATGCAGCCCAAGCGGTAGTAGACGTCGGTGCGCGACTCGTTGTCCGCTTCGTCGAGCGCGGTCAGCACCTTCTGATAGTTGGTGAGAGCGCTCGGCCAATCCTGCAGACGGAAAGCCACGTCGGCGATGCCGCGAATCGTCTCTTGATCGGTGAGATCGAGCTGGTTGGCGGTCTGATAGGCCTTGAGCGCCTTCTCGTTGTTGCCGAGGGCCGCGTGCACCTTACCGAGCAGCTTGTGGAACGTATGCTGCTCACCGCGCTCGCGGTTCTTGCTCTTGCGAACCAGGAGCTCTGCCAGCGGCTCGGCCTGCGCCCAGCGCTCGGTGCGAATGTATTCTTCGACCAACGGCAGGGCTGCGTCTTCGCTGTCGGCGTCGCACTGGATGGCAAGCTCGTAGGCCTGCACCGCCAGGTCGTGCTCCGACAGCATCTCGTCGCGTAGCTTGCCGAGCTCGACCAACAGCTTGGCGCGCGTGCGCGGCGAAGGCGTGTTCGACTGCTCTTGGTCCAGGTAGCGCGCAGCGCGGTCCCAGTCCTGCTCGTCGATGGCGATGGTCCGCAGCGCCGACAGCGACGGCAAGTGCGCCGGATCGAGATCCAGGGCCATCTCGAAGCGTTCTTGGGCCTGGCCGCGATCGCCGAGCTTCTCTTCGAGAGCCTTACCGATGCGGTAATACATCTCGACGCGCTGCCCGCCGTCGGTGGTCAGGTCGGCGACGCGCGTCATCGACTCGATGGCTTGCGCGGCGTCTCCCTGCTTTTCGTACAGCTTGCTCAGCGCTTCCAGCGCCGGCACGTTCGTGTCGTCCAGATCGACGATGTTGCGGTAGGCGTCGATCGCGCGATCGACGTCGCTGACCTCTTCCGCGTACACCTGGGCGATGGCTCCGTACAGCTCCACCTTGGTGGCGGTGCCGGCAGCCTCGCTGATGTGACGCTCGTAGGCGTTGATCAGGTCCAGCCACTGCTTGAGGCGGCGGTAGCAGCGCTCCAAGCCTTGGTAGGCGCGCTCTTCGGCGTGGAAGATCTCGAGCGCCTGCTCGTAGCGCTGAGCGGCGATGTCGAACTTGAGGAAGTGCTCTTCCTGCTGTTGCGCAATCTTGAGCAAGACCTCGACGCGCTCGCGCTCGGTCTCGACCACGTCCAACTGCCGCTCGAGGATGGCCACGAGATCCGGCCAATCTTGCAGCGTCTGGTACACGCGCTCGAGGCCGCGCAGCGCCGCGATGTTGCTGCCATCCAGCTCGAGCACCTCGCGATACACCTTGCCGGCCCGGTCGAAGTCGCCGAGCTGCTGCTCGTACAAGCCCGCCATGCGCAGCTTGGTCGAGGCGATTTCCTCGCTGTTGTGCAAGCCCGCCACCTTGCTGGCCAGGATCTTGACCAGCTCGGGGTAGTTCTTGCTCTCGTCGTACACCTGCTCCAAGGCACCGAGCGGCGGCAGGTAATACGGGTCGACCTCGAGGGCGCGCCGGTAGTAAGCCAGCCCTTGGTCGGGCTGATTCATGTGCTTGTGCAGCAGGTCGCCCAAGTCGAACAGGATCGCCTTGCGGTCGTCGTTGGCGCCGGCCACGTCGAGCGCGCGCTGCAGCGTCTCGCCGACCTTTTGCCAAGCCGCGCCCTTGCGGTGAATGGCCGCCATTTGACGCAAGACCTGAACGTTGTTCGGGTCGAGCGCGACGATCTGCGCGTAGTACGGCTGCGCGTACTCGAAGTGACCGAGGTCCTCGCCGTACCACTTGCCGAGGCGCAGGCAGAGCTGGATCTTGGTCTTGTTGTCGGTCTGCTCGGGCAGCCAAGCGTTGGCGGTGTTGATCAGCTCTCCCCAGCGATTGGTGGC
>JBEQSW010000058.1:0-8893 GCA_040348565.1 Myxococcales bacterium | reverse complement strand
TGACTTCGCATGCGAAGTCATCGCGATGCGCTTTGATCGCTAGCTGGCATTCACTAGCGAATACGAGCAGTTGAAGGTCTGCTGCCAGCGGAAGCGGAGATGACTTCGCATGCGAAGTCATTCCGCCGCGAGCGAAGGGTGCTGGCTCGCCTATCAGCGACGGCCAAGGTCCCAACCACGCCGTTTTCTCATACCGAACGAGCCGCTCAACTCGGCTCAAATCAGCAGCCAACTCGAAATGGAATCGTCAGCGTCCTCCCTCTGTAACTCTCGAAGGCGCACGACACGAGGCAAGAGGATGGCAGCAGCCCGAAGCGGTCGCGCAGGGTGGCCTTGCGACGCCACGGTAGCTTCTGCAAGGGATCTGCGGCGCGGCAGCCCAAGCCCGCTGCTCAGCCCACGAGAACGGAGCTGAGGGCCATGGCGACTTCCATGCGGCCTTGCAGGCGGATTTTGCCGTCCATCAGGAGCTCGAACGGATTCTTGTCGCCGCGGGAGAGCGCCCAAAAGTCGGTGGCGGCGATGCGCACGGTGCATGCCGGTGGGCTGGCGCCCGCGACGGCTACGCCCGGTGACAGCAGCAGGGTGCGCACCTCGGCCTCGTCGGTGATCTCGAAGGCGACGCTGCCGTCCACGTTACGGATCATCTTGGCGCGCTCGGCGTCGAGCGACAGCGAGCGCAGCGCCAGCACGCGATCACTCGCGCCGCTTTGGAACAAGGCTTCGCCCTGGCGCACCAGCTCCGCGAAGTCGGCGTTGGTCATCGACACTTGCAAGATGGCGTCGGTGGTGTGGCCGCCCCGGACCTCGAGCTTGCCGGCGTCGAGCCGGAGCGCGTAACTTTCCGAGCCGACGTGGAACACCAGCGAACCGGGCGAGGAGCCCTGCGCCGTCGAGGCGGCTGCGAACCAGGCCGGCAGGTACGTCTCGAAGAACTCGCGCGGGGCGGAGGGAGCCGTGCCGTCGCTCACGATTTCAAGAGCTCACTGATAGCGTGGGTCTCGCGCGCGCCCATCAGCCCGAACTGCACGCCGAAGCCGCCCGGTTTGATCCAGCGGATGATGCCGGGCAGCCGGGCGTTCGCCTTCGTATTCGGCAGGCGCAGCACGATGCTAACCTCGGTGCCGAAGCTGACCGGTGTCTCCGACTCGATGTACATGCCGCCCACGCTGATGTCCTTCGTGCGCCCCAAGATGCTGGCGCCCCCGCTCACCTCGCACGTGACGTCCACGCTGAGGGGGACTCGGGGATGACTTCGCTTGTCCTGCACGGCTGCCTCGGGGGCGGGTGAATGGGAGAAATGCCCGCCGAGCCATCCTTGGAACCTCCGAGCGACGCTGTCAAGGAAGCGGAACTCGAGCAGAAAAGCCCTGCCCGCCACCGGCCGTTCGCACGGGCGGTAGAGGGCTGGGAGCTTGGCGCCATCACGGTTGGATTGGTTTTGGCGGCCGCGCTGGTGGCGGTTCCGCGCGCGGCCCGGCCGGGCCTCTTTCCAGTACCGCTGGTCGACGTGGCGGAAGCACGCGCGGCGCACGCGCGCCTGCTGGCCCTGGCCGAGCGCGCCGAGCGCGAGGGCTTGCCGTTCGAAGCGCGCGCGGTGGGCGACGGTGTACGCCGTTTGGGCACCGCCCTCGCCAGCGGCGTCGGCGACCCCGAGCACCTGAACCGGCTCATTTCCGAGCGCGTGCAAGCGGCTTTGCAAGCTCAGCAGCTCGACGCTCTGCTGCGCCTGCGCGCGGTGCAAGCGCGGCTGTTCGTGAGGGCGGTGCGCGCCCACGTTTTGGGCGGCCCGGTCTCCGAAGAGCTGGCGGCGTTGGGCGGTGACTTCGTCGCGCGCGCGACCAGAAACGGCTGGCTGGGGCCCGACGGCTGCGTGGCCAGCGACGACGAGCTCGAAACGCTGTTCATGCGCCGTTGGGTCGACGTGACGGGCCTGCGCGGCGTGCCGCAGCTCAAGCCAACGTTGGGCGAGCTCCGCCGCTACTTCCGGTTCTTGCTGCTGTACCCGGAGCAAAGCGGCAAATCCGACTCACCCGAGCGCGAGCGCGCTCGCCAGCGTCTGCGTTACGTGGAAGCGCTTTCCCAGCACGACACGGAGTACCCGGTCCGCTTGGCCCGCGGCAGCCTGCTGGGCGAGCTGGGGCTGATGCCGGAAAGCGCCCATGCCTTGAGCGAGCATTTGGCCCGGCCGCCTAGCCACGAATGGAACCTGCGCGCGCGCAACTACTTGCTGTTCGCGGCCAGCGGGCGCGAGCAGGAAACGCCTGATCTTTTGCCACCCGACGCGCCCTGAAAGCTCGACCGGCGCGGCGGATGGGAGGTGCTAAAACCGCCGCCCCCTCGTGCCCCGCTTCCTCGCTCCGTTGCCCGCCGACCGCAGCATCCTCACGTTGGAGGAGCTCGCCCGGCGCGCTCTCGGCACCCGTTCCGGCTTGGCCTGCGTCGGCGTGGAAGGCTCGGGCAGCGCGCTCTTGGCCCATCGCCTGATCCGCAGCGGCGCACCCCGCGTGGTTTGCCTGTGCGCCGACGCCGAGGTGGCGCAACGCACGGCCAGCGATCTTTCGGCGTTCACGCGCGGTTTGGGCTTCTCGCGCTTGCCGGCGCTGCCAGGCGTCGCCGAGCCGCTGTTGGTGACCGCGCAAGAGGCGACGCCTTACGCCGAAGCCCGCGCCGACCGTCGCTTGTCGATGCTGCGCGCGGCGGCGCTGTTTCAAATGGCGGCGGGTCTGCCTTCGCAGCTGGTGGTGGTGAGCGCGGGCGCGCTCTTGCGGCGCGTACCGCCCCGCCGCGTGATCAAAGACAGCGGCGTGACCATCGCTGCCGAGAGCGAGCTGGACGTGCCGGCGCTGGCCAAACGGCTGGATTTGTCGGGTTATTTGCGCGTGCCGCTGGTGGAAGATCCCGGCAGCTTCGCCGTGCGCGGCGGTATCTTCGACGTTTGGCCTAGCTCCGCGGACGCGCCGGTGCGCGCGGAGCTGTACGGCGACCTGGTGATGGGTCTTCGCACCTTCGATCCCGAAGATCAACGCACGCTCGACGAGGTCAAGAGCGTGGTCGTGCCGCCCGCGACCGAGGCGGTGCAGGAACCGAAGGGCGAGGCCCGCGCCAAGGAAGCGCTGCGCGCCCTGTGCGACTCGGTCGACTACCCGACGACCAAAGCGCGCGCGCTGATCGACGACATCGCCTCCGGCCGCACGTTCTTCGGCGCGCAAGGTTACTTGCCGGCGTTCTACGAGCTTGAGGCGCTCTTCGACTACTTCGGGCCCGACGACGTCGTGCTGGTCGAAGACCCGCCCAGCGTGGTGCGCGCGCTGCGCGAAGAGCTGACGCGCGCCCGCGACGGCGAGCAGGGGCGCCGCGGTTTGCCGCATTTTGCGCTGGAAAAGCTGTACGTGGTGGAGGACGAGCTGAGCCGCGCGCTCGACCAGCGCCGGGTCGTTTCGCTGCACCGCGCCGGCGTCTCGGGTCCGGCCGGGACCGACGCCATCGATCGTTTGGAGCACGCACCGCCCGACGCGCCCACCCTCGCCCTCCAAGATCAAGGCGAGCTGGAGCGCGCCATCAAGGCCGTTCGGCAAGTGAAGGGCAAGCACGACGCGCTCGATCCGCTGGTGGAGGCCATCCACGAATGGCACGAAGCCGGGCTGACGACGGTGATCGGCGCCCGTACCGTGATGCAAGCCGACCGCTTGGTCACGCTGCTCAAGCACCGCGGCGTCTCCGCAACCCGTACGGGTGACGAAGGCGCCGAGCCGCGGCGCGACGAGCTGCGCGTGGTGACGGCCCCGCTGGCGCGCGGCGTCGTCGCGCAGGGCGAAGGCTACGTGCTCGTCACCGAAGAGGAGATCTTCGGTGCGCGCGCCAAGCGCAAGGCCGAGCCGAAAAAGGCCAAAAGCCAAGCCTTTCTCGAAGATCTGCGCACCCTGAACCCCGGTGACCTGGTCGTGCACACCGACCACGGCATTGGCCGGTACCTGGGCCTCGAGCGCAAGTTGATTGGCAACGTGGGCGTCGACCTGTTGGTCGTCGAGTACGGCGGCGGCGACAAGCTGTTCTTGCCGGTGCACCGGCTGAGCCAGATTCAGAAGTATTCTGGCGGCGAGGGTCAAGCCAAGCTCGACCGGCTCGGCGGGCAGACGTTCTCGAAGACCAAGGCCAAGGTCGAACGTCACGTGCGGCAGATGGCCGACGATCTTCTGCGCTTGGCGGCCGAACGCAACGCGGTCCAGAAGGAGGCGCTCGAGGCGCCGGGCGACGACTACCAGGCTTTCGAAGCCGCGTTCCCGTTCGAAGAGACGCGCGACCAAGCCAGCGCCATCTCGGAGGTGCTGTCGGACCTACAAAACACCAAGGTCATGGATCGCCTGGTGTGCGGCGACGTCGGCTTCGGCAAGACCGAGGTGGCGTTGCGCGCCGCGTTTTTGACCGCAAGCCAGGGCCGGCAGGTAGCCTTGTTGTGCCCCACCACGGTGCTGGCGCAGCAGCACTATCTCACCTTTGCCAGCCGTTTTGCCGAGTACCCGCTGAGCGTGAAGCCGCTCAGCCGCTTCGAGTCCAAGGCCGAGCAGCTCGAAACGTTGAAGGGGCTGAAAGAGGGTAAAGTGGACGTGCTGGTGGGCACCCATCGGCTGCTGTCCAAGGACGTGCACTTCAAGCACCTGGGCCTGCTGATCGTCGACGAAGAGCAGCGCTTCGGGGTGACCCACAAAGAGCGCATCAAGCAGCTGAAGACGTCGGTCGACGTGCTCACGCTGAGCGCGACCCCGATCCCGCGCACGCTGCAGCAAGCCGTCGGCGGCCTGCGCGACATGTCGCTGATCTCGACCGCGCCGGTCGACCGCCGCGCGATTCGCACGGTGGTGTCGCAGTTCGACGACATCTTGCTGCGCGAGGCGGTGCTGCGGGAGCTGTCGCGCGGCGGGCAGGTTTTTTACGTCTACAACCGCGTGGAAGGCTTGTACGAGCGCGCCGACCGGCTGAAGGCGCTGGTGCCCGAGGCACGCATCATCGTCGGCCACGGCCAGATGTCGGAAGGCGCGCTCGAGCAGACGATGCTCGACTTCGTCGAAGGCAAGTTCGACATTTTGGTGGCCACGACCATCATCGAAAGCGGTCTCGACATTCCGCGCGCGAACACCATCATCGTCGATCGCGCCGACCTGTTCGGCTTGGCCCAGCTGTACCAGCTGCGCGGCCGCGTCGGGCGCGCCAGTGAGCGCGCGTACTGTTACCTGCTGGTGCCGCCGCCCAGCCAAATGACCGACGAGTCGCGCGCACGCATCGAAGCGCTCGAGCGCCACACGGAGCTGGGCTCGGGTTTCCGCATCGCCGCGCTCGATATGGAGCTGCGCGGCGCGGGCGATCTGTTGGGCGGCGAGCAGAGCGGCTTCGTGGCCAGCGTCGGCTTCGAGCTGTTTTGCCACATGCTCGAAGAAGCGACGCGCGAGCTGCGCGGCGAGCACGTGGTGCACGAGGTCGATCCGGAGCTGTCGTTCGACGTGGAGGCGCTGCTGCCGGAGGCGTACGTGGCCGAGGTCGGGGTGCGACTCTCGCTGTACAAGCGCTTGTCCAGCGCCACCGACGACGCGGAAATCAACGCTTTGGCCGGCGAAATGGAGGATCGCTTCGGGCCGCCGCCCATCGAAGCCAAGCAGCTGGTCGAGCTGATGCGCTTGAAGGTGGAGCTGCGAAAGTTGCGCGTGCTGGGCTGCGAGGCCACCGGCAAAGCCGTGACGCTGCACTTGGCCGACGACACGCCGCTCGATCCGCACAAGGTCGGAGCGTTGGTCGCGACCAAGAAGTCACCGTACCGTCTCTCTCCCGATGGTCGGCTGACCCGACGCGCGTTGGAAACGGAAGCACTCTCCAACGGCCTGGTCCTCGCCGACACGATGCTCGACGAGCTGTCGAAGTGCCTCAAAGAGTCGTCGGTCGAGTGATTTGGGGGTAGGGTGCAGACATGTGGCGGTGGGCGACGGTGGTTGGGCTGGAGCTGGTTGCGTGCGGGCACACGCAAGGCAACACGCCGGCGACGCACCCCGGGGGTGCGGGGAACGCTGGCGTGTCGGGCTTTGCCGCCGCTGGCGCGCCCGCCACGGGCGGCGCGGGGGGCGGTGCGGTTGCGAGCTCCACGGGAGGGTTCGCTCCCCGCAAGCCCATTCCCTGTGGTGACGTGCAGGTCCCGGCCGAAAAGGCCTGTGACGGCAAATGGGATTGCCAGCTGGGCAACGACGAAGCCGGGTGCCCGCTCTATTTCTGCAAGGACGGCTCGAGCCGCAGCGGTCGCAAGGTGTGCGACGGCGAGCCGGATTGCTCGGAAGGTGAGGACGAGGCCGACGATCAGTGTGACAGCGTGCCGACCGGCTTCTTGTGCCCGAGCGGCAGGCGTGTCGCGCGGCGCGAGGTATGCGACGGCAGGCCCGATTGCGACGATGGTGCCGACGAAGCCGTGTGCCCGGCGTTCGTGTGCACGAATGGCGCGCAAGCCGTCGCCGAGTCCGTGCAATGCGACCGGATGAAAGACTGCGATGACGGCTCGGACGAGATGAGTTGTCTGATTCCTTGAATCGTTACTCCGCGAGCTATGTCGCGTTCGAGTTGGACTGGCCACGCTCAGCAGCCTCACCCCGAGATGGCCGCCTGCTGTTGCGCGGTACGCTGAAGCGCGCGCGCGGACCGAGCTAGCGCTTCACCGACACGTGGACGTGGGCGGAGTTCTCGTAATAGACCCAGTCGAAGCCGGCCCGCACCGCCAGGGCCGCCAGCGTGCCCAGCTTGGCAGGGTCTTGGTCGGAGGTCGTGATGTCTGCGGCGCGACCCTCGTAGTGAATGCTGCCGGGGCCGTGCTCGCGGCGGTCGTCCCAGGCTTCGGTCACGCGCAGCTCGAGCTTCGGCCAAGTCTGGCTCACCAACCTGGAGAGCTGAATCAGCTCGCGGCGCAGCCGAGGCGTCATGACGCGGTCGGAGTTGTTGCGCTCTTCGTCCTTGAAGATGAACGGACAATCTTCGCAGGCGACCAGCGTCTTGAAAGCGCCGCTGCCCCGCGCGATTGGCGCATCGGCGGCCCCGACGACGTTGGCTTCGGTGTCGTTGGGCATACGCTCGCCCACCGCCAGCTGGGTTCGAGCGCGCTTCACGAGCGACTCCCGGTCGGCCTGGTCCAAAGTGGACAATTGGTCGCAGCCGACCGCCCCCAGCAGCAACAGCAATACGGGCAGGCGCGAACCAAGCGGCATGATGAGCGCGAAGATCGTCACCCTGGCCCCCCGGGCCGGACAAGAAAACGGCAGGAGCCTACGGACAGTCGCTGATGACGTCGGTTCCGCGGTCCTCGAGGGCCTGCAGGTGGGTGGCTTCGGTGGCGCAGCTAAACGGGTTTTTGCCCAGGTAGACGAAGTCGCCGGCGCCGAGGCCGGCGTTGCCCGCCAGCGGAGCGACGTCGCCGATTTGGTTGTCGACCAGCACCACGATGTTCAAGTCGGGGAGCGCGCCGAGCGGCCTCACGTCCCTGATTTGGTTGCCGTTCAAGTTGACGTTCGCCAGCTTCGTCATACTGGCGACGGCCGCGATGTCGGTGACGCCGGAGCGCGAAGCATCGAGGTACTTGAGCTTCGTCAGGCTGCTCAGCGCCGAAAAATTGGCGAGCCCGCTGTGCCCAATGCGAAGCTTCTGCAGCTCGGTCAACGAGGCAAGCGGCGCCGCGTCGGCGAACACACCGGTGGCGTCCAGGCTTTGGAGGCTCGTCACGGCGCCGATGCTGTCAGGTTCGATGACCGTACCGCTGCGCACGATCATCTCGCGCAGGGTGGGCACACTGCCGAGTGGGGCCAAGCTCTGAAGCGTGTCGCCTTCCAGGTCGAGATAGACGAGCGCGGGCGCCCCAGACAGCGGCGCCAAATCGAGCGTGACCGGCACCTTGAACAGGTACAGCGTTTGGAGCTTGGGCAGCTTGCCCAGCGGCTCCAGGCTGGCCAACGGATTGCGCGCCAGGCTCAAAATTTCGAGCTTCGTCAGCGCCGCCAGCGGACCAAGATCGGTGATGCTGCCTGGCGGCAGGCTGCCGACGTCGAGCGACGTCAAATCGGTCAGGCATTCCACGCCCTTCAGCGACGTGATGCTTTCGGTCGTGAGATCGCTGAAGCCGGCGACGTCGTCGGGGCGCAATGGGCCAGTAGGCTTTTGCAGCAGGGTCCGCACGGTGCGTTCCAGCTCCGCATCGTCGAACACGATCGGATCGCAGCTGTCGACTGACGGTTGGCCGGACGCGCCTGCTGCATTGTCGCTCGCCTCGCCGGCGGCGCCGGCGTTGGCGACGCCGCCCACCTCGCCGTTGGCTCCCGCCGCTTCGTCGCTCCCGGAGCTTGCACCGGCTTGTCCCGACTGCGTGCCTCCGCCTTCCGCGACCGGCTCACTACCGCTGGCGCCATCCGCGTGTTCCGGTTCCGGTGTGCCCGCGCCGCCGCCCGACGTTGCCGGAGGGTCGGTGTGGCCGTGAGCCCGAGGCCCATGCTGCGCCTCGCCTCCGCATGCGAGCACGAGTAGCGCCCACAGCGAGCCCCTCACAGCCAGCGATCGTCGCCCCATGCTCTTCAGGCGTTTTCGGTCATAGGGCCTCGTCTCGGTCGCGTCACCCGGCGCGGCGCCGTCCTTCGTCCGGAAGGCTTGACTCGGCGTCGCTCGAAGCCAGAAGCATTCTGGCGGGCATCTCGAGCCGGCCCGGTTTGGCGGTCGAAGAACGCAATGATTGCGCCAGTTTGTCCGCATGATTGGGGTTAAGCGCGTTGCGCTAGCGCCGTTCTTGCTAGCCTCGGTGGTTTCCAATTTGACCAACACCTTGCGGCAAGGGCTCGACACCGATCTCACCATTAGCCAGCGCGGTGACGGGTTGCTCATG
>JBEQSW010000018.1:0-13458 GCA_040348565.1 Myxococcales bacterium | reverse complement strand
CCAACCGCGCGAGGCTGAAGCTCTCAGCGGTGAGGCGCGTTGCGAGGGAAATGGCGGCGGCTCCTCTGACCGGGGTGAAGTCTATTTCACCGCGGCCAAGTTGCGTCTTGTGAAGCACCATTACCTTGGCGCGTTTCGCTGCCCGTTCTTGCCGTGCTCGCTCTTCCGACGTCACGCTTGGGAGTTTAGCATTTCTTGCGGGTCGGAGCGCCGTCTCTCGGCAAGCAGAAAGGACGCTATTCCTTGCTCTTCGCTGCTGCCACCTCCGCGACCGATACCCGCTGCAGCCTTGGTCGCGCGCCAACGCCACCCGCACCTCGATCGGCACCGAAATCGCCGTTGTTATCCCCCCGCGCAACCCCAAGTTTCGTGTTGGGCACATACCGAAACTAGGGCGGGAGCTCGGCCTTTTTCGTAGGGGCTCAGAGCTCCGCTTCGAGGCGTAGCAAGCGTTTGCCCGCACCGTCGAGGACCCACACCTCTCCGTTCGGGGCGCGCGCCATGCCTGTGATGTCGACCGATGCAGCGAGACTGAGCAGCGGAACGAGCGCGCCCTCCTCGGAGACCTCTTGGATCAGGTTCTTGGAGCCCACCACCAAGCGGCTGGAGGCCAAAGCCACCATGCCACCGGCTACGTAGCTCGGGTCCATCGGCAGGACCCGGATCGGTTCGCCCCCGGTCTCGTTGAACACGAAGAGCTCCGCGCCCGCGACCTCCCCCGTGTCCAGCCGCGTCGTTCGCGGCTGCGCGAAGAGCTGCTGCGTCGCACTGTTGTAGGCTACCGACTCGGTGCGCTGCTTCACCTGCACGCCCGCCAGCTGCAGCGTCTGACTGATGCTCAGCGGCGTCGTTGTCGGCTGCGTCGCGGGCGTTCCACCAGCGCTGGCCGCCCCCCCCGTGCCTTCGGGTGGACTCGGAGGCGAAGGCAGGTAGCAGAAGTAGCTGGTGAACGAGCTGGTCCGCAGATCGAACAAGAAGCCGTCATTCTCGGCCGTGAATGCGAAGCGATTGTCGTCCAGCGCCACCACGTCGGTCAGCTCCAGGCTTGTCAGACCCGTCACGTTGAGCACCAAGCGCGCCGTCGTCCCCACTTCGTAGAAGCCGGAGGTCTGGTCCAGGACGTAGCGCTTACCGTTCGGTGTGATAGCAACGCCCACCGGACGAGCGTTTTCCGGCAAAAGCGGACCAAGCTCGAGCGGAGCGCTGGCGGTGCTGGCTGGACTCGTAGCCGGGCTGCCAGACTCCGAGCCTTGATCACAGCCGGTCACCGAAGCCAGCAAACCGACCAGTAGCCATCTCTTCATGCTTCCGCTCCACCTGAACCCAGCGACAGCTCGACTGTGACACGGATCCGACTCCGGGTCACCGTCAAGGATCCAAGCTTTTAGGACCGCGTCTCTTCGTCAAGGGCGGCGAAACGTCAAACCGTAGACGACCTGCAGTGCACCGCCGACATCCCACAGCCAAGGCGCGGTCACGTCCAGGTCCGCAACGAGGGACGACAAGCCGGGCGACTGCAGTTGCCCAACGAGCTCGCCTGGATCCGGACTCAGCTCGAACAGCCCAGCCTCTTGGCCGCGCCCCACGAATGCGTCGAGCTCCTCCCCCGACTGGCCCGACATTTCGGTGATCGCCGGCACGCTACTCGACGACAGCACATCGAACGCGATGAAGCCTTCCCCGCCAGAACGTGTCGCGCCGGCCAGCGTTGCGAGGTACACCGCGGTGATGGCCGCTTGCAGCGATAGCCAATCGTCCCCGGGCATCGCCCAAGCGCGATGGTACGGCCCAACGAGCTGACTGAGCACGCAAGTCGACATCACCACATCGAAATTTCTGCCAATACGCTGCAGGTTTTGGCGAGCCGACATCACGGCCTGCGGGGCGAGCACGGCCGGGTCGGGAAAGCGTTCACCCCACTCGTCGAGGCGAGCCAGAAATCCCGACATGTCGAGATCGCCACACAGCCGCGTGCGTTCGCGGAGCTGACTCGGCAGAGCGTCACGCGCCCGCTCAATCGCCGCGCCATCCAAATCGATGAGCCAAATCTCTCTGAAAGCTCGCGACAGTGTTTCGACATCGACGTCCGCGCAATTGCCCGCGCCGAAGACCCCAATGTCTCCACGGTCTTTGCTGGTGCAGACAGCGTTCATCAAACGCCGGCGGTGCGGCGCGTAGCGGTCCCAGTTGCCCGGGTCACGCAGGTTCATGGCTTTCAGTGCAGCTTTGGCCCGTACCTCGGCGCTCGGCGACACCTCGCCGTGAAAGCGCATGAGGTGCTTCTGCAGGCAAGCGCCCGAGCAGGCCAAGAAGCCCCCTTTCGGGCTCCAACACAGGTCGCACATGCGCCGCTTCGGGCCCGTACAACCGCACGTCTCGAGCACAGGGGCGGATTGGAGCTCGACGTTCATTGCATCCTCAATCTAGCGCGCCGTTGCCGGGATTCATCCAAGCCCAAACCACGGCTATCACTGAACAATTCCGCGTAATCTTCGACATCAAGTCGAGCGTCAGCCCGGATGGGGCTGGCGAGCGGACGCGCTACCAGTTACCGAGCGGGCCTCCGTAGGCACCGGGGTCGTCGCTGGGGTCGTGGAGCGGGCCGCCGAGGCAGCCGCGGCCACGCACCGGCGAGTCAGGCGACAGCCGGAAGTCCCCGCCGGGTGCGTTCACGAACGCCGGGTCCAGCACGATGGGGCTCTGGATGGAGCCGGGGTCGCTGCCGAAAACGACGTTGCAGCCGACGAAGCCGGACTGCACGTACATTTTCTCGAAGGCGCTTGGGCCGCCGAGGACGATGTTATTGATGAGGCTCAGGTACGAGGCTTGGCCGAAGATGGCGAGGCCGTCGCTGTCGTAAAAAACGTTGTTGGCGAGGAGCGCCGCGTCTTGGTGATGATTCGCAACGAAGGCGTAGCGGTTGCCGTAAAAGAGGTTGTTCGTCGCGATGACGCGCGCGTGAAAGTTCACGAACAGGCCCATGTGGGAGGCGGCGACGGCGTTGTGGAAGAAAAGAAGCGACGGCGGGCAAGTGAGGTCCACGCCGTCGCCGCTCACGTAAACCGCAGCCGAGTACCAGTTCCCGGAGCAGGCACCGGGGTCATCTGGGTCAGCGCAGCCCGACTTTTGGCCGGCGTTGCGGAAGGTGAAGCCCGCGACGACGGCCGCGTAGGCCCGGCTGACGTCCAGAATGCTCGCCGCCTCCCCGTCGCCGTCTAGAAACGTCGCGCCCGCGCCGGCGCCGAGGAGCGTTACCGGGCCGCGAGCCACGAGGTGCTCGCGGTACGTTCCGGCCGCCACTTCGACGATGTCGAACGAGCTCGCGGCGTCGAGCGCGGCCTGGATCGTGGGGAACTCGGCCGGCACCCGCAGGCGCTCGGGCACCCCCACGCGGGGAGCGACGCACGAGGTGACGCCGGCGCCGACGAGCTCGCCGGACTTGTTGAAGACGGCGAGGGCGCCGACCCCGGACTCGACGGTGATGTCGACGGCGTCGATCGTCTGGGTCTCTTCCCAGAAGTTGCCGTCGCCTTCGTCGGCGCTGAGCTCAACGATACGATAGGACCCGTGCGGCACCTCCACGTGGGCGCCTTCCATCACCTGCCCGCCGCTGCCGCTCACCGAGTCGGGCGGCTGCGTGGCCATGCCAGCCGCGGTTCCTCCCCGACCATTAGACGAGCTGCCGCCCCCGCCCGTGGGGCCGCCCACTTTCGCTCCGCCGCTCGCTTGCTCGGAGTGCCCCACGCTGGCTTCACCGCTGCCGCCCGTACCGTCGTCGCTCGTCAGCGACCGCCCACCGCAGCTCGTGACCACGGCGACGAGAAACAGCCACGGCGCACGCGCTACCCGAACCTCCATGACCGAAGGGTGAGCTGGCCGGACCCGCCGGTCAAGAAGCTCGTGGTTTCGGGGCGTGCGAACAGCGCCACCACGAACGCCCCTTTTCGCCGATTGTTGCTACATCTCTCTCATGACCAAGCTGGACCGCCTCGTCGAAGCGCGCATGGCGCTGAAGACACGCTTCGAAGCGGAGATGAGCAAGACGCCGTCGGTCGCGGACGCACGCCCGCAAGGCACCGGGCCGCTCAACCGCCACGGCATGCCGCAGCTCCCGGTAGGACAAGTCGTCACCAAGAAGTGGCCCGTGCTCGATCTCGGTATCCAGCCGGAGATCGACCTCGCGAAGTGGCAATTCAAGGTGGACGGCGCCTGCCGCGCCCCGCTGTCACTGACTTACCGAGATTTCATGGCGCTGCCGCAGGTGGAGGACACTAGCGACTTCCATTGCGTCACGACTTGGTCTCGCATGGACTTGCGCTGGAAAGGCGTGCGGACCGCCGATCTGATTGCCGCCGTCGACGCGGACCCGAATGCAACCCACGTCATGTGCCACGCCTACGACGGCTACACCACGAACCTACCGCTAGTCGAAGCGGTAAAGCCCGACGTGCTGCTGGTACACCAGGTGGACGGCGCGCCCCTGCCCCGGGAGCACGGCGGCCCCGTGCGCATGATCACGCCCCAGCTCTACGCCTGGAAAGGCGCGAAATGGATCAACCGCATCGAGCTTTTGATCGGCGATCGCGCGGGCTTCTGGGAAGAGCGCGGTTACTCGAACACCGTCTATCCGTGGCGCAACGATCGCTACGGGTGAACACGCGCGGTGACCGGCAGGACGACGCCGAGGCTGTTCGGTCCCGGTGAGGCGAACAGGCTGCGCGCGGAAAGGGCGGTTCCGGACGACCTCGCCCGCAATCCGCGCATTTGTGGGGACGAGCTGACGAGGGCGCTGGGCACAAATCTTGTAGCCGCGGCCCCCATGAGCGCAACACTGCCCGAAGCGGACGCGACCTTGGAAGCCACGCCTCTTTCGCCCGAGCCCAGCGCGGCGGAGCCCGCAGGCGTCGCGGCGCTGGCGGCCGACGTACCCGCACCGGTGGCGCGCGCCAAGACCAAGGGCGTGGCGGACCTCGTGTTCCTGGTGGACGTCACCGGCAGCATGGCCACCTGCATCGATGCGCTGCGCAAGAACATCGAAGCCTTCATCGAGTCGCTGAGCCGGGGCGATGGCAACAACGTCGCGCCGGTCCGCGATTGGCGGGCCAAGGTCGTCGGCTATCGAGATATCGAGACTGATGGCACCGGCTGGTTCTTGGATAACCCGTTCGTGCGCGATGCGGCGACGCTGAAGATCCAGCTCTCGGCGTTGAAGGCCGAGGGCGGCGGAGACGAGCCGGAATCTTTGCTCGATGCTTTGTACAAGGTGGCGACCATGCCCGCCACCGCCAAGGGCGCGCAAACGGAAGACCCGCAAATGTGGCGCTATCGGAGCGACGCGGCGCGCGTCGTGGTCGTATTCACGGATGCGCCCTTCAAAGAGACGCTGAGCATTCCCGAGGCCAAAGGCGGATCGCTGCAGGACGTGGCCAACGTGGTGATGGCCAATCGCATCATTTTGAGCTTGTTTGCGCCAAACTTCGAAGGCTTCGATCGCCTGAGCCAGATCGACAAATCGGAATGGGAAGTGGTCGAAGCCGATGGGCTGAGCCCCCAAGAAGCCCTCCAGAAATTCACCTCCGATCCGGTCAATTTCAAGACGACCTTGAAGCAGCTCGCGGCGAGTGTCTCCCGGTCGGCGGAAACCGTAGCGCTCTGATCGGCGTCGACCTGAGCGGCGCTCCATGGCGAAAAAGGCAAAAGTTGGAGACATCATCCGCGGCTACCGAATCACGAAGGTGTTCGGTCCCGGCATGATGGCTATCTCCTACGCCGCGCTGGCCCCCGACGGCCGGAAGGTATTTTTCAAACAGTACAAGTCACCAGCGCCCAGCGTCGTCTGGTACCCGGCCTTCGTCGCTTACCAAAAGGAGCTAAGCGCGCGCGTGCGCGGCAGTAAGGCCGCGAATTTTGCGGTGCGACAGGTGGACGCTTTCGAAGAGCGGTGGGGCGGCCCCTGCTACTTCCAAGCCTTCGACTTCGTAGAAAATGGCGCCGATTTGCAGCAGGTATTGGACAAGGAACGGGAGCAGCACCGACTGATCAAGTCCTCGCCCGCTCGTGATCCGGTGATCTGGGCTCGCCATGTTACCTGGGCGAAGGTGCTCACGTCCGCCGTCGCTGCGCTGCATGAAGCGCGAGTGGTCCACGCCGACTTGAAGCCGGCCAACGCCTACCTGTTGGCAGATCCCAGCATCGGCTCCGGCTACCAGCTGAAGCTCATCGACATGGACTTCTCGTTGCTCGCGGATCGGCGGGCGCCCTGGCACGGCTTTCAAGGTTATGTGGGCAGCGACAACTATCGCTCGCCCGAGCATTTGACCCGGGGCTCCATGCCGGTGCCAGCCTCGGACGTCTTCACTTGCGGTTTGATCCTGCATGAGCTTTTGGCCGGCATTCACCCTTACTGGCGCGACGACCAAGCGGAGTACGCCACGCTGGTCAAAGGCTACGCGGCCAAGCCCGCGGCGCTGCTCGGTCAGCTGCCAGCTCCAGCACTCAACGCCGAAGTGAGCGCCGCGCTGTACCGTTGCCTCTCACCAGACCCCGCGGCCCGTCCTACCGCGGCCGAGGTGCGCGACCTGCTCAGCGGCCGCGGCGCTCGGGCGGAGCCACCCAAGACGATTGCCGCCGTCGACGCGCACGGTGCCGCGGGCTCGCGCTCGGGGCAGCCTCTCCTTGCCGACGGCATCCGTCTGTCGACCACCGACGGGCGGACGCTGCAAATTAGGGTCCGCACGGAGCTGGGGCGGGCTTTGGTGCGTCAACTAGGCCCGGACGGCGAGTTTTGGGATGACCGGCAATGCGTGGTCGAGCGGAGTGCGGGCAAACAATGGTTCGTATCGCCGCTGCCTGCCACCACCAACGAGACTCTCCTCAACGGTCGAACCCTGACCGCCCCGCACCCACTCCACGACGGGGATCTGATCGCGGTCGGGCGAATGGCGAAGGGTGTGAGCAAGCTTCCGCTCACGGCGCGGAGCGGTTGAACATGCCGAGCGGAGACGAGCCGGCAGTGATGCCACCCGTCGTAGCGGTGCACGACCTCGATTGGTCGAGCCTGCGTTCGGCACTCGAGCCTGCCCCGATTCGCGCTCGCATGCCCGCGATCGTTCAGCAAATGGAAGCTCTGCTCGATCGCGCCGGCGGCCCAGGCATGTTGTTCGACAGCTGTCGCGCGAGCGCCGCCGATCGCGTGATCCACGTCCCCGTCACCGAAGATGCGCCTTTGTGGATCATCGGAGATTTGCACGGTGATCTACTGGCGCTCGAAGCCGCCTTGGAGTACATCCGTCGCACGACGGCGGAGGAAGCGACGCCACCTCCCTGCCTGGTTTTCCTGGGTGACTTCATCGACGACGAGGGCTTGGCGCTCGAGGTCCTGTTGCGAGTGTTCGAGCTGATCGTAGAAACCCCCGACCGCGTTTGTGTGCTGGTCGGCAATCACGACGAGGCGCTGTCCCACGACGGGGCGCTGTTCTCATCCAGCGTGTCGCCCTCGGATTTTGCGGATTTTGTGAATGCGCGCCTTGCAGACGAGGGGATCGTGCGCACCGCCCAGCTCGCCCGGCGCTTGACCGCCTGCGCGCCGTGCGCCTTGTTCCTGCCCCAAGGTTTGCTCGTCGCCCACGGCGGCTTCCCCCTGGCCGACTTGCACGCCCAATTGGAGGAGACCGGCGATTGGAACGATCCGGCCTGCCTTTCCGACTTCGTGTGGGCCCGCGCGCATCCCAAGGCGCGCCGGAAGTTACCCAATCGGTTCACCCGTGGAAGCCAGTTCGGCTACGAAGACTTTGCAGATTTTTGTGCGCTCAGCGCGCGGTTGGGCCGGCCCGTGACCCACTTCGTGCGCGGGCACGACCACGTCGAAGAGCGCTACGCCGTCTACCCGGCTTATCGGTCGCATCCGGTCTTGACGACCGTCGCGCTCTCTCGCCGGCTGCCGCGAGAAAGTGTCGGCCCTTACGAGCGAGCGCCGACGCTGGCGCGCGTGCGGGAAGATTCTTTGCCGCAGGTCTATCAGCTTCATCCGCCCGCCGAGCTGATTCGACAGGTGTTTCCCGAGCCCGCCCCCAGCGAGGACGCGCCTGGTTTGAGCGCACCGTCCGATGAAGGTGCGCCGTCATGAGCGTGGTTCGGCGTTGCCCTAATTGTGGCACGACCCAGGCGACCTCCGGTGAATGTGAGGCGTGCCACGACGCGGAGGTTCGCTACTACTGCAGCAATCACACCCCCGGTGTCTGGCTGGATGGAACGAGCTGCCCGCACTGTGGCGCGCGCCTCGGCGGAGCGCCCCGTCCCAAGTCGTTCGCGCCCCCGCCGATCGTACGCAGGCCCGCACCTGCGCCGGTTGCGGCTCACGCGCGCCGCTCAGCTGGCCCGCCGCGGTCCAGCTCCCGTCCACCCTTGGCAACGGCGCCGATGCCGCCGATGCCGCCGATGCCGCCTCCCTCACCCCGCGAAACGGGGATGGCGCCTCTCGACGATTCAGCAGCCGTCGAAGCTTATTCGGGGGCGCCTACCTGGCAGCGGCTGCTCGAAGCCGTGTTGCGCGCGCGTGTTGCCCGGCGTGAGCGCGACCGCGTCGGAAGCAGCGCCGTGCGCAATCTCTCCGGTTGCCTGCGCCGCTTGATGCTCGGAGCCGTGGTTCTGTTCTTGGCGCTGCTCGCCGCAGTCTTCTTCTTTGGACACGCCTTGCTGCAAAGTGTTGGTCCGTAAGTCTGCAGGTCTGGACGACGAAAGTCGGGCCGTACTCTGGGCAAAGACGAGACGCCAGGCGCCGTCCTCCGGCGCGAACGTCAGCGCGAGCCAGCTCAGATCTTCCCGCACGATCGACACACCCCGAGTCTTTCTTGGCGAACCTGAAATCGGGGAGCTAGCGGCAAGGCGCCAGCTGCCACTCGGCGCCGTCGATCGCGCCCGGATTGTCGAGGTCCGAGGCGTCGGCGGCGACGGTTCCCGCGCCTTCGTCCAGCTTCCACAATCCGGTCGTGCTCGCATCCGCAGCTAGGTGCGCGGCCGGCGTGAAGCTCGCGGTGTAGCGAGCGATATTGGAGACGCGCAGCTCCGAGTAGAACCCATGCATGGCTGCAAGCGACGAGTCGCGGATCACGTGCCCAATTTGAATGTTGCCGTTGCTATTGGCCGGAGCGCTCACGCCAGCCTGCTCCCCGACCTTGACTCCGTCGACGTAAATGCGGCCCGAGGTACCGTCGTAGGCGAACGCGACGTGCTGCCACTTCGACGGTACCACCGCGGGTGTGCTGGTGAAGTTCGCGACTTGTTGCGCAAAATACACACTCAAGCTGGCGTCCGAGTTGAGGAAGAAGAACTTGTCCTCCTGGAAGCTGACCCACTTGTTGAACAGGCAACCGCCCGCGACCAGCAGGCCCGGCTCGCCTTCATCCGGCAAAATCCACAGCTCAATCGTGCCCTCGTTGCCGAAGTCCGGCATCGTGAGATCCGGAATTTGCACGGTAGCGAGGTCGTCTCCGAAATGGAGCGCGAGGCAGCCGTCCGCGGCCGCGCCTCCCATTCCGCCGGCGCCGCCCGCTTGGGCCCCAGCGTCCCCGCCTAGCGACGTTTCACCGCCCGCGCCGCCGCTACGGTTTGGCTCGCCAGCAGCGGAGGAAGCTCCTCCAACGCCGGCGACTCCTCCATTCGCGCCGTCGGAGCTCCCCCCGGCGTTCGAGCTCGGCGTTCCAGCCTCAGCGAGCGCGCCCGCTTCGCCACTGGCCCCGCCGCCTCCACGCGAAGCGCGATGCTGGTCCGACGAGCCGCACGCCGCTGCGACCCCGCTACCGACCACTAGCGTCAGGCAAATCGCGGGGTATCCAAGCTGGCTCCTCCAAACCGATGAACGCCCAACTCGCATCGTCATCGACTCCGTACGCTAAGCGGTCGGACGTTTCCGAGCAATTACGAAATCTAGCCACTAAGCCCGCAGAATGGCTGTTTTATCTAGCGCGGCTGGCGTTCGAGCCGCACTCACCCGAGGAGGGCATCGACCGCATTTACCGTTAGCGGAGCTACGCCTTCGCGAGCTATTCGGATTTGCAGTATCGGGTCAGCGAGTTGTCGGCGCTGGCGGCGATGACGTCGCCATTGGGGGCGAAGATGCCGACGGCGGCGGTCGCGTCGAGCACCTGGGTTTTGCCGGACGCGAGGTGCCTCAGCGTTCCGGCGGCCAGTACCCAACTGCCGTCGGCGGAGAAACGTGGGAACCGGCCGGGCTCGGGCCTGCAAATGTAGCCATCGCCGTTTTGCTTGTCTTGGCAGTCGGAGAGCAGCGCGGCGCCTTGTGCTGACAATTCGAACGAGCCGTTGAGGCCGTGCTGAACCGTCTCTCCACGACCCTCGGTCACCAGCTGCCAGTCGTCGGTGCTGAACTGCGCTCCGATTTCGGTCTCGAGCCTCTGCCCGTCGGCCGTGAAGGCAACGCGCGAAGTCGAGCCGTACATTGCCAATTGCGTCGAGGACGGCCCGCAAGGAGCGGCGAGCGAATGTGCCGGTGGTACATCGACCTTGGCCCCAACGTCGAAGTCGGCGACTCTAAATACGTCAATCACGGGGCCAAAACCCGCGCCGACCAGCCATTGACCGTCGGGCGAGAACCGCGCTTCGGCCGGCCAGCACTGGGCCGACGAGGAATCTGGTCCGATGAACGGCCCCTGGATCCCGTCGCGAGAGACCAGCCGTCGCCCGTCGCCAAAAATGGCGAGCCAGCGGCCGTCGGGCGATACCTCGACGCGCGGCGATTCGGGGCGGGCGCGGTCGACGTAGGTCGCTCGCGAATCGGCGAACGCGGGCGCGACGTCCCATACCAGCGTGACGCCGCCCATGCTGACGAGCGTTCCGCCGTCCGCGCTCATGGCCAGCGCGGAGATTCGGTAGATCGAGTCGAGCGCAGCGGGACGCGGATGGCCACCGACGATGGCTTCACCCGGGCTGTATTCAGCGAAGCGTGGCGCCTCGGTGCTGGGGATGGTTCCGCAAGCCGCCCACGTCCATGCTCGAGAGGCGTCGACGGCTGCAGTGCCCCCGCTTCCGGCTGCGCCTGCGGAGGCTGCACCTGCCGAAGCCGCGCCCGCCGAGGTTGCACCGGCCGAGGCTGCTTGGGAGGGCGCTGAAGGTGGATCGCTGCAACCCAACGCGACGATGACGATCGCCAGGATTGTCGCTCTATCTCCCACCCCGCATTAGTGACTCGTCGTGCTCGAGGCAGGTCAAGAAACAGCCGAAGGCGGACACCCTGCTAGGGAGTTACGTTGACCAGCATCTTGAGGTCGCCGTGGAAGTCGGGGGCGACTAGGTCAGGCTTGCCGTCACCGCTGAAGTCGGCGACGGCCGGCCCCGACAGCGATGTTCCGCCGGCGAAGCTGATCAGCGGGGCGAAGGTGCCATCGCCGTAGTTCAGCAAAAGGTCGAACGCGCCGCTGTAGCCGGCCGCCACCAGATCGGGGGCTCCGTCACCGTTGATGTCGATCACCGCCGGCAGGCCCGCGTTCCAGCTCGTCTCGTAGACCACCGCGGGGGCGAAGGTGGCGGCACCCAGGTTTCGGAGGACCGCGATGCTTGCCTGGGTCCCGATCAGGTCGGGCTTGCCATCGTGATCCAGGTCGTGAATCGCCAGCGCGTAGGGGGCGCTGTCCAGGCCCGTCGTGACGGGCGTCGCAGGCTTCAGCGCGCCATCGCCTGTTCCCGCGTTGAGCAGGAGCTGTACGCCCGCCCCGTTGCCGCTGACCGCCACGTCCGGCCTGCCGTCGCCGTTCAGGTCGCCCACCGCCAGCCCGTTCAGCTCCGAGCCAACGGGGTAGGTCGCCGCCGCGCCAAACGCGCCACTGCCGATGTTGAGTCGGACCTGCACGACGCTTCCCGAATTGGAGACGTAGACGATGTCCGGTTTGCCATCGTCGTTCAGATCCCCGAGCTCGAGGTTTAGCGAACCCTGGGTGCTGGTGGCGTAGGTAGCGGCGGCGGTGAGCTCGCCGTTGCCTCGGTTCAGCATGACGAACAGGGTCTTGTTCTCCCCGTCGGCCACCACCACATCGGCCGCGCTGTCGCCATTGAGATCGGCGACGCTCAAGTCACCGCCGTCGCCGCTGGCGACGTATTCAGTGGCGGCGCGCAAAGTGCCGCCTGCTGCGCCCAGCAGCACGAACACCGAGGCGTCGTCGGGGGCGCCGCTCGCTCGGGTGCACACCAAATCAGGAAGCCCGTCGTCGTCCATGGCCGCCGCAACGCAGGACGTCAGCGCGGGGGCGACGGGCACGCTCTCGCTGCTCGTCAGCGCGCCCGTCCCGAGACCTGGCAAGACCCCCGCGGCGAACTCGTCGACATAAGCAACGTCGAGCTTGCCATCACCGTTCAAGTCACCCAGCGCCAGATCTTCGGGGGCGTAGCTGGCAAAGAATGGGTCCATCTTCTCGAAGCTGCTGGTGTCCAGCGCTGTGGTCGCGCCGCGCCGGAGCCACACGGTGACGGCCGTGGTCAACTGATCGACGCTGACCAAGTCCGGGCGGCCGTCTCCGTTCATGTCGCCGACCCGCGCTGCCGACAGGTAGTCGTCGGTCGGAAATGCCACGGCCGTCGCTGCAGAGAACGGCGACGCGCCGCCGCTGTTGCGCAGAACGAGCACGCTGCCCTCGAAGGAGCCGCGGAGGCCCGCCACCAAGTCCATGTCCCCGTCCGCGTCCATGTCGGCGCGTTCCAGCGAGACGACGCTGGAGTTGCTGCTCAGGGACGTGCTCGCTACGGTGAACTTGCCGGAGCCGTCGTTGATCAGCGTGTGGAGCATGGCCGGCGTCGCGAACGATTCGGAGGGCGGTGAACCGGTCACGATGTCCACCTTGCCGTCGCCGTTGACGTCGCCTACCACCAGCGCTCCCGGGATCACGCCCAGGTACTGGGACCCGCCAGCGGTGAAGGTGCCCCGACCGTCGTTCAGGAAGAACGCAACGCCCTGATCCTGGGTCGTGCCCACCACGAGGTCGAGCTTGCCATCGCCGTTCACGTCCCCGAGCTGCATGGTCGTGGGGTTGGTCCCGGTCTTGACCGTTGTTGGTGGGGCGAACGTGCCGTCGCCGAGGTTTCGCAGGATCACGACCTGCGCATCCCCGGCGCTCGCGATCGCGACGTCGGCCTTTCCGTCTCCGTCCAGGTCGCCGACGGCGGGGACCGAGAGCGACGGCATCTTGATCGCGGTGGTGACCGGCGGCAGGGAGGTGAAGCCGGCGCCGGTGTTCAGCAGTACAGCGAGGCCCTCGCGTCCGGCGTCGCCCGTTATCATGTCTAGGCGTCCGTCACCGTTCATGTCGGCAAGGAAGATCGAATAGGGCGAGTTGCCCGTCTGGTAGACGTTGCCGGCGCGGAAGGTGACTGCCAGGGGTGGCGTGCGCGTGCCGCCCTCGCCCGACATACCGCCATGGCCGGATGTGCCGCCGCTGCCGCTCATGGCCCCTC
>JBEQSW010000017.1:0-5294 GCA_040348565.1 Myxococcales bacterium | reverse complement strand
GTCGCCGCCCAGCCAGAGCGCGTCGCTGCTGCCCCACAATGAACGGGGACCGGCGATGGGAGAAACAGAGACGTGCCACGCCTTGCCGTCGAAGTGGTGCAAGCGGTTGCCGTCGTGCTCGACCACGCACGCTTCGCCTCCGCGCAAGAAGGCGTCGTCGGCCTTCTGCCACGCCCCGGGCGGCGAAAAGGGTTGCCAGTCCTTGTCGAGCCGAAAGAAATTTGCGCCCGCGAGCGCCCAGCCTTGGCCGAGCGACAAACCGACTCGCGACAGACCGACCGGCGCCGATGCTTTGGCCCAGCCGCTGATGCGCTTGAGCAGACAGCTTTCCCCGGGGCGGCAGACGATTTCTGGGTCCGTCGTGCCCAAAAGTGCCACCAGGCCGGGCCCGCCGCGCTTTCCAAGCGACCCCAGCTCGTCGAGCGCGGGCGTGAGGCCACCGGGAAGCGAGCGGTAGTAGCGCACCTCGTCACCCTGCGGGGTATGCGCGGTGCCGGCCACCCGCACGCGGTAGTCGCGTCCGAAGAAGACGCCCACGTCGACGCCGGGGCCGCGCAAAGCTTCGGGTAACGGCTCGCGGTGCGTACCGCGCTTGTCCAGGACCGTCACCGCGTCGTCGCCGAGCGCGGCCACGTATGGCTCGCGATCCAGAGCCAGAGCGCGGCAGGGCGTGTTGAGCACGCGCTCGAGCGCGGGCGCGGGCGCGGACAGCGCGGTCGAGCTCGCGAGACAGAGCGCGAGGGTGAGGTGGCAGGTGTCAACGCATTGACGCAGTGTCATTCCGAGATCTAGCTCCAGTGCCAGCCGTTTGGCTGTGGCCGACCGAGGGCAGGGTAGGGGGCTTCTGGCGCTCGGAAAAGAGCCGTGTTTTTCGGGTGTTGCTCCGAACAAAGCACTGAACAAGCTGGCACGCTTCTCGCTACCGCTGGGCGCGTGAGCCAGGCTCCCACACCTCCTTCGACCGGCGACCGCAGCCACGGCGCCGAGCTTGCGATTGCGCTCGGCATCGTCGGCATCGTGTTGATGATGGTGATTCCGCTGCCGGGCGTGCTCGTCGACGCCATGCTGGCGTTCAGCCTGGCGGTGTCGATCGGCGTGTTCCTGATCGGCCTGTTCATGGAGAACGCGCTGCAATTTAGCGCGTTTCCTGCGGTCATTCTCGTTGCCACCTTGCTGCGTCTGAGCCTGAACGTGGCCACGACGCGGCTGATTTTGCTCAAAGGTCACGAGGGGCACGGCGCTGCCGGTCGCGTGGTCGAGACGTTCGGACGCATCATCGTCGGCGGCAACGTCGTCGTCGGCTTGGTCATCTTCCTGATTTTGGTCGTGATCAACTTCGTCGTGATCACGAAAGGTGCCGGCCGCGTGGCGGAAGTGGCGGCGCGCTTCGCTTTGGACGGCATGCCCGGCAAGCAGATGGCGATCGATGCCGACCTGAACTCCGGCAACATCACCGCCGATATCGCGCGCCAGCGCCGCAAGGATTTGGAGCGTGAAGCCGACTTTTTCGGCGCCATGGACGGTGCCAGCAAGTTCGTCAAGGGCGACGCCATCGCCGGCCTGTTGATCACGTTCATCAACCTGGTCGGCGGCTTGATGATCGGGTTGGCCAACGGCATGACGCTGGCCAACGCCGCCGAAACCTTCTCAATCATGTCGGTGGGTGACGCGCTGGTCTCGCAGATGCCGGCGCTGATGATCTCGACCGCGGCCGGCGTCGTGGTGACGCGCTCGGCCACCGGCGATCAGCTCGGTCGCGCCCTCCGCAACCAAATGCTGGGCAGTCGGCGAGCCGTCGCCGCCACCGCCGGGGTGTTGACGCTGTTCGCGTTCCTCCCCGGCATGCCCGCCTTGCCGTTCTTGGCGCTGGCCGCGGCGCTGGGCCTGAGCGCGCGCGCTGCCAGCCGAAAAGAAGAAGCCGACGCCAAGGCTGCCGTCACCGCCGCCAAGGAGCCGGTCAAGAAGCCCGGCTCCAGCGAGGAAATCGACGCCGCCCTGCCGTTGGACATCTTTGCCCTCGAGGTCGGCTACGAGCTGGTGCAGGCCGTCGACCCGCAAATGGGCGGCAATTTGGTCGACCGCATCGCCGCCCTGCGCAAGCAGATGGCCCTGGATTTGGGCATCGTGATTCCGCCCGTGCACGTGCGCGACAACCTGCAGCTTCCGCCGGGCGTGTATCGCTTTTTGATGCTGGGCACCGAGATCGCCCGCGGTACCACCCGTGCCGGGCGTTTCTTGGCCATGGACGCCACCGGCAGCGCCCCGCCCATCGACGGCGAGGCCACCAAAGACCCGGCGTTCGGCACGCCCGCGCGCTGGATCCCGGCGCGGGACCGCGAGCTGGCCGAAGCCCTTGGCTACACGGTGGTCGACCACACGACGATCATGGCCACCCACCTGTCGGAAGTGGTGCGGGCCAACGCCCACAATATCTTGGGTCGCACCGAGCTCGGCCACCTGTTCGAGGTCTTCCAACGCACCACGCCGAAGCTGGTCGAGGACTTGGTCCCGAACTTGCTCTCGAACGGTGAGGTGCTGCGAGTCATGCGCAACTTGTTGAAGGAAGGCGTCTCGATCCGTGACCTTCGCTCCATCCTCGAAGCCTTGACCGAGATTGCCCCCAACACGCGTGATCCCGAGCAGTTGACGGAAATGACGCGGCAGCGCCTGTCGCGCCAAATTACCGCGCAGTTCACCGGTCACGACGGCACGCTGTCGGCGCTGGTGTTGGACGCCCCGGTCGAAGAGATGTTTCGCCGCTCGCTGCGCGAGATCGCGGCCGGGACGGGCGGCGCGCTCGATCCCGAGCTGGCGCGCCAACTGGGTCTTGCCCTCGAAGCGGCCGTCAAACGCATGGCGCAAGCGGGCCGTCCCGCGTGCGTGGTGGTGGCGCCCGACGTGCGCCGCTACCTGCGCGCCTTCGCCGAGCGGCGTTGTCCGTCGCTCGCCGTGCTGTCTTTCCGCGAGCTAGAGCCCGACGTGGCCATCCGTCCTTTCGAGACGGTCGGCCTTGGAAGGGCTGCAGCTTGAACGAATTTTTCGCCCTGCCGTCACCCCAAACCGCGCCGCCAGCGTAGGAGCCGCCTGAAATGTCGTACCAGAATTTTCGAGGAGCCGATCTGCAAGAAGCCCTTTCCGCCGTGAAGGCCACGCTCGGGCCCAACGCCCTGATCGAGGGCACGCGGCGGGTTTCGAACGGTCGGGCTGGCGTTTTGGGGCAGCAGTACGTGGAGGTGACGGCGGCTCCGCCGCAGGGTTTGAAGTGGCCGTTCGCTTCCAAAGAAGCGCGCCCCCTGGAGCTGCCGCTGCGCGAGCGCGCGGCCATGGCGCCGCCCAGCGGCGAAACGCGGTCTTTGCGCACGAAGACCAAGTACGGCAGCGTGCTCGGCCTGGACAGCAACGAAGTCGAGCGAGAGCTGACGTCGCTGCGCGCCATGCTCGAAGAGCTGAACCAGCAGCGCCCGCCCCGCGAGCGCGCGCTCACGCTGCTGCATGCGCGGGGCCTGGAAGGCTCGCTGGCGCGCGAGCTGGCGAGCGGTGCGGCCAAGCACGCCAAAAAGGGCAAGGCGCCCTTGACCGATTTCTTGCGGGCGCGCCTGAGCGAACGCATCACCGTGAGCGGCGGCTTGATGCAGAACCCCCGCCGAACCTTGATCGCCTGCATGGGGCCGACCGGCGCCGGCAAAACGACCACCTTGGCTAAGCTGGCCGCCCGCGCGCGTCTTGATTTGGGACGTAGCGTCGGTGTCATCAGCTTGGATACATTTCGGGTGGGCGCGGTCGAGCAGTGGCAGCGCTACGCGACGCTGATGGGAATTCCGTTTCAGGTGGCCTCGGACCGCTCCAGCTTCCGCCGCGCCATGGCCGAAATTACCGCTGATATCGTGCTGGTAGACACCGCTGGGCGCTCGACGGCGGCCAGCAGCTGGGTGCTGCCCGACTGCTTGTCCGGCATGACCGAGGACATGGTCAAGCACGCTCTGCTCGTACTTCCCGCCTGGTTGCGCGCGAGCGACGTGACGCGCATCGCCGGCTTGTACGAGGTGCCGGCACCGACCGAGGTCGTCATCACCAAGCTCGACGAAACCATCGAAGCGGGCGGGGTGCTGCACGCGGCCCTTCCCTCGAATATTCCGATAGCTTACCTTTGTAATGGTCCCCGGGTTCCCGAGGACATCCGGGAAGCGTCCGTAGAAGCAGTAGTCGACGCCGTCCTCCCGGCAGATGCGTGAGTTGGGTTTGGAGTCTTTGGTGAGTCAGGCCCCCAGCCGAAGCGCCCCGAAAGGGCAGAGCGATCGCGAGCTATACGATCGCTACATGCCGCTCGTGCGGCGCATCGCCATGCGCACGATTCGCACGCTGCCATCGACGCTGACGTTCGACGACATCCTGTCGGCGGGTTGGGTCGGCATGGCCGAAGCGCTCCAGCGCCGCACCGGCGAGATGGAAGAAGAGCATTTCGAGGCCTACGCGTCGTACCGCGTGCGGGGCGCGATTTTGGACTACCTGCGCGTGCTGGATCCGCTTTCGCGCAAGCTGCGCGGCGCCTCGCGACGGATCACCGAAGCCGCCAGCGAGCTGACTCAGCGCCTCGGGCGCACCCCGAACGAGGACGAGATGGCCGGCGAGCTCGGTTTGTCCTTGCCCGCCTACCAAGAGCTGCTCACCGAGATCTCGGATGCCGGCTTCGCGCGGCTCGAGCTGTCCCCGGCATCCGAGCCCGCCGATCACGATCCGTCCCCCGAGCTACAAACGTCGCGCGCGGAGATCGTCGACTCGATCGCCAACGCCATCGACGATTTGCCGGAGCGACTACGGTTGGTGCTCGGCCTGCACTACCAAGAAGAGTGCAGCCTGCGCGAAATCGGCGAAGTGCTGGGGGTGACCGAATCGCGGGTTTGCCAGCTTCACGCCGAAGCCGTGCACCTGATTCGGGCGCGCCTCGAGCGGCGCCCCACGCCGCGCCCGCGTATTTGACGGGTTTCCAGGGCCACTTAAGGAGGGCTGGTGGCGGCCGTTCTCTCGGTTACGGAGCGGTGTGGAGTCGCCGATGGCGGCTTCGCTCTCCTCCGGCCGGCACAGGACGGCTGGCACTGCGATTGCAAGACCTGAAACAGCAACCCGAAAAAACCAACCCTCGGGTCGCGACCACCGACCAACCACCTCTTCAGGATCTCCCAATGAAAATCGAAAGCCAGCGTTTCGGAACCCTCGATATCAACGAAGACGAGTTACTCGCGTTTCCCGCCGGCGTGATCGGCTTCCCCACGGAGCAGCGTTTCGCGCTCGTTCCG
>JBEQSW010000642.1:0-9913 GCA_040348565.1 Myxococcales bacterium | reverse complement strand
CTTGAGGAAGGCGATGATCTCTTCGACCTCGTCCTTCGCTTCGTCGATGCCGGCCACGTCGGCGAACGTGATCTTGTTCTGCGACTCGCTCAGCAAGCGCGCTCGGCTCTTGCCGAAGCTCATCGCCTTGCCACCGCCCGCCTGCAGCTGGCGCATGAACAAGTAGAACATGACGATGACGAACAACATCGGCAGGAGGATGGTGAGCACCGGCCCGACCAGCGGGCTGCTCTCGTCCTTCTGGTAGGTGACCTCGACGCCGTCCTTCACCAGGCTGGCGGCGGCGTCCTCGTCCTTGACCGGGCCGACGGTGTGGCCGCGCGTCGGCTCACCCTTGCCACCGGCGTTCTTGATCATGAACGTGTAGTCACGGTCCTTGATCTCGACCTTGTCGATGTGGCGCGCGTCCTTGGGCGCTTTGGTGAGCGCGATGAACTCGCTGTAGGAGATGTCGGGGCGAGGCGGGTTCTCGATACTGAGGAAATGCCAGATCGACAAGAACGCGACGAGAACGACTACCCAGAGAAGAAGAGTCTTCGGCGGTTGCTTCACTCGAACCTCTACAAACGAAAAAGTGCCGGTGGGGCCCAACGGATCATGCCACCCATGGCCCGAAACGTCGATTGCCCAAAATCACTTTTCTTTTCGGTTTCCAGCTTATGACTTGATTTCCGCTGGCCGTTTCACCAGCAATTCTCGGCCACCAGCGACGCGGATGGCGACGCTGCGCCCAAGACGGCCCGCGCGCAGCACCTGAGCGATTTGGGCGCGATTCAGCTCCGGTTCGCCCTCTAGCCCGTCGAAGCCGGGCAAATTAGAGCCATTCAAGGCGTCTGCGAGCGCGTTCAGGTGCCGAACGATTTGGGGCGAAAGCTGCTCGAGGAGCGGCAGCGCCTCGTGTCGAACTCGAGCACGCAAGAATGCCGCGTCTTGGTTCGACGGATCTTCGGCGAAAGCGAGGCAATGTCGCTCCAGGTGGAGCCGCACGTCCCGCTTGCCTGCTCTCACGAGCGGGCGAATCACATCCTGTGCACGCGGAGCCAGCACCGCAAGCCCCCGCGGCCCCGCGCCGCGTAGCAAACGTAGCAGCACCGTCTCGGCGCGATCGTCGGCGTGGTGAGCCGTGGCGATCAGCGCCGCGTGGGGCGCCGCCACCTCGCGCAAGGCGGCGTAACGCGCCTCGCGCGCGCGCGCCTGCAGATTACCTCCGCGCGCCAGCTGCAGCTGGGTTCGCCCGAACGGCACTCCCAGCTGGCTTGCGAGCGCTTCGGCCAGGTCCAGCTCAGCGGCGGCCGTGGCGCGCAGGCCGTGATCGACGCCATGCGCCAGCAAGCGGAAGCCGAGCTCGGGCGCCAACCGCGCCAACACCGACAGCATGGCCTGCGAATCGCCACCGCCGGACACCGCCGCCAGCACGCAGCCTCCGGCGAGCGGTCCGCACTCTTCGCGCAGGGTGCGGCGAACGGTCGTGATCAAGGTGGGCGGATGCGAGCGCGGCATGAGCCCTCACATCAGCTCGAAGTCTTTGCAGAATTCGAGCGCCTCCACCCGCGAAAGCTGTACGCCGAGGTGCGGAGCGGTCGGGTAGCCGTTGCCGCAAGCCCGCGCCTCGGGCGCAAAGTGCGCGCAATCTTCGCAGCCGAAGCGCAGCCGAAAACGCTCGGCCTCGGTACGCAACCGCTCGTCCACCCGACTGGTGGTCATTGGAACGGCTGCGCCGGCTGGCCGCGTTGAAAGAAGAAGCGGAACTCCCCGTGCACGTTCTCGCTCGTCAACAAGTCCGGGTCGGGAGCGTCGACCAGCTCCCGCGGATCGGCGAAGCGCACGTCGAAGGTGGCGTCGGTCAGCCGAGCGTCGCTGTCTTCTTCGTTGGGGTCACCGCTGAAGATGGAGTCGAACGTGATGTCGCCGCTGACCGAGTAGGTGGCGCTGTTCTGCTCGTGGCAGGTCTGGTGCAAGTAGAGCGAGAGCGACACCAGCGGCCCCGGTTCACCGGTCAGAGGCTGACCGGGCGGCGCGACCCCTGCCGGCAAACCCACCGGAATGGGAACGTGCAGTTGCTTTCGGACGGCGCTGAGATCGCTCACCAGCACGGTCAGGCCGTCGGAGGCTTCTTGGTTGTTGTCGCCGCGCTGCACGCGGATTTGCAGCGATTCGGCGCGATACGGATTGGCGGCGAAAAAATCGGGCTGCAGGTTGAACGAGCCGTTCCAGCAGCCTTTGAGGTACAGGCGGTCGGACGTCACCTTGCCCTGGCCGTCGCCCACCGTGCAGCCGGTGCCCAGCGCGAGCACCAGCGCGAGCGCCGGCCAGAGCGCCGCTCGCGTCACGGGCTGAGCTCCGCGGCGCTGGCCGACGTCGACTCTGCGGCGTCGGCCTTGCGGATCAAGCCGCCGCCCAACACGCGAGTGCCGGCGTAGAAGACCGCGAACTGGCCCGGCACCACCGCTTGCACCGGCTTTTCGAACAGCACGCGCGCCCCGCTGGGCGACTTGACGATGCGCGCCGGCAAGGGCGTGCCGCGGTAACGAACCTGCACCTCGGCCGAGAGCGGCAACTCCACGCCGTCGGCTAAGCTGACGTCAGCGAGCTCGGCTGAAACCGCCATCAAGCGCTCGACGGGGCCGAGCGTGATCCGGCCCTGTTCGGGCTCGATGGCCACTACGTAGCTGGGCTTGCCCAGCGCGACGCCGAGGTTCTTGCGCTGCCCGACCGTGAAGCGATGCACGCCCGCGTGCTGCCCGACGGTGCGCCCGTTCTCGTCGACGATGGGCCCGGGGCGCAAGCGCTCGCCCGCGCGCTCGCCGACGAAGGCGTCGTAGCGACCGGTGGGCACGAAGCACAGCTCCTGGCTTTCGCCTTTCTGTGCACCCGGCAAATCGAGCTTCAGCGCTTCGGCGCGCACCTCGGCCTTGTCGGAATCTCCCAGCGGGAAGCACAGGCGCGACAGCGTGGCGTCGCCCAGCATGTGCAAAAAGTAGCTTTGGTCTTTGCTGGCGTCGCGGCCACGGTGCAGCTCCGTGCGCCCGCCGTTCTCGACCAGGCGCGCGTAGTGGCCGGTAGCCAAGCGCGAGGCGTCGAGCTTGTCGGCCAGCGCCAGCAGCTCTTTGATCTTCACGCCGCGGTTGCAGCGCACGCACGGGCTGGGAGTTTCGCCGCCCAAGTAGCTGTCGACGAACGGCTCGACCACCTCACGCTGAAACAGCTCGCGGCGATCGAACGCGTAGTGCGGAAACCCGAGCGCGTCGGCGACGCGGCGCGCGTCGTGAATGTCCTCGGGGGCGCAGCAGCGGCTCTTCACGCTGCCGTCGTCGGGATAGTCCCAGAGGTGCAACGTGACGCCCACGACGTCGTAGCCCTGCGCCAAGAGGCGAGCGGCGGCTACGGAGGAGTCGACTCCCCCGCTCATGGCTACGAGGATGCGCTGGCGCGTCACGGGCCGAAGAGTAGCCGGGTTTGTGCAGCAGGCCCGCGCTCGCTCGCAAATTCCCGATTAGTGCGGAGAAATCACGGTCTTGACCGCGGTCGAGGCGCGGTCGACCACTTTGGCGACCAGATCCACGGCCTCGCTGTAGCGGTAGATGCCGGCCTGGAGCGCGATCAGCTGGCCGGAGTCGAGGCTACCCAGGTTGCCCCGCGCGGCCCCGGCAATCAGCGCCTCGCCTCCGTCGACGGCGCGCCCGAGCCCCTTCAAAGCTCGCAAGAACGACGCTTCGCCCGCGGCCCGGCCGCTCGCCATGGACCGCCCCCCCTCCTCAATGGGCGCTTGCAGCGGCACCAGCTCGTAACGCGGGGCCTCTCCTCCGATTCGCATGGCAGCTCATCGGTCGGCCCGTCCGGCAGTTGCGCTTTTTTTGAGGAGCGGCCGGAAGAAACCGGCGCCGAGGCTAGTAAGCCAACCGGAATTTCCCGCTGAGATGCAGCATGGCCAGCAAATAGAGGCTGCCCGAGTAGTAGCGGTAGGTGCCGGTCGGCACGGTGGCGTCCCAAGCGGCCTGCAGGAATGGCTTTCCGTCGGCAGCCGGCAAGGTGAACGCGAGCATGGCGTTCATGGCGGTTGGGCCCGCGCCGTGGGTTCCCGACTTTCCGGAGCCGTCGAGGTTGTAGGTGTCGCCATAGCTGGCGAGGCCCTCCTTTACCCAGAACGCGGCCATGGTCTTGGCCCACGTGGCCTGCCAGGGGTCGGCGTTGTTCAGGTTCAGGTCGGCCATGATGTTCATGGGCACGCGCTGCGCGTCGTAGTTGTAGTGACCGTTGTTGCTGGCCGTGTACGGCGTCCCATCCCAATTGCATTGGCCGGGCGCCAGCCCCGTGGTCGCGTTGGTCGTCTTTTGGAACAACGTACGACCGTAGGTCGTGGCCTGCTTCCAAAAGTCGGCGTGAGCGGTGTCGAAGCACGCCCACTCCGAATAGAACAGGGGCAGAACGTAGGAAGGGTCGGAGAAGTTCTGATACGGGCCGAAGGTCACCAGCGCCGGGTTCGAGTTGAACTCGCCGCCGGGTCGAGCCGCCAGCATGGCCGCCATCACCTTCTTCGCTTCGTTTCCGTAGTTGTAGGTTCCCGCGTCGCCCCAGCGCCGCGAGGCGAGCAGGAGCGCCATCGCAAAGTACTCTTCGCCGTCGGGAGCGGCCCCGGTGGACTTGGCCGTGCAGGCAGCCACGTTCATCTGCCAAGCAAACAAGCCGCTGCTTTGGCGCATGCATTTGTCGGCGTAGGTCCAGAGCTTGTCGAACTCCGGCTTCATGTTCATCTGCACGGCGATGGTCATGCCGTAAGATTGGCCTTCGCTGCGGACGTCGTTGTTGGCGATGTCCTCGATGTAAGCTTGATCCGCGCCCAGCTCGAAATAGATGTTCTCACCGCTGGCGCCGTGAAACAGCTGCTGAACGCCGGCGCTCACCTTGGCGTCGACGTCGGCCGAAGTCTTGCCCAAGCTTTCGACGAACAGGTTGCGATAGCTGGTAGGCGCTGCGCAGGCGGCTCGGGTTCCACCGCCACCGCCACCGCTAGCGCCTCCGCCCGACATGCTTCCGCCGGATCCGCCGAACGCTCCGCCGGATCCGCCGAGCGCACCGCCAGCGCCAGCTCCCGCCAACCCAGCTCCGCCCGCTGCGGTTCCACCCGCTGCGGTTCCACCCGCTGCGGTTCCGCCCGCTGCGGTTCCGCCCGCCGCCGTTCCGCCAGCGCCCGACGTTCCCAAGCCGCCCGACCCCGCGCTGCCGGCGACGCCATTGGACGTTCCAGCCGTCGCGCTACCGGCGTGACCCGCGCTCGAGCTACCGGCAACACCCGTATTGGCCCCGCCCGTACTCGTCGGCGCCCCCGACGCCCCGCCCGGAGCCGTTCCGTCGCCAGAGCTGGAACAGGCGAGAAAGCACATGCCGGCCATGCCCGTCGATACCCATTGAACCCACCGAGACCGCACCACTCCTGATGTCATCACCGAGCAGTGGTAAGCGCCCCCGAATTTCCATTGAGAAATCGGTCAGCGACGCGCACGGCGCCGAGCGCAAGACTTGCGCGGGCGCGCGACACACGCTGTCGAGCGCAAGAGCTGCGCTCAGTGGACGAACTTGGACAGCAGGCGCAGGTAGTAGACCTGGTAGCCGTCCGAATTTTCGGTGACGGACCACGAGTTCACCGGCCAACTGTCGTTGAAGTTGGCGTAGCTCTTCTGCGGCGGCTGGCCGTAGGGCGGAGTGAGTCGTGCGCTGGGGCAAAGCGCGTTGCCTGGGCAGACCCCATCCCAGTCGTAGCTGGGGTTGGGGCCGCCGACCAGAAACCCCGGCGGCGGACCGTAGGTCGAAACCCCGACCTCGTCCCAGAGCGGGCTCTTGTCGGCGAACCAGGTGTGAAAGAAGGTAGTAGCCGACTTGGCTGCGCCGCTGCCGCCCATGTTGCTCAGGTAAACCAGGCCGAGCGGGTTCACCCCGTGGATGTAGTGGATGTAGCGCTCGGCGGCGCGCCGCGCATCGGCCTCTTTGTTGGCGTCGATGCCGAAGGAGATGACGTCGTATTGCAGGCAACCGGTGCGCGCTTTGTGCGCGTTCGAGCCCCAAGTGTAGTCCGCCACGTACGCCAGGTACGGGTCAGGATCACCCAGGAGGGTACCCAAGTTGTCGGCGCCCGCGATGGTGGTGGCAAATGCCTGGGTGATAGCCTGCTTAACCGCAGCCGTTGCGTCCGGCATGCGGGTGTAGTCCAGAAACAGCTCGGTCAGCTGCACCTCCCACCCCGCGTTGTAATTGTTCAAAAGACCGAGACCCGACGCCGCATAGTTGGTGTCGAAGTAGCTCTTGAGGGTGCCGTCGGCGTCCGCGTCGGCCCGGTGCAGCGCCACTGCGAACCCCAGTTGGTACAGCGCCACTTCCTTGTCGCTCGATTGCTGCTCGCCGGAAGCGACCTTGCCCGAGTTTTCGAATTTGGCAGCGGGGTTGGCTTTGGCCCAGTCCCAGGCTTTCTTGGCGCGAGCCAACAGCTCGTCGGCATAGGCCGCGTCGCTCACGCGAAAAATGCGCGACGCCCAGGCGAAGGCGATACCGGTACGCACGGTGGCGTTGGTGGTCTCGGGGCCGTAGACGCTGGCCTTCTTGGCGCTGGAAGGTGGGCTGGCGCCGTCGACCCCCAGCACCGAGATCACGCCGCCGCTTTCGCTCTGCATGCGCACCAGGTGCGCCAAGCCAAAGCGCACTTCGTCGAGCAAATCACTCTGTCCGTTGCCGGAATCCGGCAGACCAAAGTCGTCGCCAAAGGCGCTGGGAGTCTCTTCGTACGCGCGCAGCAAAGTGACGACGTAGTCGGCGGTCCACGGCGTGTAGCGGTTGCAGTCGCCGGCGTCGTACCAGCCGCCGGAAAGGTCGCGCTCGGTGGAGGCATCGTCCGTCTTGCCGAACAAGCGCGCGTTCTTGTCCTGGCCCGGCCCCACGTGACTGGCGGCATCGGTCCAGCCGGCGCCGGCAAATTCCGCCTTCTTCTCGAAGCCGGCGCGCTGATAGAAGAACGTGCGAAAGGCGTGGCGCAGCACTTGCCGGTACACGTCGTCGGCGACGCGGAACAGATCGGACCGCACCTTGGCGTCCACGTCGCGCACGAAATAGACGCCGGGCGTGGTCAGGGTCGAAAAGTCGACGCGCCAAGCGCGGTCCCCGCTCTTTTCGTCGACCGCGCCGTTGTTCCAAGCGGTCGGAGCAAGCTCACTGACGACGGTGTTGGTCGCGGCGTCGACGATTTGATACTTCGCGCCCGGGGTGTAGCTCTCCGCGGCATCGAAACCCATTTCCGGATTGCGCAGCACTGCGATCTTCTCGGCTTGGGGCAGGTAGCCGAATTGATCGACGACGATGAACGGGCTGAGCGCCTCGCTCGGCTTCGGCAGGTCGGCTGCCGGCGGCACCATGGCACCCGAGCTGCCCGCCGTCCCCGGAGCTCCGGAGTGGTTCAGCGAGCCGCCCCCAGTGGCGCCGCCAAGCGAGGCCGTACCGCCCGCCGCGGCACCGCCGTTGGCACCCAACGCGCCGCCCGTGCCGCCCGACCCCGGCTTCGAGCCGGAGCCACAGGCCACCGAAGCGGTCGAGGCTAGAAGAACGAGAGGAACGAGGGCGGACCGAAGCTCGAGGCTAAGCGATGGCATTCAGAATGGCGGGGTCGGTGGTGCGGTCCGAAGGAAAGCACGCCTTCGAGATATGACCAGCGGGTGAGCGCTCTTTCGTTAGACAAGATTGTTTCGTCCGGCCAAGGCTCGCGTACCGACCTGGGACGCAGGCCGGCGCCCGCGCCCTACTGTCGGCCGGTCAAGAGCGCCAGGTCCAGCAGCTTGCTCGCGTAGCCCCACTCGTTGTCGTACCAAGCAACCAACTTCACGAACGTCGAATCGAGTTGGATTCCCGCCTTGGCGTCGAACACCGAGGTGCACGCTTGCCCACGGACGTCGCTCGACACCAGCTCTTCGTCCGTGTAGCCGAGCACGCCTTTCAACGGTCCGCGCGAAGCGGCCAGCATGGCGGCGCAGATTTCGTCGTAGCTGGTCGGCCGTTCCAGCTCACAGGTCAGATCGACCACCGAAACGTTGGGCACCGGCACCCGAAACGACATGCCCGTCAGCTTGCCGGCCAGCTCGGGCAATACCTTGGCCACCGCTTGGGCCGCGCCGGTGGAGGCGGGGATGATGTTGCCGAGAATACCGCGACCGAAGCGCCAGTCCTTGCCCGACACACCATCTACGACCTTCTGTGTGGCAGTAGTCGCGTGGATCGTGGTCATCAACCCGCGACGAATGCCAAAAGCGTCGTTGGCCACCTTGGCCAGCGGCGCCAAGCAATTGGTGGTGCACGACGCCGCCGAAATCACCGCCTCCCCCGCGTAGCGGTCGCTGTTCACGCCGTACACGAACGTGGCCATGTCGTCTTTGGCCGGCGCCGACACGATGACGCGGCGTGCTCCGGCGCGCAGGTGCCCCTGCGCCGCCGCTTCCGTCAAAATCACCCCCGTGGATTCGATCACCACGTCCACACCCGCCGCGCGCCACGCCACCTCGGCCGGATCTTTGCTGGCGCTCACCTGCAGCCGTTGCCCGTCCAGCACGAGCGCATTGCCGTCCGTGCGCAGGTCGTGACCGAGCCGGCCGTGCACGGAGTCGTAGGCCAGCAGGTACGCCAGGTGCGCTGGCTCGAGCAGGTCGTTGACGGCCACCACTTGCACGTCGTCGCGCCCCAGCGCCGCGCGCAGCGCCATTCGGCCGATTCGTCCCAGTCCATTGATACCGATTTTGAGCATGCCGGGGAGCTAGCGCGGGCCACGGTTGGCCTAAAGGACAACAAGCTTGCATTTTAGGCCAAGGCTCGCACACTGCCGGAAATGGCCTTCGCCGCGCGACGCGTTTGGATTCTGGCCCTTCCCCAAACCGGCTTGCTGAGCATCGCCGACCCGTGGGAGGTGCTGGGCCACACCAACGACGTCTTGGGACGCACCGCCTACGAGCTCGAGCTGCACGGCCCACGCGGTCCGTCACTGCAAACCGGGCACGGCCTGGCGGTGGCGGGGCTTCGGCCACTGCCCGCAACACCACGTCGCTTGCCCGACATCGCCATCGTGGCCGGAGCGCCGCGGGCTCGTCCGGACGCGCAGGCGCAAAGCGAATTAGCGCGCTGGGTCCGTCGGCACCAGCGGCGCATCCCTACTTTGGTATCCATCTGCACCGGCGCGTTCGTGCTGGCGGAAGCGGGCGTGCTGGATGGACGGCGCGCCACCACGCACTGGCAGTTCGCCAACAGTCTGCGCGAGCTGTTTCCGAAAGTGAAAGTGGTCGACGACGGTATTTTCGTACACGACCGCGGCGTGTGGACCTCGGCTGGGGTCACGGCCGGGGTCGACCTGATGCTGGCGCTGGTGCAAGAGCATCACGGGCACGAAGTCGCGATGACGGTGGCCAAGCGCATGGTGTTGTTCTTGCGCCGCTCCGGCAAACAGGCGCAATTCAGCTCCGCGCTCCAACGCCAAGCTCGCGAGCCCGGGCGGCTGAGCGAGCTGGACGGCTTCGTGCTCGAGCACCTGGCGGAGTCCCTGCCGGTGGCGCGCCTAGCCGCCGGGCTCGGCATGAGCGTGCGGTCGCTGACGCGCTGGTGTCGGTCCCACCTTGATGAGTCGCCGGCAGAAGTCGTGCGCCGACTGCGCATCGAGGCAGCCCAACGGCTGCTGGAAGAGTCGTCGCTGTCGCTGAAAGAGGTCGCCGCGCGCACCGGTCTTGGCGACCCCAGCACGCTATGGCGCGTGTTTTCGCAGCAGCTCGGGGTGACACCAGCCGACTACCGCGCCCGCTTCGCCAGTGAGAGCGCGTGACAGCGCGTGTACGCCGCGCCTACGGATTTCAAACGTCTTGGGCTGCCAAGCCGCAGCCTGAATCGCAGAAGCTTCCGT
>JBEQSW010000604.1:0-2846 GCA_040348565.1 Myxococcales bacterium | reverse complement strand
CGGAATGGGCGCGGAATCGGCCTGGTTGCTCCATGCTGTCCTGCAGCTCCTAACTCGCCCCACGCGGGTCGTTCTGCCTCGCCGAGGTGGTGCCTGCGCGGAGATACGAGCGGTAAAACCCCGATTTGCGCGCGCTCCAGCCGCCGCGGCACGAGCCTTGCTGCGCTGCTCATCGCCATGGTCAGCCAAGCTCCCGCCAGCGACAAGAACCTCCTCCACTATCCGTGGCGCATCGCCGCTCTGGTCGTCGCGTTCGCCAACGTGACGTTCAACGTCATCAACAGCCGTCTTGGCACGCCGGGTCCCAGCGTGGCCGACGTCAGCGCCAAGTACCCGACGCTGTTTACGCCGGCGGGCTTCGCTTTTGCGATTTGGGGGCTCATCTACGGCTCGACGTTATTGTACGCGGTCAGCGCGCTCTTGCCGCGTCAGCTCGACGTCCGCATGCACGATCGCATCGCGCCCTGGTTGCTAGCCAGCAGCGCGCTCAGCAGCTTGTGGATCGTCTGCTTTTCGACCGAGCACTTCATCCCCAGCCTGGTCATCATCGCTGCGATTTTGGCCTGCACGGTGGTCATGTACAGCATCGCCAGCGACCACCTGGTGAGCGAGCACCTGAGCCACTTTTGGCGCTTGCCGTTCGGCTTGTGGATGAGCTGGCTCGGCGTCGCGACGCTGGCGAACTTGTGCGTGACGCTCAGCGCCAACGACGTGCCGGCCTGGCCGGTCTCGGCCGCGGTGTGGACGGCCGTTTTGCTCGGCTTTGCCGGCCTCGTAGCGGTGTCGATCGCCGCCGTGTTCCTCGATCCGGTCGTTTGCTTGGTGGTCAGCTGGGCCACGGCCGCGATTGCGGTCGCGCATTGGGAAGACTCGGCGCTGGTCGCAGTGGTGGCGGCGTTGGTTGCGCTCAAAACCTTGCTGCTCGGCGTGCGCCTGCTGGCGTTCAGCAACTTGCCCTTGCCGTCCAGCGAGCGCGAACGCTTGGAGCATGACCTTCGCGTCATGCCGCCGAACGGCAAGCACGATCGCGTCAGCGCAGGCGCCTGAAGAAGCCTCGCAAAGACTCGAGCAACAGCTGCGGCTGCTCTACCCCGGGCATGCCACCACCGTGCTCGTGCTCGCACCACTCCACCACGCGATAGCGGCGTTCGGCAAAGCGCCGCAGGCTGGGCGCGTCGAGCGGAAAGTCGTGCAGCGCAATCGGCACGTCGGAGCTGGGAGCGGACGCCAGGCGGCCACCACGGTACTGCTCGTTGCGCTCACCCACGTCGGCGTCCGCGAGCGCCCACGCCAGGCACCAACTGGTGAGCAGCGAGCTGCGCGCCGCCGTGTCCTGGTGGCAGTGAGGGCTGTCGGCCAGCTGAGCCAGCGCGAACGCCAGCCCTTCCACGGGTGAGCGGGGCAGCGAAAAACACAGCTCTTGGTAGCGCTCGGTGGCGCACGCCAGCTGCGATTTTTCCCGCCTACTGAGCGTCGCCGCGTCTTCCGGCGAATCGCTCGGGTACGCGGGGACGGCCGTCACGTGCAGGCCCGCGACGTGCTCGCGGTCCAGCGCCGCGAGCTCCAGCGCGATGTTGGCGCCCCAATCGCTGCCATGCACGACGTAGCGCTCGTAACCCAAGCCGCGCATCAACGCCGCGCAGGCTTCGGCCGCCTGCCGCGCGCCCGAGGCGCCATCCGAGCCGCCGAATCCCGGCAGACAAGGACAAACGACGTCGAAGGCATCGCTGGTAGCCGCGCCGTGCCGGCCGGGCTCGCTGAGCGGCCCGAGCAGCTGCTGAAACTCGGCGGGCGAGCCCGAGTAGCCGTGCAGCAGCAACAGCGGCATCGCGAAACGCTCGCTCGACCGCAAGTGCACGAAGCCCAGGCTTTGCCCGCCCAGGCGCAGCTCGAAGCTGGGCAGGGAAAACAGCGGCTGCGCTTCGAGCTCGAAGTCGTTCAGCCAATGCTCGACCAGCTCGTGCAGCGCCTCGCCGTCTGCGCCGTACAGCAAGCTTGCCTGCCAGGCCTCGTCAGTCGCGGTGTCGCGACTTAGGTGATGCCGCAGCCGGCGCAGGGCCGCTTCGGGCACCTGCCACCGTCGCGGCGCTATCTCGCTCGGGTCCAAAAAAACGCTGGCGTTCATGCCCGAGAGCTTCCCAAGTCGGCCTGTCAGCGGTATGTCAGGGTTTGTCGAAATGCAGAGAACCGAACGGCTTTTCGCCTTGGCGGAGTACCTGCGCGGCCGTCGCACCGGCGTCACCGCCGAGGCCTTGGCCGAGCGCTTCGGCGTCACGGTGCGCACCATCTACCGTGATCTGGACACGCTGCGCGCAGCCGCATTGCCGGTGTCGGCCGAGTCCGGCCCCGGTGGCGGCTACGCGCTCGATCGCAGCTACAGCCTACCGCCCGTCAACTTCACGGCGCGCGAGGCGGCGCTGTTGGTCGCGCTCGGCAAGTTCGCCATCGACATGCGCCTGTTGCCCTTCAGCGAAACCCTGCAGTCGGGTCTGGACAAGGTGCGTGCCGCGCTCTCCACCTCCGCGCAGCGCGAGCTACTCACGCGCCTGACCGAGCTGTCGTTCCACGGCGTACCCGCCCTGCCCAGCGATCAGAAAGTGCGCTCCGCCATCGAGCGCGCCTGGTTCGAGCAACAACCCGTGCGCATCGTCTACGTGGATGGCAACCACGTCGAAACCAAACGCGTCGTGCGCATCCAATCGGTCATGATGGACCGCCACGAAACCCGCGTTGAAGGCCTCGACACCGAAACCGGCGACCGCCGCCACTACCGCCTCGACCGCATCCTCCTCGCCGAAGTCCTGCGCATCGAAGCCTAACTTCGGCGTCGCCGAGCGCCGCCCTTC
>JBEQSW010000598.1:0-3801 GCA_040348565.1 Myxococcales bacterium | reverse complement strand
TTCGCCGCGCGTCATGGTGCCGCCGAAATGCGCACCCAGCGACAACAGGCCGAGCGCCGCGCCCATGACGCCGCGGTACGCCCAACGCCCCTGCCCGCCTTTGGCGCGTTGCCGATCGTACAGCACCCAGCACGCCGACATGCCGATGATGGCGCACAGTGTGAGTCGCCGGTGCCAGCCGAGCGCACCCGCCGGAAAGCCACCTTCGAGCGCCAGCAGCTGACCCATCAAGAAGGCGCCGAGCGCCGCCACTGCCGACACCGGCAGCAACAGCCCGAGCGCCGGCTCGACCCGCTCGCGCAGCGCCGGTACGAACGTGGCCGCTTCGCCCATCGCGACCAGCAAGAAGAAGCCGATCGGCAAGTGCACGACCAGCGGATGGAAGCGGCCGAAGAACAGCGCAAAGTCCGGCCCGCCCGACGCCCGGCCGAGCGTGACCTCTGCCAGCATCGCCACTACGACCACCGCCGCCGGCGCAAGCCACTTCATGCTGAGCCGAGCCTAGCAGAAAGCTTTTTGATTACCACCAGTTACCGTCTCCGGCGCGGACCAAGTGCGGCGCGCTATTCAATTTACGCTCCAGACGGCCGTTGTCTCTCCCGTGCGGTCTTCTCCCCGCGTGCTGCTCATCGACTCGAACGAAGCCGGTCGTACCGTGCTGGCGGAGCGCCTGCGCCTGCAGGGCTTTACGGTCGTGGAGTGTGGCGATGGCGCCGAAGGAGCCGTGCTGGCCTTGGAAGATCCGCCGGCGGCGGTGGTGGCCGACCTGTCCATGCCCAGCATCTCCGGGGTGCAGCTGTGCCGCTTGCTGGGCTCGGAGATCGGCACCAGCACCGTACCGGTGATTTTGCGCGGTGCCGAAGGTCGCCGGAACCATTTCTGGGCCGAGCAAGCCGGTGCCTTCGCGTACGTGCCCAAAGGGCGCATGGGCGAGCTGGTGCGCGCGCTGCGCCGCGCCATCGACGAGCGCAAGAGCGACGGCGATTTTTTCGTGGTGTCGTCGACGGCGGGGCTCGACGTGCGCGAACGCATCGCGACCCACCTGGACGCGGCGCTGTTCGACTCGGTGATCGCAGCCGAGGTGCGGCGCCTGGGTACGAGCGAGTCGTTCGATCGCCTCGCGGATCTGTTGTCGCAGTTCGTGTCACAAGTCACGACCTACCGCTGGATCGCGGTGCTGCGCCGGGAGCCGTTACGCTTGGCGGTGCACGTCAACCCCGCCGCGCGCGACCAAGCGTTGATTGAAGCGCGCGCCACCTTCGGCTTGGCGGACAACACGCCACTCGTGCTGATCGAGGACGACGACGCCGCCAGCGACCGCGAAGGCCCCGAGCCGCTGCAAGAATCCGTGCATTTCGGCGAGCAAAGCATCGGCAGCTTTTCGCTCGCACCGCGCGCTCACGAGCACAAAAACGACGACGTGTTGGTGGCGACCATCGCGCGCGAGCTGGGCGGAGCGCTGCGCATGGCCACGTTGGTCGAAGAGTCGCGCTGGATGGCGACGACGGATTTGTTGACGGGCCTGTTGAATCGGCGCGCCTTCTTGGAGTCGACGGGCCGCGAGGTCGCGCGCACCAAACGTTACAACGACGTCTTGTCGGTCATTTTGCTCGACGTCGATCACTTCAAGCACATCAACGACCGGCGCGGCCACGCCGCCGGCGACATGGTGCTGGCCGCCGTCGGCAAGCTGCTCAACCAAGCCGTGCGCACGTGCGACATCGTCGCGCGCTGGGGCGGCGAAGAATTCGTGCTCGTCTTGCCCTCGACCTCGCTCGACGGCGCCGCCCAAGTCGCGGAGCGGGTGCGCGAGCTGCTCGAATCCGCCGCCATCAAAGACGGCAACGGCGACTCCATCCCCGTCACCGCCAGCTTCGGCGTCGCCAGCTACGCGACCGGCGAATCCTTGGAACAAGTCGTCGACCGCGCCGATCGCGCGATGTATCTCGCCAAGAGCGGCGGGCGTAACCGCGTCGTCTGCGATTCACCGCGCATTTCGAAGCCGGTTTCGGCGGCCGAATAGGCTTCCGGGGGCCTTGCAGCCCTGTTCCGCCGGGCGCGCGCGGCCTATGGTGCGGGCGCGATGCGTTTTCGGAGTTTTCGGCGATGGGTTTTGTTGGTCGGCGCCGCGTTGGCTGGCTTGGGTGCCACGGGCTGTGGCGGGCCTGAAGTCGGCGACATCGTGGGCAACGAGGTGCTCTTGACGGTGACCGGCGTCGCGAGCGCGCCGGAGGTGGCGGCAATCGGCGAAGCTCAGCAGGGTTTGGGCGTGACGCGCATGTACGTGAGCACGAGCGCGTTGAGCTTGATGCCGTGTCGCGACGGGGCGGACGACGTCACGCTGGGCGCTCGCGGCTATGATTTGTTGAGCGAGCGCGCGCCGAGCGAGCGCGTCACGACGGCCGTCTACGATCTGTGCAATCTGCGCGTCGACATCGACCCGGTGTCGCAGAGCGCGGCGGACGGGGTGCCCGCAGGCGCTTCGCTGTACGTCGAGGGCAAAGACGCAGCGGGCGAGCCGTTCGCGCTGTCGAGCGAGCGCTCCGTATCGCTGCTGTTCCCCGCCGAAAGCGGGGCGAGCTTCGGCGACCAGCCGTTGCTGCTCGGCTTCGACGCCTCCGTTTGGCTCGCAGGCATACCACTGACCGAAGACCTGGCCGACGCGGCCCAGGACCTGTTCGACTCTCAGCTCGTCGATTCGGTCGCCCTGTACGTGGACAGCAACGGAAATCAGGCGCTGGACGACGACGAGCAGACGCCGGTCGCGCGCGCCATCAGCTCGCGCTAGGGTGCCGCGCAAATGTCGCTACTCGACCAGATCAAGGCCCGTATGTTTGCAGCAATGAAATCGGGCAACGTGACCGAGCGAGAAATCCTCAAGGTTGCGATGGGCGAGATCACCACCGAAGCGGCGCGCCCCGGCCGCAAGGGCGACGACGCCGAGACCGAGGGCATCTTGCGCAAGCTGGTCAAATCGAACGAAGAGTCGATGGAGGCGTCGCAAGACGAGACGCAAAAAGCCCAGCTGCGCGCCGAGATCGAGGTGCTGAACACCTTCTTGCCCAAGTCGCTGGGCGTCGCCGAGGTCGTCGCCGCCCTCGCGCCGGTCGCCGACGCGGTCAAGGCCGCCGGCAATGACGGTCAAGCGACGGGCGTGGCGATGAAGCACCTGAAATCTCTGGGCGCAGTCGTGAACGGCAAGGACGTTTCCGCCGCCGTCCGCCAACTACGCGCCTGATCGGCATCCTGGCGACCCTTGCCCTTCGGGTCCTTGCTTCGCCCAGGATCCCAGGGCGGGACCCTGATTTTACAGGGAGGACGGGAGTACGGGAGGTCCGAGAGGTTTTATTGTTCGAGCCGCGAAGGGACTGACGAAGACTGCGCAGTCTCCTGGGATCGCTTGGCGCTTCGAACCCCCAAATTTCTCGCCTCGCGGACCTCCCGTACTCCCGTCCTCCCTGTGAAAAATCTCGAGTCGCGGAGAGTGGCCACCGCGACGCCACGTTAGCTTCTGCGATGGGGGCTGCGATTTGGCAGCCCCACGGAGAACGGGAGGCTGGCCGGCGGCTCCCGACGCGGCGCGTAAAGGCGTTCCCAGCTGGGGTTTCGGCCCCGAAACGGCCGGGAAACGGACTTGCGCTAGGCTTGTTCGGCGCGCTCGCACCGCATCGGCCCTCGTGGTAGTTCGCCACTCCCCTGCGTTGCGCGGGCGACGCGCCATCACTACGAGGAACTGCCATAGCCATGTCGAAATTGAAGCTCAAGCCGGGTGTAGTCACGGGTACCGCTCTTCAGGACCTG
>JBEQSW010000553.1:0-5852 GCA_040348565.1 Myxococcales bacterium | reverse complement strand
AGGGCAACTGCTGGGACAATGCCGTGGCGGAAAGCTTCTTCGCCACCCTCAAAACGGAACTGATTTACGGCCATTCCTGGAACTCTCGTAGCGACGTCCGCAACGCCATCTTCGAGTACATCGAGGTCTTCTACAACCGTCAGCGCCTGCACTCGACGCTCGACTACAAGACCCCCGACCAGCTAGAGAAAGAACACGCCGCCCAATTTGCGGCCTAACAGGTGTCAACGGAATCGGGGGAACTCCAGGTCCTCCAAAAACAAAAATGCGTTCTCGTCCTCCCGTCCTCCCGTCCTCCCTGTGAAATCCCGAAGGCTCTCGACACGACCCGCCAGGACGGCAGCAGCCCGAAGCGCTCGCTCGGTTTGGCCTGGCGACGCTACGGAAGTTTCTGCAAGGGGAGCTGCGGCGTGGCAGCCATACTTGTGTTGAATCATGAGGAGCTGCGGCGTGGCAGCCCCCCGTGTGGATTTGGAGCGAGGGCGACTAGAGCAGGTTGGCTTCGGCGAGGAAGTTGCGCTCGACCTCGGCGTAGTCGACGCTCACGTCCAAGCGCGCCAGCACCGAATAGAAGCCGAACTGGAGGCGGTTCATGAACAGCATGCCGCTCGGCAGCTGCACGAAGCTTTTGTCTTTTGCCCACAGCTGCTCCTTCACGCTCTTGATTTCGTGAACGAGCGAGGTCGCAAACTCGGAGGTGATGCGAAAGGGCGACGCGAACACCGGCTCGAAGCAGAGCCGCGAGTAAGCGGTGGCGGCGGCTTCGTAGCTGCCGCCCTTCGACTCCAAGATCACGGCGGCGGCGCGGCGAAACGCCGGCTCGTCTTTGGCCAGCGCGGCCAGGTGCAGCTCGCGAGCCGCTTGCAGGCGCGCACCCTCGATCGGTTGAATGCAGCCGAAATCCAGGAAGGTGACGCTCCCGTTCGGCTGGAACAAGTAGTTGCCCGGGTGCGGATCGGCGTTGAACATGCCGCCCACCAGGTTGCCCTTGAACACGAAGCGCCACAGTGTTTCGGCGTAGCTTCGGCGAAGCTCCGCTGAGGCCTGCGCGGCCTCTTCCAGGGTGGCCCCCGAAACCAGCTCCATCGTGAGCACGCGACGCGCCGAACGCTCGCGCACGACGCGCGGGATTTGAATTTGGGGATCGCGCTCGTGCAGGCTGCGAAATTGCTCCTGCCGCTCGGCTTCCAGCCGGTAGTCGAGCTCTTCGCGAAAGCGCGCCTTCACTTCTTCGAGCACCGCGCCGGAGTTGAGCGCGCGGGGGCCGAGCGCGCCGACGAAGCCTTCCAGCAGGCTGACGTTCGACAGGTCACTCTCGATGGCGCCGTCGATGCCTGGGTGCTGAACCTTCACTGCTACCGGCTGGCCATTGGGCAGCTCCGCGCGATGGACTTGGCCGATGGACGCGCTGGCGAACGGCTGCTCCGAAAAGTTGGCGAACAGCCGCTCCAACGGCGCGCCCAGCTCTTGCTCGACCACGGCGCGAATAGCCGAGGGCGACGAATGCGGGGCGGCGGTGCGCAGCGCGCCCAGCGCTTTCTCGTATACCGCGCGGTGAGTCTCGGGCACGAAGCCGTCGACGTAGCTTGCGGTTTGGCCAAGCTTGGCGGCAAGACCGCGCAGGTTGCCCAGCACCTCGGCAGCGCGCTCGGCGACTTTCTCGGAGCCGCGGCGGCCCAGCATGTCCACGGACGCGCGCGCTCCTACGCCGGCCAGCTTGACGAAGCGCCCCAAGCGACCGACGGGCACGCCGTTGTCGTCTTTGGCCATGCGTGGATTCAGACGCGGCTCGCCACGAACGCGGCGAACACGACGACCAGGTACGGCATCGAAGCGATGAACAAGCGACGCGCCCAGCGCTGCGGCGGCATGGTGCGGCGCCCTTGCAGCGCAAAGCCCAAGAAGGCCGCCGAGCACGAAAGCGCCGTGATGCCGTAAGCCAGACCCGCCATGCCGAGCGCCCAGGGCGCTACCGCCACGACGCCCAGCAGCACCGAGTAGAAAATGATCGAGCGCTCGGTGGCGGCGGCGCCGCGCACGTTCGGCAGCACCTTCAGCCCGGCGCGCTCGTACTCGGGCGCGCGGAAGGTGGCGATGGCGAGAAAATGCGGCAGCTGCCAGACGAACAAGATGGCGAACAGCGCGAACGCCTCGCGCGACAGCGAGCCGGTGACGCTGGCCCAGCCGATCAACGGGGGAATGGCGCCCGGCACCGCCCCCACGTGCAGCGACCAGGTGGTGACACGCTTCAAAGGCGTGTAGGCCAAGACGTAGGACGACAGCGCCACCCAACCCAGCAAGGCCGAAAGCGAGCTGACCGACGTGGCCAGCAACGTGAGCCCCACGACGGCCAAGACGGCGCCGAAACCGAGCACCATGTCGGGGCTGAGCCGACCGGTCGGCAGCGGACGGCGACGGGTGCGCGACATGAACGCGTCGGAGTCGCGCTCCATCCACATGTTGAAGGCGTTCGCGGCACCGACCACGCAAGCGGTGGCGAACATGGACAGGCCTAGGTGAAACGCGCGAATCGGCACCGACGCGGCCAGCGCACCGGAGACCATCGTGACCATGACCAGAGTGGTGATGCTGGGCTTGGTCAGCTCGAACAAAGCCGAGAGCTGCGCGCGCGACGCGAACGGAGCCAGGGCGCCCGAGGGCGTGTCGCTGGTCAGCGGCAGCGCGCTGGTATCGGGGCGTGTCATGTGCCTTCGCCCTCCGATGAGGCGCTCGACTCACCCTTGGCGGGCAGCAGCTTGGGCTCTTTGAGCTCGGAGGCGATCATGGTCGGGGGCGGAGGCTCCGGGGCCGGCGCGTCATCTTCGGCGACGGCCCGTTTGACGTGACGAACGGCCTCCCCCAGGCCTTTGCCGGCCGCGTTGATGCGGCTACCGCCGAACAACAGAAACAGCAGTAGGGCGACGAGGAGGAGCGACACAAAATTCGGTTCGGGCGTCACGTACCACCAGCCCGCCGGCCCAGCAATCCGAATCAAAAAGCGCGGAAAGAACTGAAGATTCGCGGTGCTCGCGCCGTGAGCAGCCGCACCAGGCCCAGAGTCGCCAGCCCCAGCAGGGCCGCGCTGGCGTAGGCAGGCGGCGCCGCGCGCTCTTGGTCGAGCGAAATGAAGCCCGCCGCCACGACCGCCCCCGGCAACGCCAGCAACGACGTCGCCAGCAACCACCGCCAGGGTCGACGGCGCTGGTCGCGCGCGCTGGGCGGCGCGGAAGGTTCCTCGGCTTGAGCGCCGGAACGGAAGGCCAACACCGCCGCCAGCCACAGCACCGCGCCGAGCGTCGCCAAGACCAGGAAGCGTCCGAGCGGAGAAAGGCGGGGCGAGCGCGACCACGGCGCCAGGCCCACGATGCGAGCGCGACCGGCAACCAGGTGAACGCGCAGGGCGCGCGCCGCGCTGAGCTCGAGCCCGACGATGTCGACGCGGCGCAAGTCGTCGGAGAAAGTGAGCTCGCTCATCGCGATCTCGATCGAGCGCACGCCCGGCATCGGCCCCTCGATGCGCTGCGCTGGGCCGCAGCGCACGCTCAACCCGAGCAGGGGTACGGCTACCAGGGCTTTGGGATCGGGGCCGCAGCTCGCGCGCGCGGTTTGCACCAGCTCGTTGGCAAAAGCTCCGGGGTGCTCGGTGCCGCGGGGGATCAGCTCGGCCGCGCCCAGCACGACCGCCAGCAAGGCCAAGAGCGGCGCGGTCGCGCGAACAGGGACGAGCAAGGAGGGACGCGCGCTTGCCGGCGAGCCAGGTCGAAAGCCGGGCACCAGCCGGCGCAACTGAGCGGTCGAAAGCGCCACGAGCGCTCCCGCCTCGAGGGCCAGCGCCAACACCGGCAAGAGGAACGGCACGAGCAGGCCCGGGCTGGCGGCCGCGCTCGGAAACTGGCGCCCGAGCCGGACGAGCCCCAAAAGCACGATGATCAAGGCCGCCCCGAGCAAGATCAGCGCAAAATCCCGAACGGGGTGCGGCGGCGGTGGCAACGCCGAGCGGACGGACGACGGGGGCGTGCTCACACCGCTCACTATGAAGACTTCTAGCGAAAATTCGCGAGCTTGCTCCGAAAACGGCCCACGCCTATGCTCGGAACCTCGCGGGAGGCATGAACCTTAGGCCGCCCACGGCATCGGAGATGCGACCATGACAATGCGCAAGCTGACTACGCTCCTCGCCCTCGCTGGCGCGACCCTGACGCCATTGGCCGCGCACGCGGCGGGCGTGGCCGAGGCGTCTCCGACCGGGAAGGGCATCGTCGGCGGCACCCTGCTCGGTGCCGAGCTGGTCATGGCTAGCGAGGCCGCTTTCAGGGTGCAGCCGACCTGGGCCTACGTGGTCGGTGGTTTGGCGGGCGGCGCGGCGGGCGGGGTCGGCGGTTACTTCGTCGAGCAACAAGGGGACGCGCGCGGACCCATGCTGATGCTGGCTGGTGGTTTGGCCTTCGCCATTCCGACCGTCGTCGCCGTGCTGTCGGCGACCGCTTACGAACCGCCGGCGGCCTATCTTCAAGATCAAGCGCCTGCCGACGAGCCGTTGGCGGAGCCGCCGGCTCCGACCGAAGTCACGCCGCCGCCGGCTGCAGCGCCTGCGCCCGTGCCCGCCGCGACGCCCCCGGCTGACGCCGCGCCCGAGCCCTCACCGGCGCCTGTCGCTCCTCCGGCACCAACCGGCCGCCGCTACCTGCCGTCCTCGCGCCGACTGTCGTTGAAGCTCCCACCACCGGCGCTGTTCGGGTTCCAAGACGCACGCCTTGCCCTCGGCGTTCCCAACATCGAAGTCCGGCACGCCTACAGCCGTACCGAGCGCTTGATCTTCAACGCGCCCGACGTCGCCGAGGTCCGCATCCCGGTTCTCGACGTGGCTTTCTGAAAACGTCGCGCCTCCCGGTGGTAATCCGGGGGTGTTGTGGCTAAGCTTGGAGGTCCGTCAACTTCCCACCCCCAGGTTTGGACCGGAAACATGGCACAACCAGCGCCCCCAAGGGCTGGGACAACTCGTAAGCGGGCCGATGATCCCGCGCTTGGCAAGGTTATCGCCGGCCGCTATCGGCTCGAGGCGCGCATCGGTGAAGGCGGGATGGGCATCGTCTATCGCGCCCGCCACGTGCTCATCGACCGTGTCGTCGCCGTCAAGCTGATCCGGCCCGACCTGCGCGGTGAGACGCACCTGCGCGCCTGGATGCTGCGCGAAGCGCGCGCTGCCAACCGCGTCGACCACGCGCACATCATCGACATTCACGACATCGGTGAGACCGACGACAGCGAGCTGTACCTGGTCATGGAGTACCTGGTCGGCACGCCGCTCTCCACCGAGCTGGCGCGCGGTCCGCTGCCGCTCAGCCGCGCCGTGGATATTTTGGAGCAGATGGGCGCCGCGCTTTCGCGCGCGCACGACCTCGGCGTCGTGCACCGCGATTTGAAGAGCGACAACATTTTGCTCACCGCGCGTGGCGGTCGCAAAGACTTCGTCAAGATCCTCGATTTCGGCCTGGCCGCGTTGGCGCACGATCCGCGCTTGGCGCCAAAAGGCGCGGTGTTCGGGACGCCCGAGTACATGTCTCCCGAGCAGGCGCGCGGCGAGCAGGCCGGCCCGCAATCGGATTTGTACGCGCTAGGCGTGCTGTTCTTCGAGATGCTCACCGGTCAGCTGCCGTTCCGCGCCGGCGACCGCGAGACCTTGCTGGAGATGCAGCGCACCGCTCAGGCGCCCCGCCCCACCAGCGTCAAGAAGGATTGCCATCCGGTGGCGGAGCGCATCGTGCTGCGGCTGCTGGAGAAAGATCCACGCAAGCGCTACCGCGACGGCCACCATCTGCTCGAAGAGCTGAAGGCCCTGCAGCGGTCGTTGC
>JBEQSW010000546.1:0-20768 GCA_040348565.1 Myxococcales bacterium | reverse complement strand
GCAACGACCTTTCGCAAACGCTTGTTCAGACGGTCGTCGGCGAAATTCGCGTTTGCGACCTCATCGGCCAGGCTCTTCGTGTCGATTGGATCAGCCACCCGATCTTTCGATCACACCCGATGGCTGATGAAAACCCCCATCGTAGAAACCCGATGATGCCGTTATTTTGACACTGCATCTTTCGGTCCTGGGCGCGTTGAATCATGAGCGCATGCGAAGTCATCTTCATCGGAGCTATGGCGGATGGAGATTCGTGAGTGAATCCGGCACTTTGGAGTGCCGCTGGAGGCGGAAACGGAATGACTTCGCATGCGAAGTCATTCCGGCGCGAGAAGTGGGGCTTCTGGCGCGTGCTCTCGTTTTTCCGGGGGAGCGGCGCTCGTTTCACAACACTTGAACGGGCCTCCGCCTCCGCCTTGGCTGCCCGCGGCTCCTTGGTCGGCTTGGTGCGGTTGTGAGCGGCGCTAGACCTCGAGCGCTTCGAGGTGGGTTTGCCAGTTGATGGTGTCGTTGTGGGAGTGGGTGAAGCCGATGCTGCGTTCGTAGGCGACGGTTTGGCGCGAGCGGTGGGCGACGACGTAGGTGCGGCGCCAGCCGTCGGTTTGGTTGCCGGCGGAGCCGTGCACGATGCGCTCGTCGTGCACGGTGATGCTGCCGCGCCGAACCGGCAGGGTGACGATCTGATCGGCTTCGCTCAGCTCCACGGTCAGGGTGTGCGCTTCGTCGCGCAGCGCGGGCGAGGTCGACCAGGCGGATGGGCGATGGGGGCGGAGCTTGGGCTCGCGGTGCGAACCGGGCACCACGCGCAAGCAACCGTTTTGGGGCGTGGCGTCGTCGAGCGCCAGCGAGCAGGTCACGGTGCGGGTGTCGGGCGTGCCGGTCGGCCAATAGCCCAAGTCTTGATGCCAAGCGAACACCGCTTTCGGGCGTTGCGGGCGCTTGGCCAGAAATTGGTCGTAGTCGAGCGTGGCGTCGTCGCCGATCAGCTGGCGGGCGATCGAAGTGGCGCGTCGCTCGAACACGTTGTCGACGAGGGCGGGCTCGTACACGCGTGGCAAGACGGCGTTGACCAGGTTGAAGTCTTCGAAAGCGCGCCCGTACGGCCCGCTCATGTCGCAAAAGTCGCGGCCCATGCCCGGCACCTGACCGTGAATGAAGCGCTCGAACACCGCTTCGATCGGCGCAAGCTCGGCTTCGCTGAGCACGTCGGGCAGCACCAGGTAGCCGTCTCGCGCGTAGGCTGCGAGCTGGGCCGGGGTGAGAATGTAGTCGTTCCCGCTGCTGCCCGTCGCGATCGTGCCGCCGTCTTGGTCCACGCTCATGCCGCCGCCGATTGTAGTGCTAAGTTCGGGCGTCGAACGACTAGACTAAGGGATAGCACCATGAAACTCGGACGGAACGACCCCTGCCATTGCGGCTCGGGCAAGAAGTACAAAAAGTGTCACGAGGCTGCTGACGCCGCCAAGGAGTCCGCGGAGCTGGCCGCCATCCAAGCCAAAGCCGAGGAAGCGCGCGCTGCCGAAGAAGCCGAAGCCGCCGCCAACCCCGAGGCCGCCGAAGCCGCCGCCGCCGCCGCCAAGAAGGCTGGCTCTCGCAACGCCGGCTCGGCCGGCCACAAACCCAAAGAACGCATCGCGACGGCTGCCAATCCCATCCGCCGCCGCGCCGTCTGAGCGCCGGCAAGACTGTGGGACGCTTTCCATTTTCGCCAGCCTGTGTGCTCGCGCCCATGGAAGGCGTCACCAACGCGGCGGTGCGCGAGGTGTTGGCCAGCTACGGCCCCGTCGGCTTGGTCTGCACCGAGTTCGTGCGCATCTCGGGCGAAAAGATTTCGCGACCGTACCTCGAGCGCCAAGTCGAGAAGTTGCCGACGGTGCCGCTCAGCGTGCAAGTCATGGGCAACGATCCCGAGCTGATGGCCGAAGCCGGGGCGGTGGTGGCGGCCGCTGGCGCCGACGTGGTCGACTTGAACCTCGGTTGTCCGACCAGCACTGCTGCGCGCAAAGGCGTCGGAGCCGCGCTGCTCGCGCAGCCGGCGTTGTTGTCACGGCTGCTCACCACCATGCGCCGCTCGGTGCCGGGGCGCTTGTCGGCCAAGCTGCGCGCCGGTTTCGAGCAGGTCGACGAATCTCTGGTCAACGCGCACCTGGTCGAAGACAGCGGGCTCGATTTCATCGCCGTGCACCCGCGCCGTCGCGTCGACCATTATCGGGGCACCGCCGACTGGCGCATCATCGAGCGCATCCGTCGCGCTCTCTCGATTCCGGTCGTCGGCAACGGTGACGTTTGGTACGCCGAATCGGCGCTGCGCATGTTCGAGCAAACGAACTGCGACGCGGTGATGCTCGGTCGCCCGGCGCTGCGCAATCCCTGGATATTTCGGCAAATTGCCGAGCTTTTGGCCGGACGCGAAGCCTTTCGACCAGCGGGGCGCGATATCGCCGCGCACCTTCAGCGCTTGGCCGACGGCTTGGTCGTGCGTTGGCGGCACCCGGGCAGCGCGCCCGTCGGTCCCTTGAAGGAGCAGCTCAACTACTTGTTTCGAGCGGTGCCCGAAGGCCTGCTGGACAAGCGCACGCTGCTTCGCCAGCCCACGTTGCCGCTGTTGCTCGAAGCCGCCACTGAAGCTTTCGAGCCGCTGCCCGCCGCCGCGCTCGACTTGGGGCCAGCGCCCATGCCGGCGCCCGCGCTGGCTACGGCATGAGCTGATACAGCTCGATCCAGTCGTACACGGCCGTCGCCTTGCCGGTGTCGTCGGTCACCGCGCCCGCCCAGGAAACGCTGTTCGATGCCCAAATGGTCATGAGCACGTTTTGCGGCAACGTCATCAAGTCGATGTGGGTCGTCCATTCGCGCAGCAGCGTGTCGTCGACCGAGAACCGCGCGGAGCTGGGCGTCCACTCGAGGGTGTAAACGTGGAAGTCGGCGCTGGCATCGAATCCCAGCGCTTTCGTCAGCGGTTCCGGGGTTGGGGTCACCGACGTGGTGACGGGCGGAGTCTTGGGCGGCCCGGTGTACACCATGGCGTTCAGCTGCACGTCGGTGGGCTTGGCGCCCAGGTGCTCGATGTCGAGCTCGTTCCAGTTGTCGGCGGGCCAGGGGGTGTAAATCGTGACCAGCGACGACACCACGGCCGAGCCTGCCGCCAGCTTGGCGCGAGTCCTCACGCGGCCATACGTCAACGTGTCCAACGAGCGCACTTCGGCGCCCAAGAACGGTTTGGGCGTGTTGCTGTCGTCGACGGTGCCGGCCGGCGCTGGCGTGAGCGCGATGGTCAGCATGCCGTCGGCGACGGTCGCAGCTTGGGTCGAGAACAGCGCCAGATTGCTGGCCCAAGAATGGGTCATCAGCTGCCAGCGCGTGGTGTCGAAGACGTCGAAGTCGTCGCGAAACAAGAGCTTGAAGTCTTCGTCATGGGGCGGAGCCGTCGCCGGGCTGCCGCCAGTCGTTCCCGCGCTGCCGCCCGCTCCAGGACTTTCCACCGGTTGGTTAGCACTGCGGCCCACGTCGCAGCCGAGCACGAGCACGAGCGGTAGAACCGTCACCAGGCCAAGGCGTTGCATGCGCCCAGAGTGACGAAGCCCTCGGCTCCGAACATCTCACTTTTTGCGCTTTCCCACTCGACGCGGCCGCGCCGGCGGCAAACACTAAAGCTCGATGTCGGAGGCCGTGTTTCAGCCATTCCCGATGCTGCCCGCGCGCCGCGCGCAGGTCTGGCGGCACCGCCCGGAGTTTCGTCGCCCCCGCCACTTTCATCGCGAGCCGGAGCTGAATTTCGTGGTGCGCGGCTCGGCCACGCTCGGCGTGGGCACGAGAGTCCACTCTGCGCTCGCCGGGGACGTGCTGGCGTTCGAGCCCGGACAAGATCACGTGCTGTTGGAGGCCAGCGACGACTTGCAGCTGTTTGCGTTGGCGCTAACTCCCGAGCTCTGGGAGCGTCGTCGTTCGGTTGGTTTTCCGCAGCGGGAGCCGTTGCACCCCGAACGGCAGGCACGCGCTGAAGCGGTGCTGGGCGCCGTCGCCGAGATGCGCGACGCCAGCGTGGTGGAAGCGTTGCTGAGCGACGTGTTCGCGGAGCTGAAGGCGCAAGCCGCCGCGCCTTCGTCCATCAGTCGTCGAGCGGCTCGGCAGGTCTTGGCGCAACCGGGCGCTTCGTGCTCGGCGTTGGCGTCACAGCTCGGTACGCACCCGTCGAACCTCAGCCGTGTCTTCGCGCGCGAGCTGGGGGTGCCGCTGGTCGAGCTGCGCTCACGCTTGAAGCTGGTCGAGTTCGTGCGTTTGGTCGATTCCGGCTGCTCTTTCACGCAGGCGGCGCTAGAGGCCGAATTTGGCAGCTACGCGCAGTGTCACCGCGTGTTTCGGCGCGCGACCGGCGTTACTCCGCGGGCCTACTTTGCCGGCGCGCGAGCTCAGGTGGACCGAGCGACGTCTGCCGGGCGCCCGATCTGCTATTGAAGGGCCATGTCGCCCTTGCTGACGATCACACGCGCGGGCGCCAGGCGCTCCGGTTGAAGACCTGCGAGTACGCGGGCGAGCCGTTTTCGGCGCCTCGCTCACACCCGTGGACCGGCGCTGCCTCCGACAAGACCAGCCGCTACTACGATCTACTCGAGTCGCCCGAGCGCGTGCGCACCTCGCTCGAAGATTTCGTGCCCTGGGCTCGCTACGCGGCCGTCGAGGCGTTTTACGTCTTGCTCGAGCGGCTCAACCACAAAAAATCGTTGCTCGAGTCGAACGACTGCGCGTTCACGGGGCCGCACGCCAACCAGAGCGCGGCGACGCAAAAGGCGCTCGAGTGCTCGGGCCGGGTCATGGTGTTGTTCCGCGAGCTCGAGCGCAACACCACCGGCGGTCACATCGAGACGTTGAAGAACGAGCTGCACCTCGGGCTCGCCAAGCTCGACCCGAATTTTCGCAGCGGGGTCATCGGAACCACCATCGTGCCCGTGCGCTTCCTGGCGCTGCCGCCCGTAGACGATCAGCAGCTGGGCACACAACTGATGATTTCTTTTTGGGCCTGGGGCAACTCCGAAGAAGAGAACATGCAGAACCTGTCACGGTTGCTGCGCAACCTGACCAACGCCCTGCGCAAGCTGTCCACCCCGTCGCCGTAGCGCCAGTCAGCGGTCGGTGCCTGGCACCACGTAGGCCACGCGCGCTTCCTTGCGATCCCAAACCACGGCTCCGGCCGGAGCTGCCGCCGCCTGGAGCGCTTTGGTGATGGTCTCGCCTTCGCCGAGGATGATCTGAGCCAGCGTCGGATCGGGCAAGATTTTGCCTTTGCGCGGGTCGTTGGGATCGTAGACGGCGTAGCGCATGCGAGCGCTCGAGACATAGCGCAATCGTGGACGGAATGGGGTCGGCGTCTTGGCGGATCGGCTAGGGCTTTCCCGAGCCACGAAAGCCGCCGAGCTCTGGCAGAATGCGGCGATGAAGCTAGTCAAGCCTAGCCCCGGTCTGATCGCCGAGTTCAAAGCGGTGACGAGCCAATTGCCCCTGGCGCAGCCGCGCAAAATGTTCGGCTACGACGCGCTGTTCGTGAACGGCAACATGGCGGTCGGCCTTTGGCAGAACACCTGCGTCGTCAAAGTCTCCGAGGCCGATCAGGCCAAGTTGCTCGAGCGGGGAGACGCGTGGCCGTTCGCGCCCATGAAGGGCCGCGTCATGACCGGCTGGGTCGAGCTTTCCGAAGAGCTTTCCCACGACCCAGAAGAGCTGTTGGCCTGGAGCACACGCGCGGTGACGTTCGTCAGCACCTTGCCGCCCAAGCGCCGAGCCGCCAGCAAGAAGTCGTCGGCCAAGAAGTCGTCGGCCAAGAAGTCGCTGACGAAGAAGCCGCGCGCGAAGAAGTAGTGAGGGGGTAGGCCGAGTTTTAGTTCCGCACGGCCGGCCGCCAGCTGGCGGCCTAATCTCGGCCTCCCCCAGGCAAGCTCGCGGTCACGTGCGCCGCGATCGCGATGTCACACCTCGAGCGTGCCGGCTTCGCTTCGTGCGCTGGAAAAGCGTGGCGTTTGCGGCGGTCAACGTCGGTGGCACGCGCGTTGCTGAGGGGCGAAACGAATTCAGGTGGAGGACTAGATGGCGAAAATTTGGGAAAATTCGCGAGGGCGCGCGTTGAGCGCCGCAGCAATCGTGATGGCGAGCTTGGGCCTGGCGCCCGAAGCCGCCGCGCAGTCGGCGGAGCCTGAAGGAGCGCCGGAGGGGGCGTCGGCGCCGACGAGCAAGGAGCAGCCGGCGCGCCACGGGTCGGCTTTCGTGGACCCTCTGGGCTTTGCGCTGTTCGGACCACGGCTGGGTGTGGAGGCGGGCGGAGGGCACTTCAGCGGCGCGTTGCATGCCCGCTGGTTCAACGCGGGGCTGCTGGCGCACAGCTTGTTCGCCAAGGGTGACGATACGTTGGCCTTCAGCTACGGCGTCGGGCTGCGAGGTCGCTACTATCTCTCCGATGGGTTAGAGGGCGTTCACTTCGGTGTGCTGGCGGAGTACCTGCACTCTCGCAACGAGAACCGACCCGCTTTGGTCGCCACCACCTCGAGCTATCTCGTACCGTACGCCGAGGTCGGCTGCCGTTTGACACTGGGGCGAGTGTACGCGGACGGCTCGGCGGGGCTCGGCTACGCTTGGCGCATGTCGGGGGCGGTCGAAGACTTGCCGGGCGGCAGCTCTGCCAAGCTGTACGCGGCGTCGGACGAAAGCTCCGTGTACGGCACGGCCAGCTTGGAGCTCGGCGTCTTCTTCTGAGCGGTCAGAGCCTCGAAAGTGGCTGTTTTTCTAGGCTTTGTCGGCGGGCGGCGGGATCGAAACGCCGCCGGCCAGGCGTCGCGCGTTTTTTTGCGCGTACATGGCAGCGTCGGCGTCGTCCAGCAATTGCGCGATGCTGGTGGCCGCGCCGGGCATGAAGGCCGCGCCCACGCTCATCGACAATCGGTAGGGCCGCGCGTGCCGGGCTACTTGCTCGTCGCTCAGCTCACGAAGCTTTCGCCGTAGCCGGTCCAAATCTCGCTCGGCTACGTCCAACGCAAATACCACGAACTCGTCGCCGCCCAGCCGCGCTATGACGTCCGCGTCACCGTGCGCCGCCAACAGCACGCTGGCGGCGTCGCACAGAGCCGTGTCGCCCATGTCGTGGCCCAGCTCGTCGTTGATGCGCTTCATGCCGTTCAAGTCCACGAAGGCCAGCGCGGCCGGGCGCCCTTCGCGCTCCGCCTGCGCGAAGGACTGCTCCGCCATCTTGAGGAAGCCGCGCCGGTTGTACAGACCGGTGAGCTCGTCCTTGAAGGTGAGGCGTTGCAGCTCGCTGGCTTGGACGCGCAGCTGCTCTTCGGCCAGCTTGCGCTCGGTCACGTCGCGGGCCACGGTGTGCAGCTCGACGACGACGCCGCTCTCGTCCCGGCGCGCCACCCAGCGCGCTTCGAACCAACGGTAGTCGCCGGCCTTGTTGCGCAAGCGGTAGGTGTCGAGCCCGTCGAGCGCCACCGGTACCTTTATTTCACGTAAAAAGCGCTGAATGGCGGGCATGTCGTCGGCGTGAATGAGTGACAGCGCCGGCAGCGCCATGAACTCGGCGGGGCTGTAGCCCAGCAAGCGTTCCACCGACGGGCTCACGTAAGTCGTGCGACCGGTCTGAGCGTCCAGCAGGCGCACGAGATCACTGGTGTGCTCGGTGAGCAGCCGATAGTGCTGCTCGCTGGCCGCCACTTCTTCGGCAGCGCGTCGCAAGTTTTGTACGTCGCGGTGGACCGTGAATAGGCTCAGCAGCGCGACCAGCGCCGTGGCCACCGAGCCGACGCCGATGGCCCACGTCGCGCTTCGCTCGGCGTCGCTGGCTTCCTGTTTGCGCAGCCGCAGCGTCTGAGCTTCGCGCTCGCTCATGCGCGCAAACTCGGCGCGCATGTCGTCCATCAGCTTTTTGCCGCGCCCGGTTCGGACCAAGCTCAATGCCAGCGCCAGGTGGCCGTCGCGGCGTTCGTTCACCGTCTCGTCGATGAACGCGAGCTTTTCAGCCATCAGCGCTTCGATGGTACGAAGGCGCGCCGTCTGCTGGGCGTCGTCGCGGGTCAGGGCTCGCAGTCGCGCGAACGTGGGCGGTAGGTCGCGTCGAGCGGTGGCCAGCGGCTCCAGAAATTGCTCCTCGCCTGCCAGCAAATAGCCCCGTTGGCCGGTTTCGGCATCCTTGAGCAGCGACAGCGCGCCGCTCACCGCGGCGTCCACCGACAGCGTGTGCTCGACGGCCTGAACGGCGGCTCGATAACGCTTGCCCGAGAAATGCGAGAGCAGCGCGACGAGCGTCACGAGCGCGAACACGGCGCCCCAGATGAGCCGCTTGGTCTTGAGTAATCTAGACATCAGCCCCCAGCATTCGCGCGATGCTTTGGGTCAGGAGGCTCGAATATTCATGGATTGGGCGACGGCTTGCAACGCCTTCGTCGCGCGCGGGCGCGTGTAGGAGGCGCGACCACCACGAGCTGCGGGCGTAAGCTGACTGATGACTGCGAGGAAGGCGGCCGCGACCAGCGTTGCGGCGGGGGCGGGTACTTCTGCCTCAGTCGGCGGCGCGAGTCGTGAGACTATGGCGACCAGGATGAAGAGGGTCGGCCTGTTGGCGTTGCTTGGGCTCGTGGCGCTAGCGTGCTCGAAAGACGCGCCAAGCCCGCAGTTGTTGCCGCCTTGGGAGTGGGTGGTGACGGGCATGAAGCCGGGCAGCGTGGCGTCGCCGCCAAGCTTGGTGGTGTGCGAAGCGAACGGCAGCGCCTGCGCGCCGCTGAAAGCCGGGGTCAAGCTGACCGGCAGCAAGCTCGTACGCTTGGAGCGCGGCGTGAGTCGCTTCGAGCTGGACGGGGCCACCCATGTCGAGCTGGGCGAAGGCACGGAGTTGTTGATTCGAGACTCGCCGCGCACGCTGGAGCTGCACGCCGGCGGCCTCTCGCTCACGCGCGAGAACGCCATCGCCGAGGCCGGCGCGCTGGTGGTGAAGTTGGTCGACCGCTCGCTGGCGCTGGTCGGGCGCACCGAAATCGTGGCCCGCATGGACAACTTGAATCGCGGGCAGTTGTTCGTGACTCGCGGTGTCGTGACGTCCGTCGAGCCCGTCGGCATATCGCCGCCCGTGCGCCAGTTTCATCCCGGCGAAGGCGCGGTGTTCGAGCGCCAGGCCCCGCCCGACCTGGCGGCGGTGTTTGCCGGCAAGCTCAGCCGCTTGCGGCAAACCGTGCTGGCGGTGGTCGACACGCCGCCGCCACCCGCGACCGTCACGGAGCCACGCGGGTTGGGCACGATGACGGCGCGGGTTCCGGGCACTACCGCCGTCGTCGGTGGCGTGCGGCTCGCGCAGCATCACGTCACGGCGGTGGTGCGCGACGGCGTCGCGCAGACCGAGGTCGAAGAGGTGTTTCAAAACGACGGCGACCGCGTGCTGGAAGGGCGCTACGTATTTCCGCTGCCTGCCGACGCGACCATTTCGGGTCTCACTCTGTTCGTGGGCGACAAGGCGGTGGAAGGCGAGCTGGTCGAAAAGAAGCGCGCCGCCGCGATCTTTCGCAGCATCGTCGAAGACACGGTGCGCCCGCGCGACCCGGCGCTGCTCGAATGGGTGAGCGGCAGCAAATTTTCGCTGAAGGTATTTCCCATCCCCGCCAAGGGCAGCCGCAAGGTGGTGTTGCGCTACCAGCAGGTGCTCACCTCGGACGGCCCGCGCCAGACCTACGTCTATCCTCTGTCGTTTGGCGCCGAGCGGCGCACTCCGGTCGACGACCTGTCGATTGACGTCACCGTGAGCGATGGCGGGTTTGCGGCGCAGGGCGTGGTGGTCAGCGGCTACGCGGCCACCGTGGAGGCTTCTGCGAATGCGACGCACGTGCGGCTGCGCGCCCGAGCAACCGCGCCCGATCACGACTTTGCCGTCAGCTTCGGGCGCCCTGCGCCGACCGCGACCGTGGCCACCGTCGAACCGGGTTTCGTAGCGATGCGGCTCCGCGCCGAGCTGCCGCCGGGCATGCTCGTGCCGCCCTTCCAACCGCGCGATCGCGTGCTGGTGGTCGACGCCAGTCATAGCCAGTCGATCGAGTCGTTCGCGGCTGCGCAGACCTTGGCGCTCGGCATCTTGAACGGGCTGGAGCCGGACGAGCGCTTTGCGCTGCTGTTGTGCGACAGCGCGTGCGAAGCCGTTCCCAAAACCGGTCTGAGCCCCGCCAATGGGCAAGCGCTGGCGGAAGCGAAGGGCTTGCTCAAAGCGCGCAAGCCGGCGGGCGCTTCCGATCTGGCGGGCGCATTGCGGGCCGCCGCCGAGCGCGCCGCCGTCGGCGCACCGGTGCAGGTAGTCTACGTCGGCGACGGCTCCGCCAGCGCCGGCGAGCTTTCGGTGCCCAGCATTGCCACCCGGGTGCGTGACAGCTTCGAGCGTCGAAAAGTCGATCTGAGGCTGTTCGGCGCGGGCGTGAGCGTGGACGAAGTCGCGCTGCGTGGCTTGGCGCGCGCGCTTTCGGGCAGCTACGACGGCGTCTCGAGTGCAAGCTCGCTCGCCGAGCAAACAGAAGCGCTGGTCACCGGCTTGCGCATGCCGCTAGTGGTGGCGCCCGCGCTCGAGGCGCCGTCCGATATTTCCGAGCTAGAGCCGCGCGTGTTGCCCAACTTGCGTCTGGGTGAAGAGCTGGTCGTGGTCGGCAAGCGCTCCGGTACCGGGCCGTTCAACGTGAGCTTGCGGGGACGCTTGAACGGGGACGCCCACGCCCTCACGCGACCGGTGACGCTCGAATCCACCCCCGGGGCATTGCCGTTCGCGGCGCGGCTGTGGGCTCAGTCGCGGATTGCCGAGCTTGAAACGGCCGGCGATGCGGGCGCGACCAAGGAGCTGATCGAGCTGTCCAAGCGCTTCCGCGTGATGTCGCGCGAGACCTCGTGGCTGGTGCTGGAAAGCGAGCAGATGTTCGCGGACTTCGGGATTCAGCGCAGCGCGCCGGTTCAGGACGGGCCGGCTGACAGCACCACTGCTGACCGTTCGGCGCCGGCGCAGGAGCTCGATCAAGTCGATTTGGGGGCGCTTTCCGGAGCCGGCACCAGCGCCCCCGGGACCGCCAGTCCCGCGAGCCCGGCCAAGCGCGCCGAAGACAAAGCCGAAGCTCCGCGCTCGGTGCCACCCGCCAGTGAGCCCGCGCCGGCCGCGCCTTCGCCTGCGGCGCCCTCGTCGCCGATCAGGCCGGGCGCTTCCGGCGGTGGCCTGTCCGGTATCGGTTCGACCGAGAAACAAGCCAGCTCGGAGGGCTCCGGCGTAGGCGTCAAAGTCCCGGGACCCAAGGGCAACGCTGCGCTCGGCGGCGCGGTCGTGAGCGGCGGCTCCGTGGCGAACGCGGCGCGCGTCGTGGCCGGTATGCGCGCGGGCTTTCGGAATTGCTACCAGCGCGCCCTGGTTTCGGATCCGAACGCGGAAGGCTCCGTTCGCGTCGTCATCAGCGTCGGGCCGACCGGTGCGGTGACGAACGCGACCGCGACCGCCGCGAGCGGCAACGTGCCAGCTTCGGTGACGGCGTGCATCGCGGCTCGTGCGCGCGCCGCGCAATTCGAGCCCCCGGACCGCGGCTCGGCGACCATCGCGGTGCCGGTCACTCTGGTCATCTCGCCCGGAGGCGGCGGGAGCGTATCCGTGCCGCTGCCCAGCCTTCCGTCGAGGCCGGAGCCGCCAGCCGATGTGGCCGTTAGCCGGCCCGGCGACGAGAACTGGCTTGCGCAGGGCCAACCGCAGCTCGACAAGCTGCAAACGGAGCTAGCCGCGACCCCCAGCAGCCGCAAGCGTCACGAAGCGCTGGTGCGGGGGCTGTTGCTGCGCGGTCGATTCGCGCCCGCGTTGGCGGCGGCCGAGCGCTTCGTGGAGCTGGATCCGGACCTGCCGGTGGCGCGCGAGCTGTTGGCCTACGCCGCCGTCGCCACGGGCGATCGGAGTCGAGCGGTGGCGGCCGTGGACGCGCTGACCGAAAGCGCCCCGAGCGAGCTGAAGACTCAGGGACGCGCCGCGCGCGCCTTCGAAGCGCTGGGAGACGAGACGCGAGCCTGTGCGCACTGGCGTTCGATGGCCGAGCTTTTGCCCGGCTCGGATTCGGCGCTGTTCGAGGCGCTGCGTTGCCGGGCTCGCAACATGGGCGACCGGGAAGCCGCGCTGCGCGACGCCAAAGCCGTGGCCAAGCCGGGACCGCTCCTGCAGCGGCTGCTGCCAATGCTCGAGTCCGGCCAGGTTCCGGCGTTCGAGCGCTCGACGGGCAGCGTGGGGCAATTCGAGGTCTCGCTCAGCTGCGAGCCCGGGGCCGAGTGTCCGTTCGCGATCGTGATCACGCCGACCGGCACCGTATTTTCGCCGTGGACGCCCGCGCTCGGACGCTCGAGCGCGACCTCGTTCGCTTTTTCCGGCTTGCTGACAGGCGTCTACCGGGTGCTGTTGATCGGCGGCAGCCCCGCTGCCAAGGGCCAGGTCGACGTGCGGGCGCTGGCGGCGCGCAACACGTTTCCGTTCGGGCCCGGGCACCCACCGACCATCGCGTCGACCCAAGTCACGATGTCGCCCGTCAACTTGGGGCCGTTCCGGCCAAGCCTGCTGGGTGGACTCTAGGCCGCCGAAACGGGGTGCACCCCGAGAGCGGTGGCTTGCTCAACGCGCGCGCAAGCCGTGCACCGCCAACAGGCCGGCCATCAGCGCAAAGCACAGCAGCTGCACCAGGAAGAACGTGAAACGCACGAGCACGGCGCGGTTTCGGCCGCTCGCCACGTGCGCCACGGTTTGCAGCATCCGCGCGGGCAGCACCGCGATGGCCGCCCACTGGAACAACGAACCGGGAATCGCAACCAGCGTCCCGAGCAGGACCAGAGACGCGAACACGGGCAGGTTTTCGACGCAGTTCAAGTGCGCACGCATGCTGCGCTGGTAGCGCTCGCTGCCGTGGGGCACGTTCGGGTTGAACGAGTTGGCGCGCGCCTGCTTGTTGATCACGGCGACGATGCGTGGCGTGCCGATGCCCACCACCAGCAGCGTGACGGTCCAAACCACGAAACCCAACAACGCCCACTGCGACAAAGTCATCGTGGCCGCATGCTAGCCCTTCCTTCGTAGGCGCGGCGGCTGGTTCACGGTGTGGCGAGCTGGCGCTGGCATTCGAAGAGCACGATGCCGAACGCCACGGCTAGGTTGAGGCTCTGGGTTTGTCCAGGCGACTGTATGGTCACACGGCCCGCGCAGCTTGCGACCAGGGCGTCCGGCAAGCCGTGGCTCTCGGAGCCGAACAGCAGCAAATCGGTCTCGGAAAATCGAAAATGTCGGACGTCCACTGCGTCCGCCGTGGCCACGGTGGCGATGACTCGACCGCCGTAGGTGCTGGCGAAGGTTGCGGGGTCTTCGACCCGCTGCCAGCGAATCTTCTGAAACGCGCCCGACGACACCACGCGTTGCTCGCGCGTGCGAGACTTGCCGTAGCGCTCTCGGATCAAGCGGTGCGGATCGAAGACGAAGCATTCACTTAGGCCGAGCACCTCCAGCGTCCGCGAGATGGCGCACAAATTGCGGAAATCTTGCGGCGCATACAAAAAGACTCGGGCCATGAACGCCGGCCAACGTCTAGAGCGGCAACGGTTTGTTGGGCAAACGAAATTCACGAGCTAGCAACGGCAGCGTCGCCGCGTGGGGGGAGGCTCGGCCGAATTCACTTCGGCCGAGGGGGGCGGCGCGTGCCGCCCCCACCAGGAAGGGGCTAGAACGCAGCGGCTGAAACTGATCGGCGTTCTAGCGTTTACGTGGCTTTTTGGCTAGGCGGCGGAGGGCTTCTTCGTAGGCAGCGTGCAGCGCCCGAAATTGCGCGGCGTCGCCGCCGCGATCGGGGTGAAGCTCGAGCGCGCGCTTGCGGTAGGCGCTCTTCACCTCTTCGGCGCTGGCGCGCGACGTCAGCCCCAGTAGGGCCCACACCGAAACCTCGGGGCGGGCACGGTCGGCGACGCGGGGAACGGCCCTGCCCTTGGGCTCGGCGGTGGGCCACGGCGGCTCGCCCTGCAGAATGCGGGCCCAAGCGCGCGCCCAGCTCGGATCCAAAGCAGTGAGCGGCTGCGCTGCCGCTCGTTCGGCTTCGGCGCGCGCTTCCTCGGGGGTGCGCGCGCCGCCTTGCGCGGCGTCCGGCTTGCGAAATGGCTCGCGCTCGGGCGGAGCATTCCACCACGCCGCCCAGAGCAAGCGTCGACGCTTAGTGCGCGTTACCGAGTAGCCGGGCGCGAACAACTTGGTCATCGAAGACGCGCGTCGCTCAGGAGCTGCGCGGCCTGTTGCACCAGGCGCTCCACGATCGCGGCGGCGGGCTCGACTTCCTTAGCGAGCGCGACGGCTTGACCGGCGTACAGGTGCGCCACGCGATAGTCCTCGGCCTGGCGAGCGGCATCGAATTGGCGGCGAGCTTCCGCGTCATCCAACAGCTCCGGCTCCCGGCCGTGCCACCGCGCGGTGAAGTCGTTTTTCAGCGCGCGCCCGCGAAATTGTGCGGGCCAAGGGATGCGCTGGGCGGCGTCGAAAGTGCTGGTGAGCACGGTGTCGGTCTCGTCGGCGGCCGCCAGCTGCTCGCGCGCTTTTGCCGAATTGCGTGCCTCTTCGGCCACCAAAAAGCGCGTGCCAATCCAAGCGCCGGCCGCGCCCGCCGCCAGCACCGCCGCCAAGCCGCGCCCCGTGCCGATGCCGCCGGCGGCCACCACCGGCAGCTGGACGGCGTCGAGCACGATTTGAAGCAGCGGTAGCGTGCCCACCTCCCCGGTGTGACCGCCCGCTTCGGTCCCTTGCGCGACCAGCAACGAGGCGCCAGCGCGCTCCGCAACCAGCGCGCTCTTCAGGTCTTGCACCTGGCACACCAGCTGAATGCCCGCGTCGCGAATGCGCTCCGCGTACGGCGCGGCGTCTCCGAACGACAGCGTGAGCGCGAATGGCCGTGCTTCGATGGCGGCGTCGAGCAACTCTGGACGCTTCTCGATGGCCCACGTCATCAGTCCGATGCCGAAGCGAACCCCAGCGGCGTGACATTCGTCGGCATCGGCCAGCAACTGCGCGGCGGTTTGGCTGGCCGCGACACCGATCATTCCCAAACCGCCCGCCCGTGAAACAGCCGCCGCAAGTCGGCCCCCGGCTTGCGGAGACATGGGCGCGCTGATGATGGGGACACGAAGTTGCCAGGCCTCGGTCAGGAATGTCCGCATTGGCGTCGCGCGCCATTGTGGCGCCACCGCTTCGAGACGGCCAGCCCCGGCTCCGCTAGGCTGCCCGCGTGAGCGGTTCGTTGATGTCCCACGGCGATGACGGTGGGTTCGTCCCTTGCGCGTCGTGCGGTGCCTTGGCGGCGGGCCCGTGCGCGCGTTGCCGAAAACCAGTGTGCGGCGACTGCTGCGTGCTCACGACGGGCGGCGCGACCCCCTGGGCCATCTGTCATGGCTGCCAGGAGTCGGGCGGGGGCTCGCTGCGCCGGGGCTGGTTGGTGGTGTTGGGTTGGTTCGTGAAACCCATGGCGTTGCTGCTCGTCGTCTACCTATTGCTGCGCTGGCTGATCGACGTGCCGTAGTCCAGAGTCGGACTGTGCTGCTCGTGCCCGGCGCGGGCGCTGTCAAAGGTGGAAAGTTCCAGTTGGCGGTTGGAATTCGCGCGCCGTCGTGATCGACCGGCCGGCAAGCTCGCATAAGCGAACATGTCGAGCGGTGTCGTTTCTCGTTGGGGGCGGCGGCTGGCAGCGTTGGCGTTGCTCACCGGTTGTTCGGCTTCTTCCGGACCGGGCAACACCGTTGCGGAACCGGAGCCCACCGCCAGCGGCGGCACCGGCAGCTCCGCTCACCCTACACCGACGCCGGGCGGCAGCGCCCAAGCCGGCAGCCTCAACATCGACGTCACGCCGACGGCGGGAAGCAGCAGTGGCGGAACGGGCGGAGTGGAGTCGTGCGCGACGCAACAAGCCGACGCCGCCATCGAGCATCAGCCGGTGGACATCATCGTCGTCATCGACAACTCCGGCAGCATGCAGGAGGAGATTGACGCGGTCGAGAGCAACATCAACGTCAAATTCGCCAACATTTTGCAGGCCAGCGGCGTCGACTACCGCGTCATCTTGGTCTCGCGCCACGAGAAGAAGGGCCGACAAACCTCGATTTGCGTGACGGCGCCGCTCAGCGCCAACACCGCTTGTCCCCCGACGCCCGATCAGCCGGCCTTTACCGAGCGGTTCTATCAATACAGCTTGAAGGTCGACAGCCTGAACTCGCTGTCATTGCTGGTCGACACCATCGACGCCACGACGCCCGACGAGTTCAAGCTCGCCCCCATGGGTTGGGGCGCGTGGCTCCGGCCCAACGCCAGCAAAGTCTTTCTCGAAATCACCGACGACAACTCGACGACCATGACCGCCACCGATTTCGTGGCGAAGATTACCGCCAAGTCGCCGCAGTTCGGCACGGCCAGCGTGCCCACGTTCATTTTCCACAGCATCATCGGCATCGGCGAAAAGCCGGTGGTAACGGAGCCGTGGCTGCCGGCCGACCCCATTCAAACCAGCCTGTGCACCGGCAACGACGACCCGGTCGAGAACGCGGGCCCCGTGTACCAGGAGCTCAGCCGCTCGACGGGAGGGCTACGGTTCCCGCTCTGTCAGTACAACGCCTTCGACGCCGTGTTCGAAACCATCGCCAAGGACGTGGTCAGCCACGCTGCCATTGCCTGCGAGTTTGCGATCCCGCCATCACCGATGGGCAAAGATCTCGACCTGTCGAAGGTCGCGGTGTCGTACGACGCGGGCGACGGCAGCGCTCCCAAGACGTTCGGTCAGGCCATGACCGTTGCCGATTGCCAGCCTGACGCTTTCTTCATCGACTCGGCGGCGGGCAAAATCCAGCTTTGCCCCGACACCTGCGCCGCCGCCCAGAAGGGCAAAGCGCCGAAGATTGACGTGCTTTTCACGTGTGAGCCCACGTTCGTCAAACCGCCCAAGTGAGGGCGACGGAAGCCACCGAGGATCGCCGTCCGCAGAAGAAGTACATCGAGACACGGCCCCGGCTCAGATGATGTTCAGGTCGACCTCGAGCGGGCGACCGGAGCGCACTAGGCGTAGCTGCAAATGGGGCGCGGTGCGGAGCCGTGCGTAAGCCTCCAGCGCTTTTTCGGGGTTGGTGACGTCGAAGCCGTTGATCGATTCCAGGCGATCGCCGTTCTTCAAGCCGAGCGTGCCCAGCAAAGAAGCCGGCCGGATGCCGAAGAGGCGGAGACCGACGACCTTGCCGTTCATTTGCTCGGGGACGACGCGCACGGACTGCAGCAGAGCGAGCGGTGCCGCCGGGGTGCTCGGCGGCGCCGAGATGGTTGGAGGCGCGGCAAGGCGCGCCATCGCATCGTTTGCCGGGGGGCTGCTGTTCAAAGGGCCGGGCATGGAATCGAACGGGTTGCGCTCCAAGATGGCTTCCGCGCTTTTGGGCGCCGTAGCCACCGGCGGCGGCACGTCGTGACAGGGTGGCGGCGAGCTCACTCGTTCTGGTGAGCCACCGAGTGCCAACACCAATAGCTGGACGAGCCCTCGCGCCTGCAAGTAGGCGACAAGGGCGATGAGCAGACACGTGATCACGGGGAAGTAGCGTTTGAGAATTCTTTCAGTGGTCATGCGGCGCTGCTCTTCAGCCAGAAATGTGCCAACCCGCAGGCAGGAAGAATCTCCGGAAATTCTCGCGGTTTTGCGGATAGTCCGGATGGGCTTGGCCAGAATGGCAGCGCCATCGCACCAGCAAGCCTGATTTTGGCAACGCGTTCCAACGGCTCGAGCCGCTGTCGCGCGGCGCCTTTTTGAGTAGGCTGGTCGCGGCGATGGAGAGGCTCGTTGGGTGCGGCGCGTTGCTCGCGGCTTTGTGCGGCGCTTGCGGCGTGGGCTTGTCGAGCAACCAGCCCGCGCACGTCCCCGAAAAGGGCCACGCCCACGCCGAGCTGGGCGTCGACGTTTCTTACCCCACGGGCACCATTCCCGACGTCATCCACGCCGCCGAATCGGTCGAGAAAGCCACCGAAGAACGCGCCGTCAGCAACGACGAGAAGCGCAAGATTTTCGAAGGCGCCGCCGCCATTGCCATCAATCCTCCCGCCGCGGTCGCGCACGCAGGTTTCGACTACGGCGTGCTCACGGGGTGGGAAGTAGGCGTGCGGCTCGCCACCAGCGGGCTGCGTGCTTCCGTGCGCACCCAGCTCCTGAAGCAAGCCGAGGCTGGCGTCGACCTTTCGGTCGGCTTGGGCCTTGGACGCGCGCTGTTCACGCCGCCCGTGCACAGCGTGTTCGACAGCGTGACCGTCGACGACTTTTCGCGTTGGAACGTCGATCTACCGGTAGCGCTCGGCCGGCACGGCAGTTGGTACCGGGTGTGGGGCGGTCCACGGCTGCTTTGGTCCCACGTCTCGCAGACCATGACCTTGACCCTGCAGGACTTCGGCACCCCGCAGCCGATCCGCACGACCGGCACCGTCTCAGGCCGCGCGCTTTACGTCGGTGGCTACGCGGGCGCCGCGCTCGGCTATCGCTCGTTCTTCGTCGGGCCGGAGCTCACCGTTACGTATTTGCTCGGCTCCGCCGACGTCGATGCCTTCGGGGGCCACGACCGTGTTTCGGTGGGGAGCTGGGTCGTGTACCCGGCGTTCGCCGTGATGGGAGAGCTGTGATGTCGCGGGCCGGCGCGCGAATGCGGGAGTTTTGGCTGCGTTTGGCCGCCGCCCTGTTCGGCCTCACCCAGATCCAAGCCGCCTGCAGCTACACGCCGCCGCCATTGCCTAGCTCTGGGCAAGGCGCCGACACGCTGGGTGAAGGGCGCATTGCCGCCGGCGTCGAGGCCGGCTTGGGCACGAGCGCGTCGTGGTGGAAGGCATCCAACATGACCGACGTGGACGTGAACAGTAAGTGGGTCGGCGGCTTACGCGTGCGCCGCGGCATGGGCGCCGACGTCGACCTGGGGCTGGTGGGCGGCATCGGGCCCCAGCACAGCTTCGTGGTGGGTCCCGAATTCAAATGGCGCTTCGCCCACGTGGCTGCGCCCGAGGCCGACGGACCCGCGTTTCACGCGGCGTGGGTGACGGGTTTGGGAGTCGGCGCCGCCGATGACTACACCGTGAACGGTGCCAACGCCCGCCGCGACATCTTCCTGGCTCCCTACACCGGTGTGCTCGGTTCGGGAGGCGTGCAGGCGGCGCAGATGTACGTGGGCTTCCGCCTAGCCGCGAGCGACAACTTCTTCAACGGTCGCGACGACCTCACGCTGTATCCGGTGCTGCAGTTCGGCTTTCTGGCAAAGCCCGATAAAGACTGGTCACTCTTCCTCGAGACCGATCTTGCCGGCGGCCTCACCACCCAGGATTTCGGCGATTCTGCCCTGATTTTCTATCCTACGGCGGGGCTCGGCTATTCGTTCGCGGGGCCCTGACCGCCTGTGGCCTCACGCGCTGGACGAGCCGCGTGGGCCGCGACTACGCTCGCGCAATGGCGAAGGTGTGGGTGCTCGTGGCGACCGGGTTCTTGCTCGCGGCTTGTCAGCGCGGTTGCCAAAAAGGCGAAGCCGCCAAGGGGCACGTCGCCGAGCCGGGGGTGGGCCGCGCCACCGACTCCTCTCCGCGGGTCGAGTTCAGCATCGACGCGGTGTACAAGAATCAAAAGCTTGCGGACATGGCGCCGTGGCACGTGGCGGGCGGCGACTGGACCTTCTTCGACGCCCACACGTCGGCCGGCGTCCGCTTCGGTTTTGGCTGGACGCATCCGCCGTTGCGCGACTCGATGGCATTCGGCAAGGCGATCTGGAGCGTGCCGGACCCGAACATGGGCGCGGATTTGGTGCGAGCGTTCGCGCGGGTCTTCGACGGTAGGGTGCCGCCGCCCGCGCAGCAGCAGTTGTTGCACCCACAGCCGTTCTCGCTGGTCTCTCTGGGCGACGCGCTCGGTCGCGACGACAGCGGGTTTTCGGGTGCCGGCACGTGGCACGCCAACAAGCTATTTTTGCAGCGGCCGGGCATCGAAGCCGAGCTGTTCTTCAACTTCGACTTGGCGGAAAAAGTCGGCGAATTTGCGCAAAAAGACAGCGAATACACCAGCGACCTGTTGACGTTCATGGCGCGCGAGCTGCGCGACGGCCCGCTGCCCCCGCAAACTCCGGAGAACGACGCGCGCATCTCTTTGGTGGGGCCCAAGCTGGGTGAATTTCGGCCGCTGTCACCCGAGGGCGCTACCTTTCACGCCTTCGAAGCCAAGGGCACGCGCGTCGTCTACTCCGTCAAAGACGGCACCGGTACGCGGCTCGTGTCGGTGGCAACCGAAGGCCCTGCCGACGAGCAGGAGCTGATGCGGCTGGAGCACGACTTCACCGCCATGGCCTGCGATGGTTCCGCTGATCTGTGCTTGGTCGAACAGACGTTTCACCCCAAGCCGAACACCTTTTCGGGCTCCGATCCGACCGACTTTTTTCTCCTGCAGCGCGCGCAGAAGAAGGTCGTGCCGCTGACGGGCCCCTGGGGCAAAGCCGGCTCGACCACCGCCGCAAGCCTGAGCCCTGACGGTAAGGTCTTTGCGATCGCCAGCTTCAAGAAGAAAGCAAAAGGAGCCGGCGGCTACCACGTGTTGCATTTCGGTCGGGTGGAAGCACCGGCCGGTATCATCACCTTCGAGCACGGCGAGGACTGGCTCGACGTCGTGAGTTGGCAGGGCAGCGGCGACAGCCTGCGCGCGGTGGTGCGGAGCGGCCTCGACTACGACGAAGAGCAGAAACCGAGC
>JBEQSW010000128.1:0-9199 GCA_040348565.1 Myxococcales bacterium | reverse complement strand
GGGCTCAATCCTCCGGCTTTCTCTCGAGGGGGAATATTCTTCGATTCGGTCCTCCGAATCGAAAAATGCGTTCTCGCCTCTCCGCACCTCCCGTCCTCCCACTGACCATTGGTCTCATTTGTCAGCTGCCCGCCCGCTCAGCCTGGTTTCTGGCGAGGCTTTCGCGAGGACCGGAGCGGAGCGTACTTGGGTACGTGAGCACCGGACCGGAGCGAAAACGAGCCGGAGTGGACGGAGTCCAGCGTGCTGGACGGAGTCCACGGAGGCCTACGGCCCGAGCCGAAGGCGAGGGAGCGCCGGAGGCGCAGTGAAGCCAGAAGCCAGGATCAGCGGGCGTGGCCACCAGCTGAGATGAGACCAATGATGAGCGCCCTCCCATCCTCCCTGTAAAAAATCTCGATCGCCCAACGTGGCCTGGGTTCGTCACAGAAGATTCTGCGATTCAGGCTGCAGTTTGGCAGCCATGGTGTGATGTGCGCTCGAGGTCCGCTGCGCAGATGCAACGAGCGTAACTGGGCGCCGTGGCGCACGCGGCACGTCGGGATCTTTCAACCACAACGACAAGTTGTTTTGGGCTTGGAAAGCGCAAGAAAATTGCCGCTCGCTGCCTGAAGCCGCGGTGCTCGGGGCACTCGTTGGGTCTCGCATGAAAACTGCCCACACTTTGCTCGCTCCTCTCTCGGCGCTGCTCTGCCTCGCGCTCGGTTGCTCCTCCGACGTCGCTGATTCCGGCGATCCGATCGGCTCGGGTGGCAGCTCGGTCGGCACCGCCGGCACTTCTGCCACGCCCACCGCCGGCACCGGCACCGCCGGCAGTGCAGTGACGGGCACCGCGGGCAGCGGCGTTGGTACCGCTGGCACCGGCACCGGCGTTGGTACCGCTGGCACCGGCACCGGCGTGGGCACCGCCGGCAGTGGCGCCGGGGGAACCTCCAACGGAGGAGGCGGAAGTGGAAATGGCAGCAGCGGCTCTGCCGGTATGGGGCAAGCCGGCGCGGGCGGCAGCACGGCCGTGCCCACCGACGGCAAAGGGCTCTACGATCTGAACTGCAAGTCGTGCCACGCCGACCAAGGCAGCGGCAGCCCGTTGGCGCCCGAGACGCAGCACCCGGTGCGCGAGTACTCCACCTGGGTGGTGCGCAATGGTCGGGCGACGACCACGTTCGCCAAACCCATGGAAAAATACGGCACGGACAAGTTGACCGACGCCCAGTTGAACCTGATCTGGGACTACCTCGATCAACCGCCGCAGCCCACCACCGGCGAAACCCTGTTCAAGGACTACTGCGCCAATTGCCACGGCGCGGACGGCAAGGGCGGCGTCGTGATGCGACCGCTGGCCGGCGAAGGCAAGAACGTGCTCAAGCTGGTGCGCTCCGGTAAGAGTGTCGGTCAATACGCCATGCGCCACGACTCGATGCCCGCGTTCACCACCATGCGCATCAGCGACCCCGAGCTGAACTTGATCCTCAATTACGTCAACACGTTCTGAGCGCGGGCAGGAACGTTCGCAGCGCGGCTCAAGGCACGACGCAACAGATGTTGCAGTCGTAGACCTCGAGCGTTTCTTTGCCGGCGCACACACTGGCAATGCAGCTGGTGTGCATGCCGGCAGGCGCCAAAGAGCCGCAGCTGGGCGCGCAAACGCCGCCGCCACGGTCGATGGTGTGCGGGGGGTTGCACGGCGTGTCATTGCCGGGCGGCTCGTCACCCTCTGAGGTGATGTACAGGCGATCCAGACGCGCGCTGCTGGCGTCCTTGGCGATCACGAGCTCGTGCGGCCCGGCGGCGAGCATGAAATGCAGCGTGTCGTCGTAGTTGGTATCGATGTGAAAGTCGTCCCAGAACCAGATTTCGCCCACGGTGATGCGCCAGACGTGCCACGCGCCGCCGTCGACCTGGAACCAGAAGCGGTTGCTGGAAACGTCCGGCGAATAGATGCGCCCCCAGATCACGTAGTCGCCCGGGTTGGCTAGGTCGAACGTGTAGCGCGCGCGCGGCGAGTCGGCGACCGGCGCTTCTTCGAGGGCAGGGCCGGTCGGCGGCTGAATGTATTGGCCGTTCGAGGCCGCCACGTCGGCAACGATCGAAAACCCAAAGCTGAGCTCGCCGTCTTCGGCTTCGAGATACAGGCCCGGCCCGCCGCTGGGCTCGCCCCCGGCGCCGCCCTGCTGCTCCACCGGCTCCCAGGCGCCCACCGACGTGATGCTCGGATCGCAGCCGTTCGTGGCGCACGCCAGCGAGCACAGCGCGACGGTCGTCGTGAGGAGTCGCGCTCCGTTCCAAGCCGAGCCGGACACGCTACGATGCTGGACCACAACGCGCGCCGTGGCCAGCGCCCGCGAAGAACGCGCGAGGGGCCGGCGCGCCGCGGCGTGCAATATTCTGGTGGCCGCTCAGGTCCGAACGCGGCGCCGCTCTTGAATCATGTGCTGGGTGACCAGCCGCTGCGCCTCCAGCGTTTCCGCCAGGGTCCACACGTCGTGCATCGGTTTGCTGCCGGCGCACTCGAGCAAGATATCGGCGGCGCGGTCGGGGCGAATGCCGTCGAAATGGCGCCCCGGCAGCTCGACCACGGCGCTGCGCGCGCGTAAGCCTTCGAGCGTCGACAACATCTTTTCGACCACGACCCGATACACCGGCTCGCTGAAGTCCGCCCGCGGCCCCACGCCGAATAGCAGAACCTTGTCGAACGGCAGCTTGGGCTTGCCCGGCACCAGCACGACCTCGGCCACCTTCCCGGTGACGAAGCCTCGCTCCATCAACGCCGAGATGCGCCCCGCCAAGCGCCAGTCGAGCAGCCCCGCGAGGCCGTGCGGCGGCTGCTCGTCCGCCGCCACCGCCGCCAAGATCACTTCGGTTCCGAGCAGGTCGAGCTTACGCAAGCTCGGGAGCGTGAACCGAAGCTCCACGGCGCTTCAGCCCAGAGGGCCCTTGTCGGTGTCCTGGCGACCCAAGTCGTCGGCGATGCGATCGAGCACGCCGTTGACGAACTTGCTGCTCTCTTCGCCGCCGAAGCGCTTGGCCAGCTCGACGGCTTCGTCCAACACCACCGCGCGCGGCACGTCGGTGCGTGTCAACAGCTCGTAGGTGCCAAGCCGCAGCGCGTTGCGATCGATGCGCGCCATGCGCTCCAGCCGCCAATTTTGGCTGGCGGCGCGGATGCGCTCGTCGAGCTTTTCGGCGCCGTCGCGCACGCCGCGCACCAGCGCGTCGGCGTATTCTCGGCCTTCGGCGTCGCCGGGCAGCTCACGCCAAAAATCCGAGATGGCTTGGTCCACGTCGCCGCCGGTCGCGTCGATGGCGAACAGCATTTGGAGCGCGGCCTCCCGAGCGGTAGTGCGAGCGCCCATGCTCGGCTCAGAGCCCTTGCTGACTGAGCTGCTTGCCCAAAGTGACCATTTCGATGGCGGCGACGGCGGCGTCGAAGCCCTTGTTGCCGGCTTTGGTGCCGGCGCGCTCCACCGCTTGCTCGATGCTGTCGGTGGTGAGCACGCCGAACGAGATCGGCACGCCGCTGTCCATCGAAGCTTGGGCCACGCCTTTGGAGACCTCGTTGGCGACGTGGTCGAAGTGCGGGGTCGCGCCACGAATGACCGCGCCCAGCGCCACCACCGCGTCGAGCTTGCCGGTGCCGGCCAACCGCGCGCAAACCAGCGGAATTTCCCAAGAACCCGGCACGCGCACGACGGTGATGTTCTCGGCGGCGGCGCCGTGGCGCACCAGCGCGTCGATCGCGCCTTCGATCAAGCGCTCCACGATGAACGAATTGAAGCGTGAGCCGACGATCGCGAACTTCGCGCCTTCCGGGACGACCAACGCGCCTTCAATCGATTTCACGGATGACATGGGGTTTGCTTCTTAACACAGGCGAATGGGCGAGCACGCTCGGCACGTCAGCCGTTCATGGCGACCAGCGGCACGCTTTCAATAAGTGTCAGGCCATGCCCCTGAATCCCAGCAATTTTGCGGGGATTGTTGGTGAGCAGGCGGATCTTGCACAGCCCGAGCGAGCGCAGCACCTGAGCCCCGAGGCCGTATTCGCGTAGCGCGCCGCCGTGCGGGCGCGTGCCCGTCGGCGGGGGCACCGAGGCGCTGGGCGAGCTCTTGCCCACGTCGCGCCGCGCCACCGCCAAAAGCTCGCTCTTCAAATCAGCGGCGGGGGGAATGTACACGATGACGCCCTCACCTGCGGCCTCGATGGCGTCGATGGCCTCGGCCAAATTGCGGGCCCCGTCTTTGAGCGTGCTGCTGAAGACGTCAGCCAGGCTGGAACCGGTGTGCATGCGGCACAATGTCGGGCGGTCCGCGACCGGATTGCCCTTCACCAGCGCCAAGAACTGCTTGCCCTCGTGCACCGCCTCGAACACGCAAGCGCGCCAGCTGGTGCGGGTGCGGTCGAGCTCCACTTGCGTCTCGCCGACCATGGCTACCAGCGCTTCGGTCTGCAGCCGGTAGGCGATCAAGTCGGCGATGGTGAGGATGACGAGGCCGTGCTTCTCGGCGAAGCGCTCCAAATCGGGCAAGCGGGCCATCGTGCCGTCGTCGTTGGCGATTTCGCACACGATGCCGGCCGGCGACGAGCCGGCGAGCCGCGCCAGATCGACCGAGCCCTCGGTCTGCCCGGCGCGCACCAACACTCCGCCGTTGCGCGCAACCAGCGGGAACACGTGGCCCGGAACGACGACGTCGTTCGGCTTGGCATCGGGGTTGATGGCCACGCGAATCGTCTGCGCGCGATCGGCGGCGCTGATGCCGGTGGTGACGCCCTGACTGGCTTCGATGCTGACAGTGAAGGCCGTGCCCAAGCGCGGACCGCTGCGGCCGGGCGCCGCCATCATCGGCAGCTCCAGCCGAGCGCACTGCTCCTCGGTCAAGGTCAGGCAGATCAGACCACGCGCGTGGTTGGCCATGAACGCGATGGCTTCCGGCGTGACGTGATCGGCGGCCAGCACTAGATCGCCTTCGTTTTCGCGATCCTCGTCGTCGACCAGGATCAGCATCTTGCCTGCGCGAATCTGCTCGATGCCGCGGGTGACGCGCGAAATCAGCTCGGAGTCGAGATCGTGGAGGCGGGCGGGTTCGATCGACATGAAGGGGGGCCGGCGCCTATTTGTACCCAGCGCGCTCGAGCGCAAGGGCAAAACGCTCGTCGGGGGCTGGACCGGGGTTTTGTCCGGTCGCTTCGAAGTAATTGACCAGGTAGCGGGCGACCAAATCCGCTTCCAAGTTCAGCTCGGTCCCGGTCTGCCAGTGTTTGAGGCTGGTCACTTGCCGGGTGTGGGGAATCAACATGACCGACAGCTCGAGCCCCGCGACGGCGTTGACGGTGAGCGAAACGCCGTCGAGCGCGACGGAGCCTTTGGCGGCGACGAAGCGGCGCAGCTCCGCGGGCATGGTGACACGCACGAGCCAGGCGTCGCCTTGTGTCTCGACGGCGGACACGAGCGCCACACCGTCGACGTGACCGCTGACCCAGTGTCCACCCAGGCGGTCACCGACGCGCAGCGAGCGCTCCAGGTTCAGCGCCGCGCCGAGCGGCAAGCGGCCGAGCGTCGTTTTTTCGGCGGTTTCGATCGACACGTCGGCGTCGAAGGAGGTGAGCGTCCGTGTCACGACGGTCAAGCAAGCGCCCGCCACCGCGATCGACTCACCCAGCTCGAGCGCGTCGAAGCCGGCGAGGCCCGCCGTGCCGATGACCAGACGGTAGCCGGGGCCGCGGCGCTCGCGCGAAACCAGCTTGCCGGTACCGGCGACCAGACCTGTGAACACGGGGAATCACATAGCACTTTGCCCGCGTGTTAGGCTGCTCCTCGTGAGTCACGGTTTGCGCTTCGTGTTGCCGGCCGCCGCCGTGCTGCTGGGTCCGGCGCTAATGGCAAGCTGCGGGCCCAGCGTGCAATCCATTTACGAAGGCGACGTGCGCTTCGAGCACTGCTACCGGCTGGATCTGGAGCTCGACGTGGCCAGCACGCATCGGCAAGCCTGCTGGGTCACCTGGCTCGATCGCTACACCTACGGGCAGTCGCGGGACCGCTTGGAGTACGCGCGCCGGCGCGTGCGCGGCTTCGCCAGCGGCGACACCGACAGGCCCGTGCTGCACGTCGGCGAGAACCAGCAGCAGGACTCGCGACAGTTCTATTTGGTCGTGCCGTCACCCACCAGCGTCCACGCGCCGCCGCCGCCCATCGCCACGCGCGTCAACGCCATGCCCGAGCCTCCGCCCAGTGCGTCGGCGGATGCTGGCAAATCCGGCCCCACGATGTCCAATTCGGCCGAAGCCGCCGTCCCGGAAGCGCCCGCTCCCGGCGAAGACTGCGCCAGCGCCTGCCGCAACGCCTTCAGCAGCTGCAGCCAAGCCTGTGATCCTGCCGCCAAGGGCGCCGCCTGCAAGAGCTGCAACCCGGACTACAAAAAGTGCATGCAGCGTTGCTTTGAGTAGAGCTCGCCCCACCCTCGGGTTGGGGCCCTACCCAAAACCGACTTCGTTCGAAGCTCGTCGTCAACGGTTCAGGCATTCAGCGGTCGCCACGGCATAGATTCAGCCGGGGCGGAGCGCATGCAGCCCGAGCGGACGAAATGAGCGATTAAGTTGACTCATGGCTACTCGAAAGGTTAACCGATGACGCTCGAGACGATGACGCGACAGCCCGCAATCTCCGCGATCGTGCCCACCGCATCGGCCCTCGCCACGCCTCTGCCCCGCGTGCTGCGCCCCACGCGCGCCGTCCCGGCCGACGCCGTGCGCCCCACCCGCGCCGAGGTGAACCTGGCCAACCTCCGCCACAACCTGCGCGTCATGCAGCGCGCAGCGGGCGGCGCCGAAGTGTGGGCCGTGTTGAAGGCCGACGGCTACGGCCACGGCGCCAAAGGCGTCGCGCGCACGCTGGAACGCGCGGGCGCCACCGGCATTTGCGTGGCCTTGCTCGAAGAAGGCATCGAGCTGCGCGAAGCCGGCATTCGCGTGCCAATTCTGATCACCGGCGGCTACTTCGGCCGCGCCTTCGGTGAGGTGCTGCGGCACGGGCTCACGCCGGTTTTGCACGACCCGTCGCAGGTCGAGGCGCTGGCGGACGAAGTTCGCTACAGCGGCGCCGAGCCCGCCAGCGTGCACGTGAAGATCGACACCGGCATGTCTCGCCTGGGCATCCTCCCGCGGGACGTGCCGAAGATGGCGGAAATGCTGGCGCGCCACCGCGAGGTGCAGGTCAGCGGCCTGATGACGCACTTCGCTTGCGCCGACGCGGGCGATCCGGAGTCGATCGACGCGCAGATGGATCGCTTCGACCAAGCCTGCTCCGCGTTGAAGAGCCTGGGCGTGGATCCGCCGGTGCGTCACGCCGCCAACAGCGCCGCCATCCTGCAAAGCCCGCGCGCACACCTCAACGTCGTGCGGCCCGGCATCGCCCTTTTCGGCGTGGAACCGCGCGTCGGCATCTGCAAAGAGCTGCGCCCGGTCATGCAAGTGCGCACGGAGTTGGTTGCAGTGCGCGAAATTCCCGAAGGGCAATCGGTGGGCTACGGCGCCACGTGGACGGCCAAACGCACCAGCCGCATCGCCACCATCCCCATGGGCTACGCCGACGGTTTGTCGCGTGCCATGTCGAACCGGGCCGAGCTGTTGGTGCGCGGCAAGCGCGCGCCCATCGCCGGCGTGGTCAGCATGGACATGGCGATGCTCGACGTGACCGAGATTGACGACGTGCGCGTCGGCGACGAATGCGTCGTGCTCGGCAGCCAAAAGGGCCCGCTCGGTCAAGACAACATCTCGGCCGAAGAAATTGCCGGTCGCGTGGGCACCATCCCGTGGGAAGTCTTGACCGACATCTCGCGCCGCGTGCCGCGCTTCTATCGCGAGCCGTAGCCCAGGCGCCGCGGGCTAGCGCGAGCCGACGAAGGCGTCCGCGTGGATGCGCGGCAGCGAAGCGCCAGCCAGAAAAACCCGACGCTTCAGGCTTTGGACCAAGCCGGCGTCACCGCACAGGTATACGCGGTGCTCGGCGAACGAAGGCACCGCCGCCAACAGCAGCTGATCCAGGCTTCCCAACCGCACGTCGCTGTCCGCTTGGCCCGGCTCCAGCGCGCACGGGTAGTAGGTGAAGTTGCGGTGGGTTGCCGCCAGAGCCTGCAGCTCGTTGGTAAGGTACAGACCCTCGGGTGTACGAGCCCCGTGCCAAAGCTCGATGCGGCCTTGGTGCTTGGCCGCCAAAGCGTCGCGCAAGACGCCCCACAGCGGCGCTAGACCCGTTCCAACTCCTGCCAGCACCAGCGGCTGCTCGACGTTGCCCGGCACGTAGCAGCAATCGCCCGCCGGGCCGCGCAGGCGGACCTGGCTGCCGATGGCGGCGGGACTGGAGAGCCAGTTGCTCATGGCTCCGCGCGGCAGCACCCGCACGTGAAGCTCCAAATGCTTCTCCGATGGCAAGCTCGCCAACGAATACGCTCGCGCCAAGCCGTCTTCGCGCAAGAGGGTCACGAACTGCCCGGCGCGGTAGGCGAACGCTTCCTGCGTCTCGAGCACGACGCGCAGTACGTCAGGAGCCAGCAAGTTCACGCCCACGATGTTGGCCGGCACTTCCAACGCGCTCGCGCCCGCCAACGAGATCTCCAGGTCTTCCGTTAGCGTCGCCTGACAAGCCAGGAAGAACCCCTGCGCTCGCAACGAGTCTTTCACTCCGACTTGGGCTCGAGCGGGCGGGGCGCCGCCGATGGCTTGGACCAGACACGACTGACACGCTCCGACGCGGCACGAGCTCGAGACTTCGAAGCCGGCGCCGGAAAGAGCGTCGAGCACGCTTTGGTCGGACGTAAGCTCGAGGCTGCGTCCGTCGCAGAGCAGTCGCGGCATGGCGCTACCGGCTCAGCACGTCGTCGCGAACCGAGTTGGCGAGCGCAGCTACCGCCGCGATTTGTTCGTCGTTCGCGCCGAGCTCTCGAAGCGTGCTGCCAAGGTGCCCGATCACGATGTCGACATGGTCGTCGTTCAGACCGCGTTTGACGAGATGCGCGTGAGCCGTGCGCATGTCCTTGCCCGTGTATTGGTTCGGTCCACCGAGCACCATCGTCAAGAACGCCTTCTGCTTGCCTCGTTGACGGTCCATGTCCACGGACTCGAAGTAGTCAGCCACCCGGGGGTCCGTGAGCATCTTGCGGTAGAAGATGTCGACCGCCTGCTCGATGGCCGCCGCTCCGCCCAACG
>JBEQSW010000542.1:0-18624 GCA_040348565.1 Myxococcales bacterium | reverse complement strand
GGGTCCGCCTGGTGAGCGGTGCGCGTGGTGTTAGAGTCCGCCGCTCGCCCGCAGAACCGTCATGACCAAGCTGTCCGTCAACGTCAACAAAGTGGCCACGCTGCGCAACACGCGCGAGCTCGAGATCCCGAGCCTGGTGAAGCTGTCGCGCATCGCGCTCGACGCCGGGGCGCACGGCATCACCGTGCACCCTCGGCCCGACCAGCGTCACATCCGCCCTGCCGACGTGGTCGAGCTGGCTCAGCTGCTGAAGGCGTATCCATCAGCCGAATACAACATCGAAGGCAATCCGTTTCACGGGCTGCTCGAGCACTGTCAGCGGGTGAAGCCGCAGCAGGCGACGTTGGTGCCCGACGCGCGTGAAGCTCTCACCAGCAACCATGGCTGGAACCTGGTCGAGCTGGACGCCACCGCCCGCGCGGCGCTCGCTCGCAGCGTGGCCGAGCTGCAGGCGCTCGGCTGCCGAGTGAGCTTGTTCCTCGATCCCGTCGTGGAGATGATGCCCATCGCGCGGGAGCTGGGCGCCGATCGCGTAGAGCTTTATACCGAGCCGTACGCGGCGGCGGCCGCCGCCGGGCGCGGCGCAGAGTCGGCCGCGCAGTACGGCCGGGCCGCTGCCGCCGCGCGCGCGGTCGGGCTCGGGGTCAACGCCGGGCACGATCTGAGCCTGGAAAACCTGGCGGTTTTCGTGCAGGGCGCAGGCCCGATCGACGAAGTTTCGATCGGCCACGCGCTGATCGCGGACGCGCTGGAGCTGGGCATGGCCGAAACGGTGCGGCGCTACTTGGCGCTGTGCGGTACCGCCCGCGGCTGACGGCGGCGGCAGAGCATGCTGGCGCGGTGGTAGCTCACGCCGCGCGGATCAAGACCTTGATCGGCTCGCGCACGGAGCCCGGGCGAAAATTTCGGATGCGCTCCAAGAACGCGGGCGTGACCTCGTAACCGCGCGCCACGAACAGCGTGCCGGTCGCCATCTTCACGTCCGCGGCCAGCACCATGCCGCTGCGCAGCGCGGCCACGGAGATGTCGCGTATCTTGTCGCCCTCGCGGCGTTGCCCGTGCATGCCCAAGAACGCGGCCAACACCTGCGGCTCGTACTGGTCGGCGCGGCCCTTCAAAGTCGTGAGGGCGATGCCGCTGCTCAGCCCTTGGGCCTCGAGCGTGTCGAAGTCGACTGCCACACGCAAGATTTGGCTCAACCGCTGCAGCTTGGCTTGGTCGTGCGTGAGCTCGACCTTGTCGGGCTTTTTGTAGGGCTTGGTGTAGTTGGCGAGAATCTCTCGCACCAGCTCCAGGCGGGGCACGTGGCTGAGCAGCTGCTCGGTCACGTCCGGAGAGCGATCGAGCATGGCTTGCTCGTCTTGGCTCAGCACCGCGCCGTAATAGACTTTTTCCAGCGTTTCGGGCGGCAGCGTGAAGGTTGCAAGCTGTGACAGCATGGCCGCCACCTCCACCTGCCAGCGTTCGCTGAGCTCCAACTTGTCGCACAGCGCGGTGACGTGTTGCTTGACCCGTTGCGCCCGTCCGAACGACACCGGGTTGGTGATCGACATCACCTCGGTCAGCATCTTGATGCTGCCGTGTAGCGTTTGCTCGAGCAGGGACTGTTCGGCCACCGTCTGGCGATGCAGCTCGGCGCCGGCTTCTACCGCTGCCAACAGCTCCGGCGGGGGGCAGGGCTTGACCAAGAATCGGAAGACGTGGCCGTGGTTCACGGCGGCAATGGCGGCGTCGACCTCGGCGTGGCCCGTCAGCAGAATGCGGGTGGTGTGCGGGTAGGTCAAACTCGCCTTGGCCAGCAACTCGGCGCCGTTCATGCCGGGCATGCGCATGTCCGAGATCAGCACCGCCGCCTGCGGTTGGCGCGCCAACAGCTCGAGCGCGGCGGGGCCGCTGGTTGCCGTCTCTACCTCGTAGCGTCGGCGCAAATGCAACGACAGTCCGCTCAGAACCTGGGGCTCGTCATCCACACACACGATGCGACAGCGCGCTTTAGCTTCCATGAGGCTTCCGTTTGGCCAAGATTCGTTGGGCGACCGCGACCAGCTGCTCTGGGCGGCACGGCTTCACCAGCCAGCCGACGGCGCCGGCGCTCTTGGCTTGCTCCAAGGTCGGCGCGCTGACTTCGGTCGTCATGAACACGGCGGGCGGCAGGTGGGGCGAGGCGTCCTTGCGCATCCAATCGAGCACCCCGAACCCGCTCATGCCGGGCATGTTGAAATCGATGATCACCAGGCACAGGTCGCGCGTCTCCTTCAGGGCGGCGATGCCGCGGAAGCCGTCGTTGGCGGTGAGCACCGAAAAGCCGGCCGGCTCCAGCGCGTCGACGACCGAGCGACGCATGGCCTCGGCGTCGTCGATGATCAAGACTTTGGGGAGGCTCACGGCGGGGCTCCGCTCTTGCCGGCGTCGGCTTGCAACGGCAGACGGATGACGAAGGTCGTGCCCTGACCGAGCACGGTCTCGAAATCGATGGTGCCGCGGTGGCGTTTGACCACGCAGTTGTAGGCCATGGCCAGGCCTTGGCCGGTGCCCTTGCCGACCTCTTTGGTGGTGAAGAAGGGCTCGAAAACCTTGGCGCGCGCGTGCTCCGGGATGCCGGTGCCGCTGTCCTGCACGCGAATCACGGCGTGGGTCGAATCGCAGCCGGTGCTGATCGAAATCTTCCCCTTGTCGCCGCTGTCGCCGACGACGTCCGCGATGGCGTGCGACGCGTTCACGATCAAATTGAGCACCACCTGGTTCAGCTCGCCGCCCAGGCACGGCACCGGCGGCAGCTCTTGGTCGAGCTGCAGGTCCACGTCGGCCACGTATTTCCACTCGTTGGTAGCGACCATCACCGTGCTTTCGATCAGTCCCTTCAGGTCGGTCGGGGTCAGGCGATCCGAATCCGGGTGCGCGAACGCCTTCATGGCGCGCACGATTTTGGTCACGCGCTCGACGCCGGTCAGCGACCGTTCGATGGCGGTGGGTAACGCTTCGCGCGTGTAGGCGAAGTCCAAGTCCTGCTCGGCCTGCTCGAGCTCGCTCAGCCGCGCCTCGGACGGCGGGGCCTGCGTCGCGTCGTCGACGGTGCGGCGCAGCATGTCGAGCAGGGTGAACAAGTCGGCGATACCGGCTTTGGCGAAGTGCAAGTTGTCGCCGATGAACTGCATGGGCGTGTTGATTTCGTGAGCCACGCCTGCCGCCAGCTGGCCGATGGCGCCCAGCTTTTGGCTCTGCAGCAGCCGGTCTTCCAAGCCGCGCTGGTCGGTCACGTCGCGCACGATGCACACCAGCTCGTCCTCACCGCTCTGCACGATGCGGATCTCGTGGTGGATGGTCACGCCGCCGGCGGCAATGGTGCTGACGCCCAGCGTCTGCGCTTCTTGGGAGATGCCGGCGGGCTGAGCCAGCACCGTCTCCAGATGTGCGCGCAGCCGCGCGTCGGGGATGCTGTCGCCGAGCGTCATGCCCTCGCGCAGCGCGGCGAACGGCGAGCCTTCACGCTCGATGCCGCGCTTCAAGCTCAAGATGGTGCCGTCGCTGCGTACGCGAAATAGCGTGTCGGGCAGGGCCGAAACCAACGCGCGCTGCCGCTCTTCACCGCGGATGCGCTCGTCGATGTCCGAAAAGATCAGCACCATGCGCACCGCTTCGTCGCTCGCGTTGCGGCGCGCCATGCCGCGCACCAGGATGTGGCGATAGCCGCCATAGCGATGGCGCATGCGGACCGTCGTATAGAGCGGCCAGTTCTGCTTCAGATGGTCGTCGATCAGCTTGAGCGTGTGGGGCCGATCTTCGTGATGCATCAGGTCGCGCCAGGCGTCGGGCTGGGCGCAGTACTCCGCGTGCTCGGCGCCGTCGAAGCCGAGCAGGTGCTTCCAGCGCGCGTTGTAGGTGACCTCGCCGGTCTCCAAATTCCAGTCGACGATGCCGTCTTGCGTCGCGCTCAGCAAAAGCTCGAGCAGCTCCGCCTTGGCGCCCAGATCGTTGCCGTCCAAAGCGCGGCTCATGGCGCGAGCATCTCCCGAGCTTCTTCCAGCACTTGGCCAGCCGTCACCTCGAGCTCGGTCAGCGCGCCCCGCGTCACGCCCAGCCGTTCGAAGCGCTCGGCGTCGATGGTGGGGGGCTCTTGAAACGGCGAAGGTGAAAGCCGGCTGACCAGCGCATCGGCCAGATTCACCACGTCCACGACCTCCAGCCGGTCGTGCTCGACGCGCTCGGGCTGCTCGTGGAACGCTACCGCCTCCAGCACCGAGTGCGGGATACCCCAAAGTCCGAGCAGGTACGCGCTCAGGGCCGCGTGGGGAGCGCTCACCACTTCCGGCCCGGCGGGGCGCGTCGCCAGCACCAAGTGGCCCATGTCGCGCAGCATGCCGGCCACGAAGGCGTCGTCGGCTTTGCGCCGATCTCCCGCGAAGAACCGGCGCCCCAACAGCCCGACGGCCAGGGCGTTGATTTGAAACGCGCTGTAGCTGGCTTGCGGCAGCGGGCGCGTACCCTTCTGCAGCCCGGCCATGGTTTCCATCGCCAAAGACAGATCGCGCAGCGCCAACGTGCCCAAATACGTAGCTGCCTGGCTCACGTTGCTGACCGCGCGTGGCAACCCGAAGAACGCCGAGTTGACGACCTGCAGCACCTTGGCGCACAAAGTCGGCTCGCGCTCGACGATGCGGGCGACGTCGCTGATGCTCGAATTCGGGTTCCCCAGCACTTTGGAGATGGCCAAGTAGGTGGCGGGGGCGGCCGGCAACACGCTCACGTCGGCGCACAGCGATTTGAGCTCGTCGGCGGCCAGCATTTCATTCAGCTCGCAGCAGCGCTTGACGACGTTGCGCAGCTTTTCGGTGTCGCAGGGCTTGGCCAAGAACTGATGCGCGGTAAACACGCTCTTCAGGGCCGTTTGCGAGTCGGTCTGACCAGAGAGCACGAGCCGCACCGCGTGCGGTTGCAGCTCCTTCACGCGCGTGAGCAACGCGGCCCCGTCGATGACCGGCATGCGCATGTCGGTGACGACCACGTCGAACTTGGAGGTTTCGATTTCGTGCAAGCCGGCGGGGCCGCCCAGCGCGAACACCATGTCCCACTCGCGCCGCTGAGGTCGCAGAACGCCCCTCAACGCCTCCAAGATCGCCGGCTCGTCGTCGACGAACAGCACTCGTTGCCGAGGCGCGCCGCTGGCGGTCGGGATCGTCCCGGAGCTAGGGTGGGGATGGACGCTGCGCGCATGCATGTTCTTTTCAGAGACGTTTTGCCGCAGCCCGGCGCGATGCGGCGACCGCCTGGCAAAACGCCTCTGCCATGGACCAACGGCCAGGCGCGGCTTACCTGAAGGGCTGCGAGCCCCCGCCTTTTTCGCCCTAAGCCAGTTGCTTTAGCGGCCAAGCAATCGACTGGCGCGCCCGGCGGCCTTCTTACTGGCTCGAGTTACGCGCGCCGAACGGAAGCGGTACTTCGCCCTGGATTCGTACGGCATGCCACCCTGGCTCGGGATCGGGCACCAGCAGCAAGGCGCCGCCTAGGTGGTCCATGGGCGTCCGGTAGACGGTGACGCTGGCGATGACGTTGCCGTCCGCGTCGAGAACGTCGGCGAGCTCCGGGTCCCCGCTCGGGTAGCGCGGTGCGGGGCGCTCGAGGCCCCAGCGCGGGCCTTTCACGTCGGTGAGCAGGAACAAGAAGTGCTGCATGCCGCCGGGGGGTGGCAGCTCGCGCTGGTTGCCGTTGAGGAACGCGATGCGGTCACCCAGCAGGCGATACGTGTAGTCGCTGATCCACTGGTTCTTGCAGTAGCCCATGATGTCCGTATCGGTCATCGGGTTGTGCAGTTTTTCGGGAGCCTCGAAGCCCCACCAGCCGATCTTGGCGCCATCGTACGGGTAGTCCGGATCTGGCTGCGCGGCGCCGCCGCACGGCGAATGGGGCCGCCCGTGGTTGTGACCGACCTCGTGCGCCATCGTCTGCGCCGAGGTGAGATCTCCGTACGACAAGCCGAGCGCCGCCCGCTGGTGTCGCGCGAAGCTTTGGGTGTTGGTCACGAAGCCAATGCCCGCCACGCACCCGCCGTTGCAGTATTGGCCCAAGTTGTCCGTCGGCTGAAACAGGCCGAAGTAGTAGGTATCGGCCGGCGCGTTGTCCGACTCGTGCAGCTGCGAGATTTGGTCGAGCGCTTCGCTCCAGCCATCGCCCTGGGCGGAGACCGTCTGGTTGACCTTCAACGGTGAGCCGATGGTGTATTCGACTCCGCTCGCCGGGTACATCAGCGCGACGTAGGCCTTGTAGGCGTCGAGGCGAGTGGCGTCGCTCGCTGCCGTCTTGCCGTTGGCGTTGAGGGGGATGAAGCGAATCTTCACCACGCCGGTCTTGCGAGTGACCAGCTCTTGACTGTCGGTGGCGGGGAAGCGCGGCTTGCCCGCAGTGCCGGCGGGTGTCCCGTCGCACTCGACGATTTCGACCGCGTAGCGGGTGGAGGCGGTGAAATCTTCGGCTTTGACGTCGAAGTTGAACGTGGTCGCGAAGCTGTTCTCGGCCGAGTCCGCGGTCACGTTGCGCTTCGAAAAGTAGTTCGTTTTGACGTCGCCGTTGGTCAACAGCAGCCGCGCCGAGACCGTGCGGTTGGCCCAGCCGCTCTCCAGCTTGGTGAACACACGAATGCGGCCCGCCTTGCCTTGGATGACGTCTGCCGGTTGGTCGGTGGCGGCGATGGCGCCCTTGGCGGCTTCCATCAGCGGGATCTTGCCCACCTGATAGAGCGAGATTTCGTCGATGCTGATACCGACGGCCAGGGTGCTGGTGCACGAGTCACCGAACGCGCCCGAGCACTTGCCGGCTTGGCACGACTCGCCCACCGGACAGGCCATGCCGCACCCGCCGCAGTGCGCAGCGGTGGATTGGGTGCTGACGCACATGCCGTCGCACACCGTTTCACCCTCGGGACACGCGCACTTGCCGTTGGTGCACGGCAACCCGCCGATGCATTTGGTGGCGCAGTCGCCACAATGGTTGATGTCGGTCTTGGGGTCGGTGCAAGCGTTGTCGCACACGACGTCGGTTGCTTCGGCGCATTTGCACTGACCGCCCTGGCAGGATTGGCCGGCGGTGCAGGTGGTGCCGCAAGCTCCGCAATTGAGGGAGCTGGTGGTGAGATCCACGCAACCGCTGCCGCAGGCCGTCTTTCCGCTGGGGCAGCCACATTTGCCGGCCGAGCATGCTTGCGCGCCCGCGCACTTGGTGTCGCAAGCGCCGCACGAGCCGGCGGTGGTTTGTAGATCGACGCAGGCGTCACCGCAGCGCGTGAGGCCCGCCGGGCAGGCTTGCGTGCCGGGGATGCAGCTGGTAACGGCGCAGATTTCGCCGGCGGCGCAGGTCTTGTCGCAGCTGCCGCAGTGCTTGGGCGAGTTCAAGTTCGAGCACTCGGTGCCGCACAGCTGCTCACCGGTCGCGCACGCGCATTTGCCGTCGATGCAGGCGGCGCCGCCGTTGCACGCCGTCTCGCACGAGCCGCAGTGGGCCGCGTCCGACATCGGATCGAAGCACTGGCCGGCACAGAACAGCACGCTTTCCGGGCAGCCACACACTCCGCCGAAGCAGGGCACGCCCTGGGCGCACATCTTCCCGCAACCGCCGCAGTTGGCGGCATCGGTCGAGGTGTTGGCGCAAGTGGCGCCGCACTTTTGGAAGCCGGCGGCGCAGGCGGTGTCGCACGAGCCGTTGGCGCACACGGCCGGCGCCGTGCAGGCCTTGCCGCACACCCCGCAGTTGCCGCTTTCCGACTGCAGGTTGACGCAAGCGCCGTTACAGGCGGTGAGCCCGGCCTGACACATCAGCTTGTTGGCGTCGCTGGTGGCCGAAAGTCCGTTGCCTGGCCCTTGATGGGACGTGCCATCGATATTGCCGGTGCACGCAGTACAGAGAAGAACGATAGCCGCGAGTACGCTGAGCCACATTCCCCACGCTCGACGGCACGCGCGTTGGTTCCAGGATTTTTGCATTTGGGCAGCCAGACAAGAACCCAAGGCACCCACCTCAGGCTCACATCTAAGGTGAAGGAAGTGCGCGACTTCGGCTCATCGCAACGCGCCTAGCGGCAGAAACCAGCTCATGGACGCACTGCCGCAGAATCTTTCCCGCGTGGCGGTGCGATACGCGCGTCCGAGCGCGGCGCGAGATCGAAATAGAGCATCACGCCGCCGACCCCCGAAACCCCGAGTCCGCCACCGGCCAAGAAGGCGGTGGTTCGAGACATGCCGGGCTGGTCGCTGGCCGCTTCGGCCGCGATGGCGCTGCCCAACAGTACGAGCCCGGTGCCGAGCGTGATCAGCGTCTCGATGCCGACTCCGGGTGGTCTTGGTTTGAAGATGACGACGGGCGCCGGCGCGGCGAGCACTTTCGGCAGCGGCACCAGCAACAGCGACACGTCGCGAGCTTCGTAGGCGTCCACCTCGATCACCTGCTCTTGCGGCGCGTGACCGTCGAGCGTGAGCGCCAGCCGGTGCTTGCCTGGGTACGTTTCGCCGGTCCAGGGCGTGATGCCTACTGGCCTGCCGTCGAGCAGTACCGTGGCTGACTCGGGTTGTGAGAGCACCGTGAGCTGCTGCACGCCGCGTTGCGCGACCTGCTGCTGGAGCTTGCGCACGCGGTCTTGCACCTCTTCGCCGTCCGAAGGCCGGTCGGCTTGGCGCAGGTAGTCGCGGTAGTAGCGCAGGGCCGCGCTGCCATTGCCGAGGTTCTCGTAAGCTCGCGCGATGTTGAAGCAGAGCTGCGTATCGGGATAGATGCGTTGGGTTTGCAGGAAGATCGCGACCGCGTCGTAGAACTTGCCATCGCGGTAGGCGGCGACGCCTTGCTGAAACAGCACGCGCGCGCGTTCCTTGGCTTCGGCTTCCGGGCCCTCCAGGTCGAGCTTGGGGGCAAGGTTGGGCACGCTGTCAGCGCCCGCTGCGGGGCTCGTGGCTTTGCCCGCTACCGGAGGCGGTGCCGACTTGCTCGCGGGCACCGGCGTCGGTCGACTGGGCATCGGAGCTGGCGCCGGTTTGTCGGCGCGGCTCGGCTCTGCTTGAGTGAGCAAGCCGGCGAGGAGCAGCGCTCCCCCAATCCACACGCGCAGGCGAGCCATGAGAGCTTCCGAGGGTCCAACGGCCAGAACGGCCGCCCCCGGACGGGGCTTAAGAGCCCCTACGCCTTGGCGGCAGTCTCGTGCTTTTCGCAGCGGGGGGTGAGCCGCGCGACTAGGAAATCACGCAGCAGGGTGACGCGCCGAGGTCGCTTCGGCCCGCTGGGCGTGACGACCGCGACTTCGGCGCCGCCCATGCTGAACTCGGGCAAAATGCGCTCCACCGGGTCGAGCGCCCCCACGCGCTTGCAGGTCGCGATCACGATTGCCGGAAGCAGTCCGATGCCGAGCCCCACGCCGATGGCTTGGCGGACGAACAACATGTCGTCGACGTTCACCCGCCCGCGCACCTCGACGCTGGAGACCTCGCCGCCTGGCCCGTCGAGCCGCCACAAAGCTTTGCCGTGCTTGCCGCGGAACAACACGCAATCGTGGTCGGCCAGCTCGGCCAGCGTTGCCGGGCGCCCATGCGTCTTCAAGTAGTCGGGCGACGCGTACAAGCCGAGCGAGGCGTTGCCGAGCCGCCGCGCCACCAACGACGAGTCGTGCGACTTGCCCGCGCGAATCCCGATGTCGAAGCCTTCCTCGACCAGGTCGACCACCTTCGAGCTCAGCGACAAGTCGACGTGAATGTCCGGATACTCGCGCACGAACTCGGTCACCACGTCGGCCAGGCCCATCACGCCGATATCGACCGGCGCTGTCACGCGCACGATGCCCCGCGCTTCCGTATCCATGCCCGTGGCCGACTCGGCAGCGGCTTGCAGCTCGGTGAGGGCGCGCTCGGCCTGCTCGAAGTACGAGCGGCCCGCTTCGGTCAGCGCCAGCTTGCGCGTCGTGCGATGCAGCAGCTGTACGCCCAGCTCCTCTTCCAGCTCGGTAACGCGACGGCTCACGGAGGACTTGGGTAGACCGAGCGCTTTGGCCGCGCTGGTGAAGCTCTGTTGTTCGACGACCCTCACGAAGGCGGTCACGAGGTTCAGGTCCATTGTTGTCAGGCTAGCAACGACGGATTCGGCGGCAAGGGGCTAGTTACTGCCTCGGCAACAATTACGTTCTGGGCTCATCGGAGGTATCGACCCTATGACCCGCAGCCAATTCAAAGCAAAAACCGCCGCGCGCCTGCTGCTAGGCGCGATTTTTACCGTCTTCGGCCTCAACGGCTTCCTGCACTTCATCCCCCAGCCTCCGCCTTCCGGCTTGGCAGCCGTATTCGTCGGCGGCCTGGGCGCGACCGGCTACTTCTTCCCGCTGCTCAAAGGCACCGAAGTCGTCACTGGCCTCCTGTTGCTGAGCAACCGCTACGTGCCGCTAGCGCTCACGGTCCTGGCGCCCATCGTCGTCAACATCGTCGCGTTCCACGCCTTCTTGGCCCCCAGCGGTATGGCGCTACCGATCGTGATCGTCGCGCTCGGCCTGTACCTCGCCTACACCGAACGTGCCGTGTTCGCCCCATTGCTGCAAGCCAAGTCGAACGAGCCCGTCCCCGCCAGCAACCCCCGCGGACACGCTGCAGCCGTCTAACGGTGACTCGCGACTCCCAGATTTAACAGGGAGATCGGGAGCTCTGCGAGCGTGAATGGGGCGCCGCCCCGTAACGGCTCTTGCGTCGAACAGCGCGTCAACGGCGACGCGCTCGGCGACGCAAGAGCCGTTTCTCATTGGCGCCCCAAAATTCTCGCCTCCCGATCTCCCGATCTCCCTGTAAAAAATCTGGGTCCTGACGTGTCCGTTCAGCCTTTGGCAGGGACGTACGGCGGGCTCGCGTAGGCGGTCGTTTCGGCCAGCTCTTCGGTGACTTTTTTGAGCCAGGCGCGTTGGCGGTCGGGGCGGTAGCCGAGCGAAGTGTCTTGGTCGAACTCGCGGTTGCGCTCGAGCAGCTCCTCGGTGGCTTTCACCAGCGCTTCGTTGAGGGCTTTTTCGGCGTGAGCCTGCACTTCTTGCGGGCTTTTGCCTTCACTTACCATGTCGCGTTTGATGGCGTCGGCGTCGGCGTTGAGCTTACGGGCGCCTAGCTCGTACAGCGCGAAGTGGATCTGCTCGTGCTGCAGCACGTAGCCGGGGGCGCGGGCGGCGGCTTTTTCGTTCCACCACGAACAATGGCGATCCATCAGGGCCATGAACGACAGCTTCTTCACCTCCACCCAGTGGCGCTTCTCGCTGGTCGGTGTGGCCTGACGCCAGTTGATCAAGAACGTGGTGTCGGCCGTCGTGCGCACCTGACCGCAGGTGGCGGCTCCCACGCGCGCCGCCACCGGGGCGAACTCCGGCGGCGCTTGCGTGCCGCGAAAGTCCTCGCGCGTGAGCTGGCGGTAGCCGATCACGTCGCTGGAATCGAGCTTGCCCGCGTCGACCACGCCGCCTTTCGGCGCGGCGTATTCGGGCAAGGTCGCGCAGCCGACCAGCAACAGGGCCAACCAGGATCGTTTCACGAAGCGCAGCGTCCTCAATCGTGCTTTCGCTCCAGCTGCGAGATGTCGCGCACCGCGCCCTTGGCGGCGCTGGTGGCCATCAAGGCGTAGGCCTGCAACGCTTGCGACACGTAGCGATCGCGATTGGGACGGAAGGCGTCCTTGCCTTTCGCGAGCATCTTGCGCCGACGCTCGGCCAGCTCCGCTTCGCTCAGCAAGACGTCGATTTTGCGGCCCGGAATGTCGATGCGAATCCGGTCACCCTCTTCGATGAGCGCGATGGCGCCACCCTCGGCGGCCTCCGGCGAAACGTGGCCGATGCTGAGCCCGCTGGTGCCGCCGCTGAAGCGACCGTCGGTTACGAGCGCGCAGGCCTTGCCCAAGCCTTTGCCCTTCAAGAAAGACGTCGGGTACAGCATCTCTTGCATGCCGGGGCCGCCGCGTGGGCCTTCGTACACGATCACGACCACGTCACCGGCCACGATCTTGTCGGCCATGATGGCGTCGCAGGCCGCGTCTTGCGAGTTGAAGACGCGCGCCGGACCTTCGAACTTCCAGATCGATTCGTCCACGCCCGCCGTCTTCACGATGCAGCCTTCTTGAGCGAAGTTGCCGTACAGCACGGCCAGCCCGCCCTCTTTGCTGAAGGCGTGCTCGGCGTCGCGGATGCAGCCCTTGGCCAAATCGGTGTCGGCCTTGTCGAAGTATTTGTCTTGTGAGAAGGCCACTTTGGTGGCCACTCCGCCCGGTGCGGCCAGCGCGCGGGCTTTGGCGGCGGCCGACGCGGTGGGACGGTGAATGTCGTGCTCGTCCACCGCTTCACCCATGGTCTTGGCGTGCACGGTGCCCACGTCGCGGTGCAGCAGCCCGGCTTTGTCGAGCTGGCCCAAGATGGTGAAGATGCCGCCCGCGCGGTGCACGTCCTCGACGTGGTACGAGCTGGAGGGCGCGACCTTGCACAGGTTCGGCACTCTACGGCTCATGCGATCCATGTCCGCCATCGTGAAGTTGACGCCCGCTTCCTTGGCGATGGCCAAGATGTGCAGCACCGTGTTGGTCGAGCCGCCCATGGCGATGTCCAGCGCCATGGCGTTCTCGAAGGCGGCGAAGGTGGCAATGCTGCGCGGCAGCACGCTCTTGTCTCCGCCCACGTAGTGCTGCTTGGCCATCTCGACGATGCGGCGGCTCGCGGCCTCGAACAGCTCCCAGCGCCGAGCGTGGGTGGCCAGCAACGTGCCGTTGCCGGGCAGGGCTAGACCCAAGGCTTCGTTCAGGCAGTTCATGCTGTTGGCGGTGAACATGCCGGAGCACGAGCCGCAGGTCGGGCACGCCGAGCGCTCCAGCTTAAGCAGCTCTTCGTCGCTCACCTTCGAGTCGCTGGAGGCGATCATCGAGTCGATCAGGTCGAGCTTGCGGATGGTGGGCTTGCCGTCGCGATCGAGGGTGCCCACGATTTTGCCGGCTTCCATCGGTCCGCCGGAGACGAAGATGGTCGGGATGTTCAGGCGCATGGCCGCCATCAACATGCCGGGCGTGATTTTGTCGCAGTTGGAGATGCACACCAGCGCGTCGGCGCAGTGCGCGTTCACCATGTACTCGACCGAGTCGGCGATGAGATCGCGGCTGGGCAGCGAATACAGCATGCCGCCGTGACCCATGGCGATGCCGTCGTCGACCGCGATGGTGTTGAACTCCACGCCCCAACCGCCGGCCTCGTCGATGACCTTCTTCACCTTCTGGCCGACGTCCCACAGGTGCACGTGACCCGGTACGAACTGGGTGAAGCTGTTGGCGATGGCGACGATCGGCTTCTCGAAGTCGGCGTCTTGCATGCCGGTGGCGCGCCATAGCGAGCGCGCCCCCGCCATGTTGCGACCGGCGGTGGAGGTGCGGCTTCGGTACCCGTTCATGGCAGTCATGTCCCGAAGCCTATCCGACCGGGTTCATTGCGCAATGCGCATCGATGGCAAGACCGTGTTGCAGTGTACGCAATAGAAAAGTCGCCTGTACGACGCGATTTCAACGCCCAAAGGCGCTTCTTCACGCCGTCCCGTCCAGAGCGCTCCCGGCGCGGAGTGCCTGCGCTTGCCCCGGGGCCGTGACCGCATGCGCGCTGTTGGGGTGCGGGGGTCGACAGCACCGACTGGCCCCCAGCTCCGCTGCACGGCCTACTTTCGCTTCGCAGGTCGGGAAGCGTTTACCCCGTTGCCGACCCTTGCCATGTGAGCTTCGCCGAAGTCTTGCTCCGCGCGAAGGCGATTGTGCGCGTGACACAACAACTCCAAGTTCGCGCTGCCTTCGCGCCCACCGCGTGCCCAAGGGTGCCGGTGGTGGAATTGCAAGAACGCGCGCGCCTCACAGCGCTGTCCATCGTCACCGATGAATGCGCAGCGCGCGCCGTCTCGCGCGACGACCTGACGACGAACCCGGTGGGTGATGTGTTGACGCTTGGGGGCATCGTGTTCGTGTTCGTGTTCGTGTTCGTGTTCGTGTTCGTGTTCGTGTTCGGGGTTGGGTGGCGCCGGTACACTCGCGTTCTTCACCGCGTCGGAGGGCGCGCATCTGGTTGGCCCTTCGTTGAGGGGTTCGCGCGGATTAGCATTCATCAGCGGCGGTTTTGTGGGATTGATCTGACCAAATCGTCGTTGCTCGAGTCGTGCGATTAGCACATCTAGCGCGCGTTCCACCACCACCGCCAGATCACCTTCGGGATTGGCGTGGCTCAGCAGATCGCGGGCTCGATCCAACTTGTCCTTCTGCTCACGGCTGATCGTCAGCTGCAGGTGGTAGCGGCCGGGGGCGAGTGGCTCCAGCGCGGGCAGCTTCTGCACGCGGGCTGGTATGTCCGCCAGCGGAAAGTGGGCCCGCAAGACTTCGCGAGTTTGCAGCTTGGTTTTGCCCGAAACTTCCTCGAGCAAGGCCCGATGATTTTCCGGCGTGAGAAAGTCCCGCACCTCGCACACGCCCGACAGATGAATCTCCCGCCGATCGAGCATGCCGAACACCAGCGGATACTTGCGAGCGACCCGCGCCGCCGCAATCCGCACGAACGCCTCGTAGTCGCTCAGTCCGAGCCTCTTGCGACAATAGTCGTAGAGTGACGAGCAGCCGACGAGCAAATGCAGTCGACGCGCTTCGACCTCCGCCAAATGCGCGATCACCCTCGCTTCCAAGCGAGCGCCCGCACCCAATAGCTTCCCCAAGCTCGCCTCGAGCTCCTCGTTCGAAACGTGCCCCAAAACCCAAAATTCCCGCCCAGTCATGCGTCAAACCTAACACGCGAATTGACGTGCCTCGCAGTTGCGACCAGCGGCCGCAACGCCTCGTCGAACGAGATCAAAGTCATCTCGTGTCGCGAAAGCGCAACCGCGCCGGTGTGGTGCGCAGCGAGCGCCATCGGGAAGTCGACCGCCGGTTGCACGCTCGACAGCTCCTAAAATCCGTCAAGCGAATTCGGGGGTTCAAACCGGGTACATGGGTGACAGATCGAACCGTGAACATGGGTGACACGTCGCGCTTCGGGATCAGCAGAAAACAAGGGGAATAAGTGGAAGGCACGATACGAGCGGGGCGGGGTCGAAGCGCTCGTAGATCGGTCCGTCAGCGCGGACCTTGGCTAGCCAAGGCGACACGCACGCAACGCGACGCAGTGAAGTTGCAGCTCGGACCGTACGAGACAGCAAGTCGCCCTGAGCGCTCGTAATTCGCGAAGCGTCGCCGCGTCGCCGTGTCGCGGCCTGGCCGTGCTTATCGCGGCCTCGTGCGGGCGCGCGCGCCGACCTTGGCTAGCCAAGGTGACAGCGCAGGCGCGGCCGAGAGCCGCGTGCTCGATTGCTCGTGCGTACTTCGACCGGCGGCCAGCCTATGTCGAGGCGGCAAGAGGTTAGGGCACGCAGAGAGCCCAGCGCGCTCGAGGTTGCGGCCTCGGACCATTTTAGACGGGACCTATACGGCCACTCGTGCGCGCCGAATCATGCTTGCGCCAGCCGCGGACCGTGAGATTTGCAAAGCCAACGAGCGTTGCCAATAGCCACGGGTCAACGAGCAAGCCCGCCAGCGCCCACGCCCGAAACGATTGAGTCGGAACCGCGAGCCCCGAGAGCACGAGTATCCAATTACCCAGCAGCGGAAACATCGAAGGCGCCTTCCCGCGCATCGCGAAGATGGCCAGGCAAGTCCAGTTCGCGACGGCGAGAACACTCCCAACCAGAAGCAGCCAAGCGAGCGGAGCCCACCGCCACGGTGTCGGCAGGCTCAATGCAGCCACGCCAGCTGCGAGGAGCGAGGCGACGAACAGTTGTGCTCCGCGGTAGGCTCTCATGCGACGCGGCCTCGTCCCTCATCGAAAAACGCCAACCAAGCGATAACGCCAACTCCCTTTTCGCCATTCCCGGCGCTTCGTCCAACACCCACCCTGGCTTAACCAAAGCACCGCGCGGGCGGGACGAATGGGCGTCGCTCCGATTCCGTCTGATGCCAACGGCGGCTTTCAGTTTGGAAAGAGGCCTGTCTCGCCGCCCAGCTGGGCGGCGTCGCTACGAACGAGACCGGGCCTCCCATCCAGCCGCGCGCGGCGCTTTGCGTTCGCCAGCCAGCGCTTCGCGCTCGGGCGTCGCCGTTTGGGTTTGCGCCTCCGCTTTGGGTTCGCGTCCCTGGTTGCACTCGCGGCGAGCCCGGCGGTTGCGCTAACGTCGGCTGCCATGGGTTACATGTTCGGTAAGGAGGAGAAGCTAAAGTGCATCGTCGACGTTCCGCTCAAGGGACCCAAAGACGAAGCCCTGTGCGTCGCCTACAAGACGACCTTGTACGCGGTGTTCGCGCCCGCTTACTTTCACGACGACGGCTACGTGCTCGCGTTGAAAGGCAGCAACGACTACTACCCCATGCCCGAAGGCGCCGAGCTCTCGGCGCTGCAAGCCAGCGGCAGCTTGCCGAGCCCGTTGCCGCCGTATCAAGTTCCGCTGCTCGACTACGCTTTCGGCTACTTGCTGTGGGGCGCGCTCGCCGCCGGCTTGGCGCTGCAATACGTGAGTGAACGCTTCAAGGCGCGCCGGCACGCTTCACTGCAAAGCAACATGCCGCCAAGTACCGGGCAGCCGGAGCTGCGCACCAAGACCGATCGCTGGCTGGGGCAAGAAGTGGCAAAGTTGCTGCAACCCGGCGAGCTGGTGCAGCAGCAGGCGTACGGGCTCGACCGCGAAGCGACCAGCACGCTCGGCGCGGCCTCGATCCGAGCGCTGTATTTGGTGCTGACCGACCGTCGCTTGCTGGTGATTCACGCGCGCGTCGGTGCTTTCGGCCCTCTGCGCGAAAACCGCGGCGTTGCGGAGCACGCTCGGACCGACATCGTGCAGGTCACGGGCCTGGAGCGTCACGTGCGCTTCTTGTTTCGCGACGGCAAGGTGCTCGACTTCTTCGCCGAGTGGAGTGAACGGCATCTGTCGAACCAGCGGCGCTTCTTGCGCGACGTGCCGCGTTTGCTGGGCGTGCCGACGCTGGCGGCAGGCGTGCAGTTGGCTCCGGGCTAGGCGGCGGTCCAGGTCGGACACCGCCTCCGGAGTCAGCGCGCGCGCTCATCCCCTGTGCTATGCCTCACCCTGAATGCTGGTGTTCGACAATCGCGCGCTTCGTAGCTTGCCGGTGGATCCGAACGCGGAGAACCGCACGCGCCAGGTGCACGGCGCTTGCTTTTCGCGCGTGCAACCGACGCCGGTGCGAGGTCCACACACCTTGGCGGTGTCGCGCGAGGTCGCAGGCCTACTGGGGCTGACCGACGAGCTCGTGCAAAGCCAGGACTTTGCCGAGGTGTTTGCGGGCAACCGGCTGCTGCCCGGCATGGACGCGGCGGCGGCGTGCTACGGCGGGCACCAATTCGGCAACTGGGCGGGGCAGCTGGGCGACGGCCGCGCCATCTCGCTCGGCGAGCTCGTGGCGCCGAGCGGCCGGCATTGGGAATTGCAGCTGAAGGGTGCAGGGCCGACGCCGTACTCGCGCCGGGCCGACGGCCGCGCGGTGATGCGCTCGTCGGTGCGCGAGTTCTTGTGCAGCGAAGCGATGCACCACCTGGGCATTCCGACCACGCGCGCGCTGTCGCTGGTCGGCACCGGTGAGAGCGTGCTGCGCGACATCTTGTACGACGGGCATCCGAAAGACGAGCCGGGAGCGGTGGTGTGCCGGGTAGCGCCGTCATTCCTGCGCTTCGGCAATTTCGAAATCTTCGCCTCGCGCGACGACGTTTCGGTGTTGAAGACGCTCGCTGACTTCACCATTCGCACCTATTTCCCGGAGCTGGGCGAGCCGTCGCGCGACGTGTACGTGGCATGGCTGAAAGAAGTCGCGCGGCGCACGGCGGAAATGGTGGCCCAATGGATGGGCGTCGGCTTCGTCCACGGCGTCATGAACACCGACAACATGTCCATCTTGGGCCTGACCATCGACTACGGGCCCTACGGCTTTTTGGATGATTTTGCGCCGGATTGGACGCCCAACATCACCGACGCGCAGGGTCGACGCTACCGCTACGGGTCCCAGCCGCGCGTCGCGCTGTGGAACGTGGTGTGCCTGGCCAACGCCATCTACCCCCTCGTAGAAGACGTCGAAGCGTTGGAGGGCGTCATCCCCGCGTACACCGAGACGCTCGACGCCGCTCGCGCCCGCATCGTCGCCGCCAAGCTCGGCCTCGAGCGGCTCAACGACGATGAAGTGTCCCCCTCCGGCGGAGCGCGCGTCCCGGACGCCACGCTGGTCGACGATTTGATCGAGCTGTTGGCGGCGGTCGAAACGGACATGACCTTGTTCTATCGACATTTGGCCGACGTGCCCGTCGCGCAGTCCGACGCCGCGACCAACCCACGCGCGCTGTTGGCGCCGCTCGAGGTCGCGTTCTACGACCCCGCCGCGGTGGCGGAAGAGCACCGCGCTCGCCTGGCGACTTGGCTCACTCGCTATGCAGCGCGCGTGCAAGAAGACGGCACCTCGGACGCCCAGCGCCGCGAGCGCATGAACCGTGTCAATCCCAAGTTCGTGCTGCGCAACTACGTAGCCCAGCTGGCCATCGACCGCGCAGAGCAAGGCGACGGCAGCGTGGTGCAAGAGCTGTTGGAGGTCCTCGAGCGACCCTTC
>JBEQSW010000538.1:0-11259 GCA_040348565.1 Myxococcales bacterium | reverse complement strand
CCGCAAGCGCGGGAAGCGGCAGCGGCGGCACCGCTAGCTCGGCCGGCGCTCCCGGAACGGGCGGCGCCGCTGGCGGCGCTGCCGGCGGCAGCTCTTCGGGCGGCACCGGCAATGGCACTGCCGGTAGCGCGACCGGCATTTCCGGCACCACGACCACGACGGCGGGCACGACCACGACCTCGGCTGGCACCAGCACTGGCACCAGCGGAGCCGGCGGCAGCGGCACGGTGACGACTCCCGGCGGCGGGGATTCGCAAGACGACGGCGGCTGCGGCATCTCGAGGCGCACCCAAGGCAGCGCGACGGCGCTGGCGGCCCTGGGCTTGCTGCTGACACTCGTACGCCGGCGCCGCGCGAGCTAACTTCGCGGCGCATGAACAAAGACCCGCGAGTCGACGCCTACATCGCTAAAGCGGCGGCGTTTGCGCAGCCGCTCTTGATCGAGATGCGCAAGCGCGCCCACCAAGCTTGCCCCGCCGCCACCGAAACCATCAAGTGGAACGTGCCGTTCTACGAGCTGAACGGCAAGCTGATTGCCAGCATGGCCGCCTTCAAGGCGCACACCAAGTTCGGCGTCTGGCAAGACATGAAGCCGCACATGGTCGATGTCAGCGAGCCCGCCGAGCTGCCGCCCGCCGCTGACTGGAACCGTCGGCTGAAAGCTGCCGCGGAGCACGCCCAGAGCGCAGGCGGCCAGAAGACGAGCGCAAAAAAGACCACTGCGAAAAAGACGAGCGCCAAGAAAACCGTCGCCAAGAAGGCGAATAAGAAATCCGCAAGCAAGAAGGCATCGTCACGCGCCAAGTAGCAAACGCTACTCTTCGTTCGCCAGCGCGCGCTCGATGCGCAAGTCGGGCACGACCCAGATGCAAGCCGTGGCCACGTAGCAGCCGAGCGCGATGAACGGATGGGCGAAGGCGCCGCCGATGCCAGCTACGTACAAGATGGGGGACACCTTGCCCTTCCAGTCGCCACCCACGGCGCGCTTGAGAGGCGAATCGGGGCCCTGCGACTGAATGATGAAGTTTTGCAAGATCACGTAGGCGATGCCGGCGGCGAGCAAAACGCCGCCGTACATGGCCGCCGGAATGGCAGCAAAGTGGTTCTCGCCGGCCCACCCCGTCACGAAGGGCACGAGTGACAACCAAAACAGCAGGTGCAGGTTCGCCCACAGAATACGACCGGTAACGCGCTTCACCATGTGCAGCATGTGGTGGTGGTTGTTCCAGTAGATGCCGAGGTACACGAAGCTCAGCACGTAGCTGAGGAACACCGGCCAGAGCGGCCCGAGCGACGCCAGCGTCTCGCCGTGTGGCACCTTCATTTCGAGGACCATGATCGTGATCAAGATGGCGATCACGCCGTCGCTGAACGCTTCCAACCTCGCTTTGCCCATGCCGCGCCACTCTACAACAAGCACTCACGGGCTTGCTGGACGTGTGTCTGACGGACAATTGCTGGCCAAACCGGCAGCGCGCTTTTGTCAGCGTCGACCGATTGCGGTCGTCGGCAGGGGACGCTAGTGCAGCGCAAGTGAGATAGCATCGACTTTGGGAAGCGGCGCTGCACTAGGCGGACGCGAAGCGGACGCGGGGTCTGGGGCGAAGCCCCAGCGAGAAAGACACTAGGGCGGCGCATGCCGCGCAGCGGACAATCGCGAAGCGATTGTTGACCGCAGGTCACATGCGTTGCACTAGGCATGCTCGTCATGTCGAAAACCATCATCGTCTGCGGTTTCGGTCCGGGCATTGCCACGGCCGTGGCCGAGAAGTTCGGGTCCCAGGGCTACGCGGTCGCGCTGGTGGCGCGCAACGCCGAACGGCTCGCTGCCGGTGTGAAAGCGCTCGAGGCCAAGGGCGTCAAAGCCGCCGGGTTCCAGGCCGACCTGGGCTCGCCTGCCGCCGTGAAGGCGCTCATCCCCCAGGTGCGCGAAAAGCTCGGACCAATCACGGTGCTGCATTGGAACGGCTATTCGTTGAGCGCGGGCGACGTCTTGACGGCCGATGCGGCCGCTTTGCAGAGCGTCTTCGACGTCGCCGTCACCGGCCTTGTCACCGCCGTCCAAGAGTCGCTCGCCGATTTGAAGCAGGCCAAGGGTGCCATCTTGGTCACCAACGGCGGGCTCCTGTTCGACGATCCTGCCATCAACGACATGGCTGGCAAACGCAACGTGATGGGTCTGGCGATCGGTAACGCCGCCAAGCACAAGCTGGTCGGCTTGCTAGCGTCCAAGCTGAAGGCCGACGGCGTCTACGTCGGAGAGGTCATCGTCACCGGCACCGTCAAGGGTAGTGCCTTCGACAGCGGCAACGGCAACCTCGAGAGCGCAACCGTCGCCCAAAAGTTCTGGGACCTGCTCACCAACCGCAGCGAAACCTCGACCAAAGCCTAGCCCGAGAGGTCTGGCGCGCGCGGGCCTCACGCGGCTAGAATCCCGTTCGAGGCGTAGTCGCGTGGCCATTCCGTTCGTCATTGGTGCCCTGCTGCTGCTCGGCTATTGGCTGTGGCTCCGCAGCCAAGAGCTGTTTCGAATCCAAATCCGCGACGGCAAGCAGACGGTGACGCGCGGCTACGTGCCCGTTGGTTTGCTCAACGACTTCGGCGCGGCCGTACGCGGCGTCAAAAGCGGCGAGGTGCGGGCGCACAAGGGCCAAGGCGGCGCGCGGCTCAGCTTCGGCGGAGACGTCGACGCCGGAGTCGCGCAGCGACTGCGCAACATCTTCGGCCTATACCCCGTCGCACGTCTCCGCGCGCCCCACATCGACAAACGCCGCGCCGTGTCCGACGCCTTCACCCTGGCGTGGTTCGTCTCAATCCTTCGCAACTTCTTCCGCTAACACTACCCAGTCAGTCTTTGGCACGAGCAGACCGCGATCGGCGGGGGCAGCCACGAGCCACGAGAAAAACCGGCGAGGCCGGGGCCCGCTTCGCTTCGATGGGCGAGGGACGCCCGACCCTCGATGCGCACCTGCTCGGCGAGAGCGACGCCATCGGCCCGCGCGAGCGGGTCAAACCCACGATGTGACCGAGTAGTGCTAAGGCGGGTCTCTAAACTGGGCTCGCTCGCGGGCCCGTAAACGTGCCCGTGCCCGTGCCCGACGGTCCTTAGGGAGTCGTGGGGCACGCATGTATGGGTAGGCCAAGGTTTGTGGCGCGGGCTGGGCCCGCGCGCGCCGCGCCCAGCTGGGCGCGCAACCGCCACCAACCGGGACCTACCAGCTCCGAATCGCCGACGGCAACTTACGGACCGTCGGGCACGGGCACGGGCACGGGCACGTTTACGGCGAGACCAGCAATTGGGGGACGCGCCCTCGCCGTATCCGCGCTACTCCGCGGACGCGAGGGCAACCGCGTCGGCGGACTCGGCGGACTCGGTGGAGGCGCGCCGGCGCGACGCAAACCATTCGAAGAGAGCCATTCCTCCCAGCATTGCCGCAAGAAATACGCTGCCTTCGCGCACGCCGAGCCCTAGGTTGACCACGGCTGGCCCCGGGCAATACCCCGCCATGCCCCAGCCAACGCCGAACAGAGCGGCCCCAAAAACCAGAGGGCGAGTGATGGGGGCGTGAGGAGCGAGCGAGACGGCTTGGGCGCTGGGGCCGTGCCGGCGCATGGCCAAGCGCAGCCAGGTGAAGTGCACTCCGATCGCGCCCAGCATCACGAACGCCAAGCGCGGATCCCAGTCGCCCGCGAAGTCGAGAAATCCGAGCACGCGCCCCGGATCGGTCATGCCCGAGAGCACGAGCCCGGCGGCGAAGATCAAACCGCACACCAAACCGAGGGCGGCCGAGCGCCACGTGGACATCAGCCGCCGCCCCAGGTTGGAAACACGTGTCGAGTCAGCAGCACCACGAGCGCCGCCGTGACCATGAACACGCCCGTGGCCACGAGCGAACGCGGCGACAAGCGACTGATGCCGCACACGCCATGCCCGGAAGTACAACCGCTGCCCAGCCGCGTGCCGAAACCGACCAGCAGACCCGCCGCCAAAATCCAAAGCAGAGGGCGCTCGGGCAAGCTGGACCGCACCGAAACCACGGGCACGCCGAACCGCGCCAGCAGCGCTCCGCCCAACACCAGCCCCGCGACGAACCAAAGCCCGAAGCCCAGAGGACGGACAGGCCCGCGCAACAAGCCGCCGAGGATGCCGCTCACCCCCGCAACTTGGCGCGCCCCGGCATGGGCCAAGGACGCGCTCAAGCCGATCAAAATGCCGCCAAAAAGAGCCAAAAGCATGATCTACGGTATTCCCAGCGGGTGACTAGGTTGAGAACCTAGCGCCGTAAGTGGGGGTTGTCCAGGCGGCCGGACGCAAGGAGGCTCCGTTCGCGCCGGTGGCTCAGGCGCGCGGCGCGCGGGGTCGCGCCGGAGCGTCCAGCACCTCACGGACGCGGCGAGCCAGCGTGTCGGGCACGAGCGGCTTCTGCACGTACTCGATGCCGGCATCGAGGATGCCGTGATGAACGATGGCGTTCTCGGTGTAGCCGGACATGAACAAAACCTTCAGGCCCGGTCGCACGTTCAGCAGCCGCTCCGCCAGCTGCCGGCCTCCGAGCAGCGGCATGATCACGTCGCTCAAGAGCAGGTGGATGGTGCGCGCGTACTGTTCGCAAGTCAGCAGCGCCTCCCCCGCGTTGCGCGCCTCGATCACGTGGTAGCCGAAGCGCACGAGGATACGATGAGCCACCCGGCGCACTTCGTCCTGATCCTCGACGAGCAAGATCGTTTCCGTGCCGTGTAAGACGGGCGTAGCGATGACCTCGTCGGGCTGCACGTCCGCGTCGCTGACCAGCGGCAAGTAGACTTTGAACGTCGTGCCGCCGCCCGGCTCGCTGTACACCCAGATGTTGCCGCCGCTCTGCTTCACGATGCCAAACACCGTCGAAAGCCCCAAGCCGGTGCCCTTGCCCAGCTCTTTGGTCGTAAAAAATGGCTCAAAAATCCGCGCCTGGGTCTCGCGGTCCATCCCGTGGCCGGTGTCGCTGATGGCCAAGAGCACGTGCGGTCCCGCCGCAGAGCCGAAATGCTCGGACACGTACGACTCCTCCAGCACCGCGTCGCTCGTCTCGATGGTGAGCTTACCGCCGTTCGGCATTGCGTCCCGAGCGTTGATGACCAAGTTCATGATGACTTGCTCGATCTGCCCTGGATCGGCGCGCACCTTCGAAAGCTTGCGACTACAGCGGACGACCAGCTCGACGTCCTCGCCCAACAAGCGGCGCAGGAGCTTTTCGCAGTCGCGCACCTGATGATTCAAATCGAGGACGCGCGGCGTGAGCACCTGCTGACGACTGAACGCCAGGAGTTGTCGCGTCAGCTCCGACGCGCGCTCGCCCGCCCGTACGATTTCCGAGATGTCTTCGCGGATCGGATCCATCTCCTTCAGCTCTTCTAGAGCCGAAATGCTGTAACCGAGGATCACCGACAGCTGGTTGTTGAAGTCGTGAGCCACGCTGCCGGCGAGGCGCCCGACGGCTTCCATTTTTTGGGCATGGCGCAGCTGTTCTTCGGTCTTGCGCAGCGAGCGCTCGGCCTGCTCTCGCTCCGCCAGCTCGTGGACGGCGCTCTTGAGCAAGCGACCGTTGTCGATGGACAGCGCGGCATGATCGGCCAGCGCCTGGGCGAGTTGGGCGTCCGACTCCGTGAAGGGCGTGGGCGTGTCGTAGCGCACCAGCGCCAAGAGGCCGATGGAGGTGCCGCGCACGCGCAGCGCCACGAACAGGAGGCTGTGGACGCCGATGGTCTCGAAGGCGTTGGCGACCTCGGGGCTGGCCGAAGCGCGCAGCTGCGCCAAGTCCAGCTGTGGCACCAGCAGCGGCTCTCCGGTCTCGAGCACTTGGCGTGCGCTGGCCTGCTCGCTGATGTGGCGCCGCGTCGCCACGTGGGCGCGAATGCGCGCGCGTTGAGCGGGCTCGGGGATGCGCCGTTGGAGCGGCAGGTGAATGGCCACCGGGGCGAGCCAGCCGTCGTCTTCCAAAAGGCGCACCACGCAGCCGTCCTGCACGACCTCCGCCAGCTTCTGCGCCACGACCTGGGAAAGTCGCTCGTAGTCGGACGTTGCCTCGGCGAAAGCCCGAACCGTGTCCGAAAGCGTCTGCAGCCTGGCTTCCAGCGACCGAATGCGTTCCGACGGGTCCATGGAGGGGTGCTCGCAGCCGAGCACACCAAGTTACACCGGGCGGCGGTGGCTCCAGCGAGTCATTGCGCCACAGGCTTTGCGGCCGCTTTTGGCGCGCAAACCACCGCGAGTCAGGCCGCCGCCGCGGCCAAACCGTCGGCAAAGCCTGGCTCGGATGCCGGCTCCGCCTCGATTGCCGGCTCGGCCTCAGCGGGAAGCAGCGGCGCCGGCGCTTGGCGCGCTGCCTTCACGTGTGTCCATTGCTCGGGCGGGCAGGGCTTGGCGAGGCACCCCACGACACCGGCAAGCAGCCCCAGAGTCATGATCAGGATATCGCTCACGTCCGCATCAAACCCCGGCCGCCGTTTCCACTTTGCTTCGGAATCACGGCAAAACGGTATCCAAGCGTTACGAAGGCGCCATCGCTCGGCGACGCGTGCTAGGGTTGGTTCGACGCCTAGGTGGCCATCCCCCCCCCGGTTGCTTAGGCGTCACTAAAACTTCTTCGTGCGCTCCGACTTGCTCGTGCCGGCGCCGACCCCGATGCCGCGCTGACGGCGATGGAATGGCGCTTGCTTAGGTGGCGGTCATGAGTGCCAGTGTCCGACAGCTCCACGCTCTTCCTGCCCCCACGTCCGAGCGCCGGCGGCTGCTGATTGTCGAGCAAGAGGCCTCCCAGCTGCACGGCGAAGGCTCCGGTGACTTCGACGAGACGCTCGCCATCGCGCAGCTGCGAGGCGAACTGCCTGTGGCATTCGCGCAGCGCACGCTCCAGCGCCTCGCTGCGGCCGAGCGTACCGGCCGCCAATATGGCGCTGCCGTGATCTTGGCGGGGCGGCGCAACGACGCCGCTGCGGTCGCGGCGCGCCGGTTGATCGCCGAGGGCCTGGCCGACCACGGCCAAGCGCATTGCGCCACCTTCGAGCTGAGCCTCGAAGCCGATGCGGACGCCAGCGCCCAAGCGCGCGCCGCTTTGTTGCAGCTGGCCGGCGAGCTGACGACGAGCGGGGAACCCGGCCGCGTCGCCGTGCGCCTGCGCTTCGGTCGGTCGAGCGCGCCGCCCCCCGAGATCAAGAGCGGAACGTGGAGCAAACCGACTGCCGCGTCGGCTTAAACCGGCGCCGTCAGCTCGCGCGCGAGCGCGATGCCCGACGATAAATCGTCGGCAAAGCGCACGTTGGCATAGTGGCCCGGCAGATCGGCGCGCTGGAAAACCTGACGGGGCTGCGGCAAGGGCCCGGACAGCACCACCTGCGTCTTGGTATTTTGCAGACGCTTCAGCGCGCTCTCCAGCGCTACCAAGCCGGTAGCGTCGATGGACGGCACGTTGCCGAGCGCCAGCACCACGACTTTCGTCCCGGAACCGATGGTATTGAGCGCCCCCATCGCGTTTTGAGCCGCCCCGAAGAACAGCGGCCCGGCGATCTCGAACACGACCACGCCCGGCGGCAAATCGTAGTCGGACTTGTCGCTGGTGCCGTCGAGAATGCGCGACGACGTGAGCTCGGCGGTGCGACGCATGAACAAAAGCGCGGCCAGCACGACCCCCACCGACACCGCCACCACCATGTCGAAGAAGACGGTGAGCACGTAGCAGGTGACCAGCACCGCCACGTCACTGCGCGGCGCCACGCGCGTGATGTGGAAAAAATGCTTCGCCTCGGACATGTTCCAAGCCACCAGCAACAACAGCGCGGCCAGCGACGCCATGGGCACGTAGGCCACCAACGGCGCGAACAGCACCACCGCCAGCAGCACCACGACCGAGTGGACCACGGCGGCAATGGGCGAACGAGCGCCCGCGCGCACGTTCGTCGCGGTGCGAGCAAGCGCGCCCGTGGCCGCGATGCCACCGAAGAACGGCGCGACGATGTTGCCAATGCCCAGACCGATCAGCTCCGCGTCGGGGTCGTGCTTCTTGCCGGTCATGCCGTCGGCAATGACCGCCGAGAGTAAGGATTCGATCGCCCCCAGCATCGCGATCGCAAAGGCTGCGGAGCCCAGCTGGCTGATGGCGGCCAGAGGCAACGGCCCGGCGCCCCAAGGCAACATCGGACGAGGTGGCAGCGCGGGAATGCCTCTGAGCACGTGACCGTTCACCACGGTGCTGAAGCGACTACCAATGGTTGCGGGCGCGAACGCCGGCCAAAAATGGCCCAGCAGCGCCACCGCCGAGGAAGTGAGCACGAGCGCGATCAAGGGCGCGGGCACGCGCCGCGTGAAAGCCGGCAGGGCTCGCGGCAAGGCGAGCAGCAAGCCCAACATCGCCGCCGCCACCGAAAAGTCGAACAGCGACGCCGACGCGCGCGCTTGCCACAGCGCCCGCAGCTTCTCCAAGAAGGTCTCGGGCATGTGCGGAATGGCCAGCGCCAAGACGTCCTTGATCTGCAAGGTGGCAATGACGGTCGCGATGCCGGTGGTAAAACCGGTTGTAACGGGGTGAGGAATGAACTGGATCAGCTTGCCGAAGCGGGCAACGCCCATGGCCACCAGCAGCACGCCCGCCATCAACCCCGCCATCAACAAGCCGGACAAGCCATGGCGCGAGACGATGGGTGCCAGCACCACCACGAAGGCCGCCGTGGGCCCGGTGATCTGAAACTTGGAGCCGCCGGTGACGGCCACCACGATGCCAGCCACGATTGCCGTGTACAGGCCGTGCTGAGGCGGGACGCCGACGGCGATGGCCAGCGCCATCGACAAAGGCAAAGCCACGATGCCGACGACCAAGCCCGCCAAAGCGTCGGCGCGAAAATCCGCGGCCCGATAGCCCTGGGCCAGGGCCTTGCGCAGCGCCGCCGCGATGGGCAGCTGAGCGGCGACCCGAGCACGCTGCGGAAAGAATGACAGAAGCGAGCTGCGTTCGGACATGCGGCGCTAAGGGCCCAGCATCGCGCCGCCGAACCGTCCTACGCAAGCGCGCTCTCGATCAGGGCAGGAAGATGCGTCCGGGAGCCTTCTCGGCGCCGGCTTGGGTGTGACAGCCGTTGCAGTCGCCGTCGGTCTGGGTCTCCACCATCACGCGCTCGCGGCCTTGATAGACCACCTTGGCCTGGTACGGGTACTTGAAGCTCGGCACCTCGAGGAAGAAGTTTCCGGCTTGGTTCACCTTCAGTGAATGGACGGTACCGTTGGCCTCGGTGATCACGACCTCCGCGCCGCTGGTGCTGCTCACGCCGTTGCAGTCGTCGGGCTCGTGCGCGGTCGGAAAGACCGTGCCGCTCACCGCAAAGATGGGACCTTCGCCCTCTTTGGTGTGGCAAGAGATGCAGGCTCCGCCCGGGCGCATCAAAGGCGACTCGCGGTTGCCGCCGGTCCAATTGGTCATGCTCGTACAAACCACGGGCGTGTCGTAGGGATCGGGCGCCGTGGGAACTGGCGTGTCGCCGCAAGTGGTGGGCTTGGCGCCCCCTTGAATCCAGCTGGAGAGCGCCGCGATTTCGGCGGCGGTTGCGGCCTCGAGCGGGGCCGGAGGCATGCGCAGGTTGGTCGTGAGCTGCACGCGCTCCAGCGCGACCTGGCCGACCGTTTTTTGCGGGTCGACCTTGCTCGGTTTGCTGAAATCGGCCGCCGAAAGCAGCGCACCGGGCGGCTCGACCTTGTGACAAGCTTGGCATTTGGTGGCGAGCAAAGCCTGAACCTCACACGGAAATTCGCCGCTGCCGCTGGCTGTTCCCGCGGCCGAGGTGCTGCCGGCCTGGGACGCACTGCCGCCCACCGTGCTGCCCCCCGCGGAGCTGCCACCGGTGGAGCTGCCGCCGGACGAATCCGCGCCCGCACCGACGACCTGATTGCCGCCCGTATCGGAGCCGCAACCCGAAGCCGCAACCAGCACCAGTGGGGCCAAGACGAGAGACAACCGAGCCTTCAGCGGGGCAAGCATGACGGCAAAGTACCGTCACCTTCCGAGAATCAGGCAGGCGCCTGACGCTAATTGTCAGCGGTGGGAGAGCGACGAAAGAATCCCGATCAATATCCCGACCAGCATCAGCCCCACCACGATGACGGCCGCCAAGCAGCCCGCGGGGCTGGCGCGGCGCTGAATTCCGCGCTCGACTCCGGCACCGAAGGCCAGGCTCGTGGCGAAGCCGGCGCTGCCGCCGCCTTGCATGGTGAGCGAATCGTCGTCGCGCACGATGGCTTGCACCGGCAAAGACGCGCTGTGCGGCGTGATGCCTTGCTGGCGTCGCACCGCCGTCCCCACCGCCACCACTTCAATCAAACCCGGCGACAACTCGCGGATTTGGAGGCGATTGCCGATGACGCGCTCGGCTCCGACCGACTCGGCCTCTCGTCGCAACAGCGACAAGCAGTTTTCTCGGGCGCCATAGATGAGCTCGGTCAGCTCGCTCAGCTCGCCTTTGGCCAGCGCCGAAAAACTGGCGCCGATGCCGCCCACCAAACCGAGTGAATACACGCTGGTCGCCATCACCAGCTGCACTGGCGCGTAGCCCATCTGGGCCAGGCTGAAGAGCTCGGCCCCGCTGAGCTCGCTGGTGGCGACGTTGGCGGGGTCACGGCTGTCGGCCGCGAGCGCGGGGTGACGCGAAGCCGTGCCGGTCATCAACAGCTCGACCACACCGGTGCCGAACGGACGCAGATCGACGCGCACGTCCACGACCGCGTTGGCCCCGACGCTGGCGGCTTCGCGGCGCAGACGAAACAAGGCCAGGTGGCGGATGCGGTTGTACATTTCCGAGTACTGGCGCACCTCCCCCTGGGCCAGCGTGGAGAGCCCGCCCGCGATGCCGCGACCGATGCCCAGCGCGTATGCCACGTTGCCCATCACGAAGCTGACGGGCGTGTAGCCGGCGTCGAGGTGACAGTACAGCTCGGTGCCGGAAGCCGACGTGGTGAAGAACGGAGGCTGGCCGGATGTCGCCGCAACGCCAGTGCCTTGCGACAGAAATTCGGTGTAGCCGGCGAGCGTGGACAGCTCCGTCGTCACGCCGGTGACACCGTGCGCACCGTGGCGGCGCGCTTCGTCCACCAGCCGGGCGATGGCGGCGTGGCGCCCTTCGGAGATCAGCGCGGTGATGTTCTCCACCTCGCCACCCGCCAGGGTGCGAAAGCCGGAGCCGATGGCGCCGGCCAGGCCCAGGCTGCGCACGCTGTTGCCGACGACGAGCTCGCCCGGCACC
>JBEQSW010000535.1:0-14530 GCA_040348565.1 Myxococcales bacterium | reverse complement strand
ACCGAGCCGGAGGGTGCCGGCTGGCATGGCGACCCGCCAGCTCTTGCGCGTGGGGGTGCCGCTGTCTTCCAACGGGGTGACGTCGGCGTTGCCGCTGAGCACCTGGAGCTCGGCATCCGGCAAGCAATTCTGCACGTCCACCCGCAGCTGCCGGTCGACCGACGCCGTGAGCTCGAAGCTGTAGCTGGGGGCGCTGCCCCAAAGTACGAGTTGGTCGTCGTCCAGCGCGCGCACCGCGGCCAAACCGTCGTCCACGTTCACGCTCAGCACGCCTTGCTGCGCTTGGCCCACCTCGAGATCGGCAGAAGCTCGCTCTTCGCTCGGTCGCAGGCACGAAAGTGCCAGAAAGAGAGCCGTTCCGAGGACGATGCGCGGTTTCATGGCTGCGTCTCCGTGGTGGGCACCGAAGCGGCACGCGGGCGGCTCGCGCCGCTTCTGAAGAGCAGGGAAGCGCCGCCCAGGTAGGCGGACCCGGCCTGAGCGTCGAGCGCGACGCCCACGCTTTCGGTGAAGAACCAGCGCGCCTCGAAGCCGAAGTGACCCAAGACGCCGCTACCGATGCCGCGGAGCTTGAGCCCCGCCACGTAGTCGTCGTGACGGTGGTCGTAATAAAGGATGGCTTCGCTGCCGGGCGCGCTGGCGCCGCGGAGAGTGACGCCGAAGCCGACGCGGCCGAGCAGCACGTGCTCGAGATCGGCCGGCACCTTGATACCGGAAAGATCGTAGTCGGTGCGGGCCAGCGCGTAGCCCGCGCCCAGCTCGAAGAAGGCGCCGCGCAGAGTTGGCCCGAGCCGCGCAAAATCGTAGCGGCCGATCAGCGCGAGCTCGGCCGAGCTGCGCGAGAAGTGCTCCGGGCGATGGCGCTGGTGCACGAAGCCGAGCGTGAGATCGAGGAAGCTGACGTCGCTCGGGCGCGGGTCGTCGACGTTGCCGGCGAGCCGATATTGGCCCTCGATGCGGTAGCGGGCGGTGTCTCCGCGGGTCGAAAAAATCCCCGACGGGCTCAGGCGCAGGGGGCCAATTTGCCGGGAAACACGCTCGACCAATAAGTCTCGATAGGCAAATTCGGGATCGTCGATGCGGCGGTAGCCGAGCTCGGTTTCCCAGCGGGCCGGGGGGCGGTAGCGGCTGAGCGCGGCACCGCCATCGTTCGAGACGGTGCCGTAAATGTCGGCCAAGTACGAGGTCGAGAACAAACCGAAGCCGAGCATGGTGGCCGTGGCCGCTGGGGCCACGAAGTAGCGCGACGCGCCCGTGAACACGATGGTGAGGCCGCCGCCCAAGAACAAGCCGAGACCGACGCCCTCCATCAACAGCAGATTTCTGGCTGTGCGCGGTTGCCTGAGCGCGAAGTGACCGGAGCCGCGCACCAACAGCCCTGGCACGACGGCGGCCGCCACTGGCAAGACGCCGGAGTGAGCGCGTGTGGCGGTGGCGGAGCCGGCGGGAGCGTCGGCAGTGTCTGCCGGGGCGGCGATGGTGGAGTCCGTACCCGATTGCGCCGCAGCCGGTTCCGGCGTGGCAGCGGCGCCCAGCGTCGTTTTGAAGAGCAGTGCAGAGGCAAGAACGAACGCGCGCATGAGTTGGCTCTAAAAGCGGAGCGCGAGATCGAGGCGGACGCCTTCGAACGGTGGATAGAGCCGGCAGATGCCGCCCACGCAACGCAAAGCACCGCGGCGTTGCCCTGCGAACAGCGCAATGCGGGTCGCGGGCGTCGGGCGGTGGGACAGCTCGATGTTGAAATAGCGGTGGGGCACGCCGGGGCGCGTATCGTACTCCGCTCCTAGCCCCAGGCTCGAATGCTCGGCCCATTCGACGCCCAGCACTTCTTCGCCCTCGGACCAAGGCACGCCAGGGCCGCCTTCGGCTTGCGCGCGCCGGCGGTGACGGCCGGTGAGGCTGACGCTGAAGTCGCCGACGAGCGGCAGCTCCAGCACGTGACGCACGTAGCCTTCGCTGTAAAAGAGCTGCGAGCGCGAGCCGTCGGGCAGCGCCAAGTCACGGCCGGCTTGGTCCAACCGGCCGCCGAGCACGACCTCCAGGTGTCGCCGGCGATCGCGCGAATCGAGCGCAAAACCCGAGGAGAGGTCGTAGACCCGGTTCAATTGCTGCTCGCTGACGACGCAGGCGTCGTTGGCGCCCGATTCGGCGTAGGTCAGGTAGTGCGCCAAGCTGCCGAGCGCGCGCACCCCGCGCCGCAGGCTGAAGTCACCGCGCAAGCGGGCGCCGGTGACACAGGTGTTCATGCCTTCGAACTCGGTGTCGTTGTCTTCCAGCTCGGTGGTGGGCACCTGGTTGTACGAGACGCTCGAGAATTCGCGCGCGCGCGCCAGCTTCACGTTGGCGGCCAGCGGAAACAAGCGCCGGTAGTGTCGGCCTTCGAGGGTGAGCGCCACGTCTTTCGGCGTGTAGGCGGCGCTGAGGTACGCGCCGTAGCCGGGGTCGAAGCGGGCGCCGTCGGCGCGTTGGCTCAGCTGCTGAAACGCCAGCTCTCCGTACAACGAAAGGTCGGGTAGCACGCGCTGCAGCTCCACCGATTGGCTGAGCGTGACGATGCGCTGCGCGGTGCGCAGCAAGTCTTCGCTCAGCGGCGCGGCGCGGAACAGCGCCGAGCCCTGCGTGCCCAGCTTCCAGCGCTCGCCGGAGAGCTCGACTTGGCCGGCAGCGATGCGATCGGGGGCGTAGCCGCAGGTGGCGCTGGTGGCGCAGTCGCCGGTGAGCGGCGCAAAATCGGTGCGAATGGCGCGCGGCATGCCGGCTTCGGTCAGGGTCGAAAGCGCGTCGCTGCTGCTGGGTACGCCCAGGTAGCGGCCACTAGCTTCGTCGATGCGGAGCGGGTTGAGCTCGCCGCCGAGCGCGGTGAGCTTGAGCCGGACGGCTCCTGGCGTGGTCACGCTGATGCGGGCGCCGCGAATCGTGGTGTCGCTGCCCAGCTCGTCGCGCTTGCGCACGCTGAGCACGATGCCGCGGCCGAGCTGCGCGCTGGCGTCCCCGAGCGTTGCCTCCAACCCCGGTCGCGAATAGGTGAGGTAGTACTTCGACGGATAGACCCAGTCGATGAAGCGATTGGACAGCTCGAGCCCCGCCTCGCCGAGCTTGCCGCGAAAGTAGCTGGGCGCGTCGGACGGCCGCGCCTCGTTCGTCAGGTCCAGCGCCAGCTGCGTGGCGTTGGGCGAGCGATAGAACCAGACGTTGTCGACCCGGACCCCCAAGCTCAAATGCCCCGCCGTCGCTTGCGCGCTCAGCCGGTTGTACACGAGCCCGAAATCGTCGTTGGCGCGGGTGGCGACCTGGTTCGGCTTCGCGTCCCGGTTGTCGAAGTTGTAGTAGACGCTGCTGCTCTCGCTCACGTCGACCAACACCGGCTCACCCGCGACAGACCCCGGCTCGAGCGCGTGCGCACGCGCCGCAACCAACCCAGCGCACAGCGGAAGCGCGGCCCAGCGCCGACGCATTGCTCAGCGGTCGGCGGAGCGCGCCTTCAGCTCCGACTCGATGTAAGGCCACAGGGTGCTCTGATTGCCCACGAATTTGCGCAAAATCTTCATGTTTCGCGGATCGACCAGCAGGTTCAACGGTGCCAGGTCAGACGGAGCATAGCCGTCCAGCTGCAGGCCCGGATCGGCCACCATCGGGAAGTTGGTGTGAAAATTGGCGATCCAGCGCTCCACGTCGTCCAGGCTGGCGGCGTCGCGCTTGGCGTCTTGAAAGAGCGTGCTCACGATCACGAGCCCCTCGGGTCCGAGCTCGCTCGCGTGCTCGGGCAGCGTGCGATGCTCGTCCACGCAGGCCATGCACCAGATGGCGGCGGTGTTGATCAGCAACAGCGACACGCCTTTCGTGCCCGCCGGATCGTAGTAGTCGGAAAAAGCGATGGTCTCGCGGTGCGCTTCGATCGGCGCGATGCGGTCGGGCGCGCGGTAGCCGACGAAGCAAGCATTGGCGACGACGTTGCCCGGTTCCGTGCCCAAGCCTTCGCTCGGGTAGTCCGGCGCCGCGCAGCCGGATTCCGCGGCCAGCAGCTCCTTCGGCACCTCGGGCGCGTTGCTGCCGCAGGCGGTGACGAGCGCTGCTGCCAGCAACGAGCCCCAGCAGCGCGACCGCATCAGCCCTTCTCCCGCACGCCGATGGCGGTCAGCAGCGGCAGCCCTTCTGGAAAATCGAGCGTGGCCCCGTCGTCGCTGACTTGGCCTTCACCGACCTTTTGCCATTCGCCGTAGGGCGTCAGGGCTTCGCTCACGTCCACGCCGAGCACGTACAGCTCGAGCGCGGTGCCGGGCGCCAAATTCTCGGTATTTTCCAGGCTCAAGGCCGGGCTTGGGCAAATGCGCGTGTCGACGGGCGAGAGCGCAAAGCCGGCCACGAAATCTTGCTTTAGCTGGGTGAGCGCGGGCTCGGGCAGCTCCACGGCGCGAAAGCCGCGCTGGCTGTCGTCTTCGTACGTCAGCGTGTCGATTTCCACATGGGCGTCGGCGCTGAGCGTGAGCGTGACGCCGCCCGACGAGATGGTCGTGCCCGGAGTGAATGGCACGCCGTCGGCAAAGTCGGGCAGGCGCGCGGTCGTGAGGGTGCCAAGCTCGGTGTCGCCCTTGTCGAGCTGGATTGCGAGCTTGCCCCAGGTCAAGCCGTCGCCGAATTTGCACGCGGGATCGTCCAGCACTTGGGCGACGTCTTCAGCCAGCTTGCCGTCGTCGCCCACGCGCGCGTTGACGCATATGTCTTTGCCGCAGATCTGCACCAAACCCGACGACGTCGGCTCGCCCTGCTCGTCGACGAGCTGCCCGGACACGAGCCCGACCGAGACCGCACGCGGCGCGCTATGCGGATTGTTGGCGGCAGGGCACTCGGCTTCGGGGACGCCGCCTTTGCCTCCGTTGCTCGACCCCGCCGTCGTGGCAGACTCGCCGGCGCCGCCGCCGTTCGCGTCCGAGCTAGCCGGATCGCCGGCGCACGCCGCGGCCAAGAGGGCCGCGACGACGAGCGAATGGCGCAGGGGAGGGGTCACGCGGGGCTAGTATGCCCCGGATCGCTCCGCTTAAAAACTGACGCCGAGGAACAGCCGAAGTGCCTGAGCCAGGTTGGTGTCCACGGAGCGTTCGCGGGCGCCGTAGCCGAGGCCGGCCATGGGGAACAGCACCGCGTACTCGAGCTTGGCGAAGAAGCCGCCCATGCGACCCGGGTCGTCGTTGAGCGAGCCGTCCTTGCTCTGGAAGTACAGCTGGCCGTTGACCTCGACCCCGAGGTCGCGCGCGTGGCCGGGGGTCTGCATGAACTCGCTGGCGCGAGACCAAATGGCGGCGACGCCGCCGCCGATCTTTTGCCCGTTCGGATCGCGCAAGAAGTCGTACTTCACGCTCGGGCGCAGGTAGTAGGTGCCCTGCACGCGCGTCAGCAGGTTGCGGTAGAGGATGAGATCCAGCCCGTAGCTCGGGTGGAAGCGGAACGTCGAGATCGTGTGATCGCCGTGCTGACTCTGGGCGACGTCGGCGCTGCCCGGCGCTAAGCTGTCGACGTCGGCATCGCCCGAGGCCCAACCTGCCTTGAAGCCGAGGTGCAGCTTGTTCTCGGCCAGCATCTGCTCGATTTCGGTCGCGAAGCCCCAGCTGCGCATCTTGTAGTCGAGGTTCGTGGCGTTCTTGGCGGCTTCAGAGGTCTCTTGCGCCGTGTTGGACACGTTGGCGATCGAGCCCTGCACGGTCGCGATTTCGGTCTCGAAACGGAAGCCGCGATACAGCAGCTGGACCCACAAATCGGGCATCCACATGCTGGCGTCGCGGCGCACGAAGCCCAGCCTCGTCGTCGAGGGGTCGCAGCCAAGGGCTGCGGCGCCCTGCTGGCAGGTACCAGCGACGTCACTCGCCAGCAGCTGGTGCCGGTACTGCACCTGCAAGCCGCCGTTCAACACCACCTCGCCCTTGTTCAGAGCGGCGCGAATGAGCTCGGGGCTCTTCTTGCGCATGATGGTGAACGTGTATTGATTGACGTCGTCGAGCTGGGCGATGTCGTACGGTTGGCCGCGCTCGATCGACAGCGCGTCACTGGTGGGGCCTTCGTTCGGAAAGTCGATGGCGGCCGAGGCGTACAGGTCGAGCGATTTGACGCCGCTGATGATCTGCGCGCGATCGATGGTCGACTGGTAGTCGTCGTCGTGGCCGTCGCCCGAGTTGTAGACCATGCCGAGACCCCAATGGTTCGGCATGCGACCGAAGCGCAGTTGGCCGACCGGGGTCACCCACTCGGCCCACACGCGCTTGACCACGATGCTGTCGCGCAGGCTGTTGCGGCTGTTGGGCGCGGCCGTGCCGTCGTCCAAAAAGCCGAGCGGCGAATAGCCGCCGCGGGCCGCCACGCTGCCGTTGTCGACCGAATAGCCGCTAGGGGTGGAGCCCAGCACCAGGTTGTCGAGCAAATCGATCTGCGTGAGGACGCGCAGGTTGTCGGAGACGTGGAACTCGGGCGCGAGGCGGAAACGCAGGTTGGCGCCCGCGTTCGTGTTGTCGTCGCAGCCCTGGGTGGCGTCTTTGAAGGCAGTGGAGGTGCCGCGGCCGGTCTCGTCCGGCGTGCACAGCTTTACCCCCGAGGCTTTGTCGGAGTTCAAAGTCGAACCGACGATCGGCTCATAATAATGATCGGCCGGGCGCGGAAACAGCGCGCTCTGGGGCAAATCATTGCGACCCAAATGAAACTTGTAAAACAGCTCGCCGCGGGCGCGGAAGCTGCCGTGCCACTCGAGCACCGGGCGCGTGTGCGTCCACCAGTCTTCGGCGAACACGGCGTTGCCGCCGTTCGGCTTGGCCGCACCGGGGCGCTCGGCACCCTGACGCTTCAACGCGGCCGCGTCTTCTGAAGGCTCGGGCCACACCGGCAACGGGTTCAAGCCCGGCTGCGCTTGCGGCAGCGAGCCTGCAGGCTCCGGAGCGGCATCGGGCTCTTCCGTGCCATCGGCCGCTGGTGGGGGCGCGTCGGCCGGAGGCGCAGCCGGCGGAGCAGGCGCCGCCGCGGGTGCGGGGGCCGGCGCCGCGGCAGGCTTCGGCTCAGCCGGTTTTGCCTCGGGTGCGGGCTTCTTCGCTTCAGGCGCAGGCTGCGCAAGCGAGGGAAGCGAGTGAAAGAGAGCCGAGGCGCTGAAGGCCGAAAGCAGTAAAACGGAGCGTTTTCGCATTGATACTCCGCCTTTTACCCAAGCGGCGGCAGTCCCTTTCGCACCGACCCGCAAGACTGTCAACCTCAGCCTTTTTTAAAGGCGGTCATCACGTCGGTGGCGTAGCGCTCGGCCTCTGGCGGTGCCTCGGGCAAGGCGGGCAGATCGTCAGCGGTCGGCGCCGCTGCCGCCGCGTTGGCCTGGGCCTGCTCGATGGCCATGGATAGCGTCTTGGCGACCCGCGACAGCTCGGCTTGGGCTTGCCAGCCGACGGACTCGGGCAGGCCCAACGCGGTGCGGAAGGCTTCGCCCAGCGCCCGGGCGTTCGGGTAGCGGAGGTCACGGTTCTTGGCGAGCGCTCGAGCGAACACCAAGTCGAGCGCGGGCGGAGCGCCCAAGATCAGGCGGCTGACGGGCGGCGGAGCTTCGTCGAGCTGAGCCGCGCGGATCATGATTTCGCTGCGCTCGGGCGAATCGAACGGCGTGACGCCGGTCAGCATCTCGAACATCACGATGGCGGCCGCGTACAGGTCCGCCCGCGCGTCGAGCGCTTGCCCCATCACCTGCTCGGGCGGCATGTACGCGCCGGTGCCCGGTGCCGTGCCGCCGCTCTCGCGCGCCGCCTCGGCCGGCAGCCGCGAGATGCCGAAATCGGTCAGCTTGGCGATGTCATCGGTGCGAATCAGCACGTTGGCGCTCTTCACATCACGGTGGACGATGCCGAGCGCATGCAGGCTCTCGAGCGCTCCCAGCAGCTGCGCCAGGTAGTGCCACGCCTGCGTGTACGGCAGGCGCGGCAACGGCCCGCCCTTGGCGTTCGCTCGCTGCAACAGCTCCGCCAGCGACTCGCCCTGCACGAGCTCCATGGCGATGCACAGCTCGTGGTCCTGCTCGAACAAGCCGAAGTAGTGGACGATGTTCGGATGGGCCAGCTTCCCCAACACCTCGGCCTCGTGGCGGAAGAGTTTCTCGGCGCGCGGGCGGCCGCGGATCAGCGGGTGAAGGACTTTGAGCGCGATGGGGTGGGGCGGGTTCGCGGCAAACCGGCCGGCGGGATTGTAGTAAAGCCAGCCTCGGTAAACGACGCCCATGCCGCCTTCGCCGATGGTGTGCCCGAGCACGCACTTACCTAAGTCGCCGAGCGTGACCTCGCTGCCGGGACCAATGCGCTCACGTAGCTTCGGCACGGCGAGCCCGCACTGCGGGCAAAACCGCGCTTCGGGCACCAGCACGCTCGCACATCCGACGCAGACCGCCACAGCGCCCGCGAGCCTAGCTCAGGTACGGCGCCAGCGGAAATGCCGCCGCTGACGCGCAGTACGGGCGCGGGTGCGCGGTGACTTAAAGCGATTGCAGTTCTTCGTGCAGTTTGAAAGCATGGCTTCCGCTCGGGCCCTTCCGTGCCCCGGTCGTTCCCTCGAAACTTCAGGAGAACCTCGTTGAAGAGCCTCTCGACTCATCGCCGTCGCCCGCTCGCATACCGTTCGCGTCTTGCGCTGCCGCTGCTCATCACCGCTGCCGGCCTCGGCTCGCTGCTCACGAGCGGCCAAGCCTTGGCTCAACAGCGCGTTGACCATTCGATCAGCGTGCAACGGTTCCAGGCGGCGCCTGGTCCTCGCAACTACTTCTCGATGCGCGGTGCTCGTACCGACGGCGAGAAGGTGTGGAGCGCGGGCATCATGGTCAACTACGCCTTCGAGCCGTTGACGGTGCGCAGCTGTCTCAAGGTCGACGACTGCAGCGAGCCGGGCGCCGTGCAGCAAGACGTCAAAGTCGTCGAGAACATGGTGACGGGCGACTTCCTCGGGTCGTTCACCATCGTGCCGCGCGTGCAGCTCGGCTTGCGCATCCCGGTGACGTGGCTCAAGGGCGTCGGCATCACGCCCGACGGCCACGACGAGCCGAAAGGCATCAACGCCGTCGGCATGGGCGACTCGGAAATCGAGGGTAAGTTCCGCCTGTACGGCGACCTCAAGACCCCGTTCGTGATCGGCGCGACGGTGTTCGCCACTGCGCCACTCGGCCAAGCCACCGCCAAAGACAAGTTCATGGGCGACAAGCTGCCGACCTTCGGCGCGCGCGCCATCTTCGACGGGGAGACGCAAGGCTTCTCGTTCGGCGGCAACTTGGCCGGCGTCTATCGCAAGCCGGTCGTCATCGGCAGCACCGACCTGGGCTCCGAATTTCGGTACGCCCTCGGCGCCGCCTACCGGGTAAGCCCGGTGTTTCGCGTGATGGGCGAAGGCTTCGGCACCACGCGCTTCAGCACCAAAGCCGGTGAGAACACGATGGAGGTGCTGGCCGGTGTGCAGATCTTGCCGCTCAGCTCGCCGCTGCAGTTCACGCTCGGCGGCGGTACCGGCGTCGTGCAGGGCGTCGGCGTGCCGAAGGTGCGCGCCATGCTCGGCGTGTTGTACGTGGCCGAGGGCAAGGACAGCGACGGTGATGGCATCGAAGGCGCCGCCGATCAGTGCCCCACCGAGCCGGAAGACAAGGACGGCTACGAGGACGGTGACGGCTGCCCCGATCGCGACAACGATTTGGACACGATTCCGGACAAGGACGACAAGTGCCCGAGCGCGGCCGAAGACCAAGACGGCTTCGAAGACCACGACGGTTGCCCTGAGGCCGACAACGACAAGGACGGCATCCCCGACACTGGCGACCGTTGCCCGAACGAAGCCGAGACCAAGAACGGCTACAAGGACGACGACGGCTGCCCGGACGAGGCCGACACCGACAACGACGGCGTGCCCGACTCGCGCGACAAGTGCGTGAACGAGGCCGAGGACACCGACGGCTACGAAGACACCGACGGCTGCCCGGATCCGGACAACGACAACGACGGCGTCCTGGACTCGGACGACGAGTGCGTCGACGAAGCCGAAACCAAGAACGGCTTCGAAGACGAAGACGGCTGCCCCGACGAGGACCCGAAGAAGGGCGGCAAGAAGCGGTGACTCTTCCGCTCTGGAGCGAGCGCGCGCAGTTGCTGCGGCGCTCGCTGCTGCTTGGGCTCATGGGTTGGTGCTCGACGCTCGGTGCTTGCGCCGGCGGTGCGGGGGGTATGGGCGCCAGCCCAGCCGGTGACTCGCATCCACTGGTCGGCGCGCCCGCTCCTGCGTTCGAGCTCAGTGACGTCTCGGGCCACCCGCAGAGCCTGGGCGCTTACGCCGGCAAGGTCTTGATCGTCGACTTTTGGGCGACCTGGTGCCAGCCCTGCAAGCAGTCGTTTCCGGCGTACCAAAAGCTGGTCAGCAAAATGTCCGGCGACTTGGCGGTCGTGGGCATCAGCCAGGACGACGACGCCAAGGGCATCAAAGCCTTCCTGGCCGAGACGGGCGCCACCTTTCCGGTGGCGTGGGACGACGGCAAGGCGGTTGCCAAAGCCTACGATCCGCCGACGATGCCGACCGCCTACGTCGTCGACAAGAGCGGCATCGTGCGCTTCGTTCACGTGGGTTATCGCGCCGGAGACGAAGCCACGCTCGAGGATGAAGCGCGCTCACTCATGCACTGATGCATCTCACCATGGGTCTCATTTCAGCTGGTAGGGACGCCCGCTGATCCTCGCTTCTGGCTTCGTTTTCGCTGCGGTCCGGTGCTCACGTACTCAAGTACGCTCCGCTCCGGTCCTCGCGAAAGCCTCGCCAGAAGCCAGGCTTAGCGGGCGGGCAGCTGACAAATGAGACCAAAGGGCACTGATGAGATGTAGGCGCGGGTGCTCAAGGGTCGGGAGACCCGCGATACCTTGCGTGAACGCATCGCATGGATGTGGGTTTTCCCCCATGTAGTTGCGCCTATGCGATGCCCCCACGAAAATGATGGGCGCTTCTTGAAGCTCCTTGCAGAAGGGAAGCCGCGCGTCAGATGATCAGTACACCCATTGTCGATGTTGCCCCTTCCTCGACGCGCCGCCCTCGCATCGTTGTTTCTCCTGCTCGCGTCGCCAGCGTTGGCGCAACCCGCGCTCGATGAGCTGATAGGTCAGCTGCGCGACAGCAAAGATTTTCGCGTGCGCGTTCAGGCCGCGCTGCAACTCGGCAAGAGCATCGATCCGGCCGCGTTCACGCCCCTGGTGGCGGCCTTGGACGACGAGAACGCCTCCGTGCGGGCCGCCGCCGTCGCGGCCCTGGAACAGTTCGGGGATCCGCGCGCCATCGCACCGCTCAAAGAGCACCGTCTGGACCGTTCCGCGCCCGTTCGCAAGCAGATCAAGGCGTCGCTGGCCGAGCTGGAAGCGCAGGGCCTGGAGGCACCCAAGCCCAAGGTGCTGGTGAAGCTCGGCATCATGAAGAACGGCAGCGGGGTGAAGTCCAAGCGCATCGAGTCGGATTTGGCCCAGGCTTCTCGGCAAAAGCTGGGAGAGCTACCGGGCGTGAAGGTGCTGGTGGAAGGCGACGACGGCGCCGGCCGCAAGACCCCGGTGGTCATGGTCACCGGCAGCGTCGAGACGCTCAAAGCCTCACGCGAAGGCAGCGCCATCGTGTACACGGCCAAGGTGGAGTACGTCCTCCACACCATGCCCGATCAATCGATCGCGGCGAAGGTCTCGGGCAGCGCCAGCGCCCAGGCCAGCGAGCAAGAAGCCAACGATCAGGTCAAGAGCGCGCAGCTGCGCAAAGACGTGCTGGAAGCTGCGATCGCCAGCGCCTTGCGCCGCGCCCCGCCCGCGTTGGTCGCCGCCGCTCGCCTCTGAACGCCCATTTGCGCTCGCCCGGGCGCTCTGGCATGAGCGCGGCCCATGCCGCGGGTGCTGTTCGTCTCCAAGCCCATTGCGCCGCCGTTTCACGATGGCACCAAATGCTTGGTGCGCGACGTCGCGACCGAGCTCCGCGGCTTTTCACCGGTCGTGCTGACCACGCCCGAGGCCATGTCGCTGTTGCCGGCAGGCGTCGTGGGCCGAGCCGTGTACCGCAGCGGGGGCGCCTTCGCGCCGGCCGTGCTCGACAACGCGCGCGCCGCCTTTAGCCTGCTCACCGGGCCGAAGGACGACCTCTGGCACTTCGTGTTCGCACCCAATCCGCGCACCGGACAGGTCGCGCGCGCGTTGAAAGCCGTGCGGCGCGTGCCCATCGTGCAGACGGTGGCGTCGCCCCCGCGTCATTTCGCGAAGCTGAACCAGTTGGTGTTCGGCGACGAGCTCGTGGTGCAAAGCCGCGCCACCGCCGACAGCTTGGCTCGCGCCGCGCGCGCCGAGGGCTTTGCTCTGCCTCAGGTGACGGTGGTGCCGCCCCCGGTGCCGAGCTTGGCCGTGCCCAACGCTGACAGCGTGGCTCGAGCGCGCGCCGATCTCGACCTCGGGCCGCACGATCGCATCGTCCTGTATCCGGGAGATTTGGAGGTCAGCTCGGGCGCGGAGGTGACGCGCAGCCTGGTCGAGCCGCTGCTGCAAATCATGCCCGACGCGGTGGTGGTGTTCGCCTACCGCAACAAAACCCCGGCCGCAGCGGGCAAAGCCGCGCATTTGAGGCAGGTGCTTCAAACGCCGCGTGTGCGCATCACCGACCGTGTTTCCAGCATGCACGCTCTGTTGGCGGCATCCAGCATAGTCATTTTTCCCGTCGACGACCTGTGGGGCAAGGTCGATCAGCCCATCGTCTTGCTCGAGGCGTTGGCGCTCGGCGTGCCTTGCGCCGTTCTGGATCAGGGACCGCTGCGAGACGTCGAAGGCGCGGCAAAGGTCGCTACTATTGACGCGCGCGCATGGCTCGAAGTGATAAGCGCGCTCGGCTTGCCAACGCCGGCTCGTGCTCGAGCAATCGCGGCCGGACACGCTGCCGCCGCGTCTGTCTATGCCTCGGGAGTTGTTGCGCGAGCCTACGAAGCCATTTACCTTCGAGCCTTGGAACGACGCCGCGACTGACATTGCGGCGGTTCGAAGTTGCATGATGGCCCGCCCGCAATCGTCGCCCCCGCCCACCGCGAACGCAGAAGAGGCGGTCTTGTGGACGGACGGCGCCGCGCGCGGCAATCCCGGGCCGGCCGGCATCGGGGCCATCATCAAATCACCCAGCGGAGAGGTGCTGTTCAAGGGCAGCGAGTTCCTGGGGCACACCACCAACAACGTCGCCGAGTACAAGGCGGTGCTGCTGGGTTTGGCGGGCGCGCTGGCCCAGGGCATCGATCGCATCGAGGTGCGGGCCGACTCCGAGCTGTTGATCAAGCAGCTGAAGGGCGAATACCGGGTCAAGAGCCCGGGGCTCCGGCCCCTGTTCGAGGAGGCGCGGCGGCTGATTTCCCGCTTCACCAGCGTCAAGCTGACCCATATCCGCCGCGAGCTGAACGGGGAGGCCGATCGCCTGGCAAATGAGGGGATTGATCGGGTCGGTCGAGGCTAGCAGCCGCGCTTTACGGGTCGTGCTAAATGCCGGCCCCTATCATGTCGACCCGTACGGCTGCAGAGCTCCGCAGCGCCTTCTTAGGTTTCTTCGCTCGCAACGGCCACGAAGTGGTGCAGAGCGGCCCCGTGGTGCCGCCCAACGACCCGACGTTGATGTTCGCCAACGCCGGCATGGTCCAGTTCAAGGACCTGTTCACTGGTCGTGAGAAGCGCGCCTACAAGCGCGCCACCACCAGCCAAAAGTGCATCCGCATCTCCGGCAAGCACAACGACTTGGAGGCCGTCGGCCCTTCGCCGCGCCACCACACGTTCTTCGAGATGCTGGGGAACTTCAGCTTCGGTGACTACTTCAAGGAAGAAGCCATCGTCTTCGCTTGGGACTTCTTGTCCAAGGAGCTCGACTTGCCGAAGGACCGGCTGGTGATGAGCTACTTCAAGGGCGAAGAGGGCATTCCCGAGGACACGTTCGCGCGTGACCTGTGGAAGAAGCTGACTGGCTTCGGCGACGCGCAGGTGCGCGGCTTAGGCATGGCCGACAACTTCTGGGCCATGGGTGACACCGGTCCGTGCGGCCCCTGCAGCGAGATCTACTTCTTCAACGGCAACGGCGTGGACCCGACCAAGTTCGGCGAAGAGCAAACGCCCGAAGGCGTCGGTTACTGCGAAATTTGGAACCTGGTGTTCATGCAGTTCGAGCGCAGCCTGAAAGATGGCGTCGCCAAGCTCGACCCCTTGCCCGCGCCCAGCATCGACACCGGCGGCGGCCTGGAGCGCATGTGCGTGGCCGCCCAGGGCAAGCTCAGCAACTACGACACCGATCTGTTGCGCTCGCTGGTCGACAAAGCCTCGGAAATTTCGCGCAAGAAGTACGGCGGCAGCATGACGCCAGACGACGTCAGCATGCGCGTCATCGCGGACCACGCGCGCACCACCGCGGTGATGATCGCCGACGGCGTGATGCCCGACCGCACCGGGCGCGAGTACGTGCTCCGCCGCGTGATGCGCCGGGCCATTCGCCACGGCCACCGCCTGGGCATCGAAAAGCCGTT
>JBEQSW010000524.1:0-6655 GCA_040348565.1 Myxococcales bacterium | reverse complement strand
CAGGTGAAAAACCAAGCGGCGGCCGTCGAAGGGCACCTGTTCATCGACGGCGTGGAGCCCGGCTATCACATCCACCAAGACGCGGTGACCAGCGTCGTCAACACGGCTTGGACCGGAGCCAAGATGCTCCGGCTCGGCGCTCGCTCCTATTCGTCCAGCGTCGAGAGCCCGCTTTATGTCGACAACCTGTCGGTTTCGACCAAACGCGTCGGCTGCGCCCCGCCCTGAAAGGCTTGGTCGTGGCCCTAGGCGGCTGGTGTTTTTTCAAACACCAACCGCCTAGCCTTGTCTTGAGGGAGGAGGCACGCGCCTCCTCCCCTCGAAAAGCAGAGCTTTTCGAGCCTCCCCTCCACGCGGCGGCTTCGCCGATTTAGATGGCTGGTGTTTCACACCAGCCTCCTAGAGCCACGTAGGACATTCTCCGACCTCAACGGCACGGTTTTCCGACCATAAAAAAGCGGAGAGACGCCCCACAGAGTCGGTTACGCTGCGCTGTTCGGAGCGCGCGAGAGGATGATGTCGGGACCCGCAGCAGAGAGCCTCGGTGCTGGCGCGCCAGCGTTGGGCGAGGTCATTGCGCAAAAGTACCGCGTCGAAAGCCTGGTGGGGCGCGGCGGTATGGGCGTCGTGGTGTGCGCCCGGCACGTGCAGCTCGGCCAGGCGGTCGCCATCAAGCTGCTCACGCTGCCGCCCGACGAAGATCGACGTGACGAAGCGATCGCGCGTTTTCTGCACGAAGCGCAGGCGGCGGCGCGACTGCGCAGCGACCACGTGGTGCGCATCTACGACGTCGGCCAGCTCGACAGCGGCTTGCCGTTCATGGTGATGGAGCTGCTCAGCGGCTCCGACTTGGGCAGCATGTTGGACGAGCGGGGCGCGTTGCCCGAAGCCGAAGCGGTGGACTATGTGCTGCAAGCGTGCGCGGGCGTGGCCGAAGCGCATCAGCTCGGCATCGTTCACCGCGACCTCAAGCCGTCCAACTTGTTCGTCACTCGCCGCAGCGACGGGTTGCCCTTGCTCAAGGTGCTGGACTTCGGCATCTCCAAGCAACTGAGCGATCCCAGCTCCGGCGAGGCCGTGCCGACCTTCACCAATACGCGCACGTTGATGGGCTCGCCCAACTACATGTCGCCCGAACAGATTCGCGACGCGCGGCGTGTCGACGCGCGGGCCGACATTTGGGCGCTCGGCATCATTTTACAGGAGCTGATCACAGACGCGCCGGTCTTCCGGGGCGAGTCTTTTCCTGGCGTATGCGCGGCCATCGTGGCCGATCCTCCCATGCCGGTGCGCACCATGCGCCCCGACGTCAGCGAACGGCTGGAGGCCATCATCAACCGCTGCCTCGAAAAAGACGTGCAGCGGCGCTACCAAAGCATCGCCGAGCTCGCGGCGGACCTGTCTCCGCTCGGCTCGCGCGCGACGGCGTCCGGCAGCGGACCGCAGGCGCTCGTTTACAGCTCGCACCCGCGCATCATCGCCACCAAAGTGCCGACGACGGGCGGAGCCTCGGCTCCGCCTTCCGACGGCCCGACCGTCGCCATGCCGAGCGGTCACCCCGACTCACGCCCCCGGCCCGACGGTACCTTGGAGTCGGCGCGCCTGCATCCCGTGAGCGGAACGCACTCGGCCGTGTCGTCTCCCGACTCGCGCATCGAGATCCTGCAGCCGCCGCTCGCGCCGCTCGCGCAGCAGCGCGGCCTCGGTCGTTGGCTGCTGCCTGCCGGGTTGCTGGCGGTGTTGGTCGGCGGCGCCCTGTGGCTGCAAGGCCGTTCGGCCGCGCCCGGCACGGTGGGCAGCGGCGACGCTCCGGCGCCCAGCGCGCCTGCCACCGTTGCCCCGGTCCCGTTCACGCTCGACATCGAGTCGGAGCCGTCCGGCGCCAGCGTCAGTGAAGGAAGCGTACGCCTAGGCTCGACGCCGTTTTCGCTCACGCTGAGCTTGGCCGAAGGCCAGAGCCCGCGCGTGTTCGTGGTCGAGAAAGACGGCTACCAACCCTATGTGGTACGCCAAGGCTCGGCGCGCGGCGCGGTGCGGGTCGTGGCGGCGCTTTCAGCGCGCACGCCCGAGCCGCCAGCGGTCGTCAGCGCACCCGTTCCCCCGCCCCCGAAAGCTACGGTAGAGCCCTTGAAAGCCCGCGCTCCTGCTCCCAAAAGGCCAACCGCTCCGTCCGCCGTCAAGCCGCCTAGCGATATCCGCCTCGAGCGCTGAGCCATGTTTCGCGCCGCTTCGAGCTTCCTGGTGCTGGGCTTCGTGCTCGGTCTGGTCACGCCCGCCCACGCCGACGACCAAGCCGACGAAGCCGATCTCAAGTTCCGCCTGGGTGCGGAGGCCTATCAGCGCGGCGACTACAAGGGCGCGCTCGAGAAGTTCTTGGAGTCGAACCGGCTCGTCGCCAATCGCAACGTCACCTACAACGTGGCGCGCTGCTACGAAGAGCTCAAGCAGTACCCCGAGGCCTACCGCTACTTCACCCTCGCGCTGCAGGGTGAAGCCAACGCCGATACGCGCGCGCGCATCGAGCGTTCGCTGGCCGGCATTCGCCAAAACGTAGCGGTGTTGGAGGTCGTGAGCGAGCCGCCCGGCGCGACCGTTTATTTGGAGCGTCGTGACTTGGGCGCGCGCGGCAACGCCCCCACCTCGCTCGGCGTCAAACCAGGCGCGTACGTGGTCCTGGCCGAGCTTTCCGGCTACTACCCGGCCCGCATCGAGGTGCCGGCGCTGGGCGCGGGAGAGAGCCGGCGCGTGTCGGTCAAGCTCGAAGCCATCTTGGGCGAGGTCTTGGTGGACGAATCGGCGCGCGGCGCCGCCGTACGTCTGGAAGATCCGGAGGCGCCCGCGGCCTGCGTGGCGCCTTGCAAGCTGCAGCTGTCGGAGGGGCGACATCGGCTGTTCTTCGCGCGCCCGGGGTTCCACCCCGCGGACGTGGAGGTCGACGTAAGGGCCAAGCAACAGACCAAGGTGCGGCCGGAGCTCAGCGCGCTCACCGGCTCGCTCGTGATCAGCAGCGACGAGCCCGGCGCGCTGGTCGAGGTGGACGGGCTGCCGCGAGGCTTTACTCCTCTCGTGCTCAACGCGCCGGTCGGCCCACACGCTTTGCGCCTTTCACTCGGAGGCTTCAAGGCCGTCAAGCGCGAGGTCGTGGTCCAAAACGAGCGCGAGCAGCGCGTCGAAGTGACGCTCACCCAAGCGGAAGAAGTCACGGCCGCGTCGCGCTCCACCGAGGGCGTGGACGACGCGCCCAGCTCGGTCAGCATCATCCCAGAGCGCGAGCTCAAGGCGCTCAAGTACCCGACCATCGTCGAGGCGTTGCGCGGCGTGCCCGGGGTGTACTCGTGGAACGACCGCTCATACCAAGCCATCGGCTTTCGCGGCTTGGGGCGGCTGGGTAGCTACGGCAATCGCGTGCTGGTGCTGGTCGACGGCCACCCGCTGAACGACGACTGGCTGGGCTCGTCGTACGTGGGCTACGACGCGCGCGTCGGCCTGGAAGACGTGGAGCGCATCGAGGTCGTGCGCGGCCCCGGCTCGGTGCTGTACGGCACCAACGCCTTTTCCGGCGTGGTCAACGTGGTGACCCGCAAGCCGACGCAAAAAGGCGGTGAAATAGGGCTTTCGACGGCCGAAAGCGGAGTTGCGCGCGGCCGCGTGCGCGCCAACGTGCCGCTCGGCAAAGACGCCGGGCTGTGGACCAGCGCCGCCATCGCGCGCGGCAACGGTCGCAACTTCTACTTCCCGGAGGTGGACCAAACCGCGCGTGGCGCCGACGGCTTCACCGCCGGCACGCTGGAAGGTCGCTACTACAAGAAGTGGCTGAGCGTCGCCTGGTACTTGCAGTCGCACCGCAAGCGCCTGCCCACCGGCGAGTACGAAACTTTGCTCGGAGACCCGCGCACCGAGCAGACCGATTCGCGCGGCTCGCTCGAGCTGAAGGCCGAGCCGCGCTGGAGCGACGTGCTCACCACCATGACGCGTTTGCACGCCAACCACTACCGCTTCGACGGCGGCTACGCGCACCTGCCCGCGGACGGCGGCCTCGAGCGAGACACGTTCCGCGGTAGCTGGGTCGGCGCCGAGCAGCGCGTCGAGCTGCGGCCGAACGCAGCGTGGAAAGTCACGGTCGGCGCCGAAGGTCAGCTGCACGTCCAAGTCAAAGAGCGAGCGCGCGACGAAAGCGGCAGCTTCCTCGACGACCAGCACCCCTTTCAAGTTGGCGCCGCCTACGCCCTCGTCGACGTGAAGCCCAACGACCGGCTGCACGTGTCGGCCGGTGCCCGTCTGGACGCCTATTCCACGTTCGGACGCTCGCTCAACCCGCGCGCAGCGCTGGTGTTCAAGCCCTACGCCGCCGGCAACAGCAAGCTGATGCTCGGCCGAGCCTTTCGTGCCCCGAGCGTGTACGAGCTCTACTACAACGACGGCGGCTTCACCCAAATCCAGAGCCCGCACATCGGCCCGGAGAGCATCTACTCGGCCGAGCTGGAGCATACCCACCGCTTCTCGCCGACACTGGCGGGGACCGCGGCCGCCTTCTGCAACTACACGCGCGATCTGGTTTCGACCGCCGGCCAAGGCGACGAAGCCGATCCGCTGCACTACGTGAACGAGCGCGCGCCCATCGCTACCGTCGGCGGGGAGCTCACGCTGCGCCGCGACTGGCGCCAGGGCTACATGGTAGCGGTGAGCTACAGCTGGCAACGCTCGCGCTTCCTGGACGGCACGACGATGTCGTCCCTGTTCGGCTTCCGCCAGAGCCCCGACTTTCGCCGCGTCGCCAACTCGCCCGAGCACCTGGGCAGCGTCAAAGGCGCGCTGCCATTGTTGGGACGTGCGCTCACGTTGGCTTCGCGCCTGAGCGTGGAGAGCGGGCGCTACGATCGCAACGAGCACCGCGAAGACGATCCCCAGAGCAAGGGCGACGCCTTCGCGGTTTGGGACATCGTCCTCACCGGGCGCGAAGCGCGCTACGGCTTCTCGTGGGCGGCCGGTGTCTACAACGCCTTCGACTGGCGCTACAGCCTGCCGGTCAGCGCGGAGTTTCCGCAACGAACCGTGGCCCAAGACGGCCGCAGCTTCTTGTTTTCGGGCGAGCTGGCGTTTTGAGGACCCGGACGCCGGCACTGCCGCGCGAGTGAATCAAAACGGGCGCCCGTCCGTCGTTCTGCCTGCTAATCTGCTCGGCGAGCGGAACTGGGCTGCTGGGCAGCGGAAGGAGCGGACGCATGAAGAAGCTGTTGGTTGGTTTGGCGCTGGGCGTGGCTACTTTGGGCGGTGTCACGCTAGGCGCGGGGCGGTTCACGTCGGCCCAAGCCGCTGCCTCCGAGTCGACGGCGATGCAGCTCTCGCGCGTGGTGCTGTCGAAAGACGGCTATCAGGAGCTGGTCAAGCAGAGCACCGCCGGGATCATCGCCGGCATCAAGAGCCAAGGTCAGGACCTGCCGAAAGACTTCGCCAAGAAGATGGAAGCAGTCGTGGCCGAAGCGCTGCCCTACGACGAGCTGTTGGCCTTCAACGCGCAAGTTTACGGCTCTCGCTTCTCCGACAAGGAGCTGCAAGACCTGATCACGTTTTACAAGACGCCGACCGGCGCCAAGCTCGTGCGCTTGCTGCCCGCCATCTCGGGTGAAGTTGGGCAAAAGCTGGGCGTGCTTTTGCCGCAACGCTTGCCGGCGCTGATGAAAAAGCACGGCATCGGGCCGTAACCGGCGGCGAATTTTCCCTACCTGGAACCCCTCCTCCGCAGCCTTCATGGTTGCTCTGACCGGGTTCGGGGGCGGGCGCCAATCCTCTCAGAACAGCCGCAGCTGCCCGCCGCGGTCGGTGGGGCGCCGAAAGGTGTTGGGGCGGTCGTGGCGGTGGCCGTCGGCGCGGTTCAGCCCCAAGCGCGCGCAAGTGTTGTGAAATAGCCGCTCCACCGTTTGGTACATTTCACCTTCGCCGCTCATGCGCGCGCCGAAGCGCGAGTCGTACAGCTTGCCGCCGCGCATTTCGCGCGTGCGCCGCAGCACCTTTTCGGCGGCGAGTGGGAACGCCGCCTGTAGCCGCTCCGTGAACACGTCTTTCACGGAGCCGGGCAAGCGCAACGGGATGAGCGACGCCCCGCGCGCGCCCGCCGCCGCCGCGGCTTCGAGAATGGACGGAATGTCGCGGTCTCCCAAGCCCAAGATGAGCGGCGCGATGTTCACGGTGACGGCAATGCCGGCCGCCGCCAGCCGTTCCACGGCCTTCATGCGGCGCTGGGGGGTGGTGACGAACGGCTCGAGCTTGCGTGCCGTGTCGGCGTTCCAAAATGGAATGCTCACGGAAACGCCGACCGTGGCTTCGGCCTGCAGCCTCTGCAACAAGTCGATGTCGCGCTCGACCAACGCGCTCTTGGTGATGATGTGCACGGGGTTTCGGTACTCCGCGCACACCTCCAAAATGCCGCGCGTCAGCCGCCATTCGTTCTCGAGCGGCTGGTAGCAGTCGGTGTTGCCGCTGAGCATGATCAGCTCCCCCTGCCACGATTTTTTCTCGAACGCTTCGCGCAGCAAGGCCGCGACGTTGGGTTTGACCACGATTTTGCGCTCGAAATCGGTACCGGCGCCGAAGCTCAAATATTCGTGGGTGGGACGCGCGTAGCAGTTGTGGCTGACCACGCCGTTGGCGACGAAGT